>JAFGKA010000317.1 GCA_016928855.1 Phycisphaerae bacterium
ATGCTCTATCGCCGCGGCATCTACATCAATCAGTGTTACGACAATGTGAACCTCATGCGTCCGCATCTGGTGAAGAACATTCATCACGAGTACATTCAGGCCGGCGCTCAGATCATCGAGACGAACACGTTCGGGGCCAACCGCCACAAGCTTGCTCGCCACGGGCTGGCCGACAAGGTGCGAGAGATCAATCTTGCCGGGGCGCGGCTGGCGCGCGAGGCGTCCGAGGACAAGGTCTGGGTGGCCGGCGCGGTCGGCCCGCTGCACGGCCAGGATGTCTCACCCGGACAGGCGGTGCCCGCGGACGATCGCCGGGCCATCTTTCGGGAGCAGATTGCGGCGCTGGTCGAGGGCGAGGTCGATCTCATCATGCTCGAGACGTTCAGTGACGTCTATGAGCTGCTCGATGCGATTCGTGTGGCGGCCGAGGTGGCGCCGGATCTGCCGCGGATCGCTCAGGTGGCCTTTCTCGAAACGCAGAAAACGCGATACGGGATGACGCCGGAAGAGGTGGTTGAGTTTCTGAAGGGCCAGCCGATTGACGTGCTTGGGGCGAACTGTGGCTCAGGTCCGGCGGCGCTGCTGGATGTGGTCGATCGGCTGGCCCGCTGCAGCGACAAGCCGATCTCGGTCCAGCCCAATGCGGGCATGCCCAAGAGCCACGAGGACCGCATGATCTACATGGCGACGTCGGAGTACGTTGGTGAGTACGCCCGCCGGATGATCGCCAAGGGCGCGCGGATTCTCGGTACTTGTTGCGGCAGCACGCCGGAGCATACGCGGGGGCTGGTCGGGGCCGTGCGAATGCTTCAGCCGGGCGAGGGGGCTGCCGGCGCGACTGTGGCCGCCAAGGCTGCTGAAGCGAAGGTGGCCGTTCGATGTTCTGAGACGACGTCCCGGATGGCGGCCAAGCTCCGGGCGGGCGAGTTCGTCGTAAGCATCGAGATCGATCCGCCGCAGGGCACCGACGCCGCGAAGGCGCTCGAGGGCGCCGCTGTGTGCCGCGATGCAGGGGTCGATTGCATCAACATCGCTGACGGGCCGCGGGCCAGCGCGCGGATGAGCCCGATCGACATGGCCGTGCTGCTGAACCGCGATGTACCGGGGATCGAGCCGATCGTTCACTTCTGCTGCCGCGATCGCAACATTCTCGGCATGCAGGCGGACCTGATCGGAGCGAATGCGATCGGCGTCCTGAACGTACTGTGCATCACGGGCGATCCGCCCAAGCTCGGCGATTATCCCTTTGCGACAAGCGTGTACGACGTCGATGCCATTGGTTTGGTCCGGATCGCGAAGGGACTCAACGATGGCCATGACCTGGCCGGCAATCCGATGCAGGGTGCGCCGACGCAACTGCACATCGGGGCCGGCGCCAACCCCGGTGCCATCGACCTGGACCTGGAGATTGAACGGCTCGAGAAGAAAGTCGCCGCCGGCGCTGAGTACATCCTCACGCAGCCGGTTTACGACTTCAGTCTGTTCGAGCGGTTCTACAAGCGGATGGCGCATCTCGGCGTGCCAATGCTGCTGGGGATTCTGCCATTGGCCAGTTACCGCAACGCGGAATTCCTGCACCGCGAGGTGCCCGGCATGCAGATCCCGAAGGCGATCCGCGAGCGCATGCGCAAGCAGACCGACAAGGAGGCCGCTCGCCGCGAGGGTATCGCCATCGCACAACAGTCATTGCGCGATGGGCGCCCGTACGTGCAGGGCACGTACATCATGCCGCCGTTCAACCGGGTCGATCTGGCCCTGGCGGTTCTGGAAGTTCTTGGTGAGTAAGCCGTTATCGGTTTCCAGGCGGCCGCGGGCGTTGCGGCGTTCCGTGCTTCGTGCAGCCAACGAAACCGGAAACGACGCGCTCGGGTTCGGAAGTCACTGGCCGGGCGCTCCCCTTAAGATTGCACGCTGACGACACACTTGCGCGATCTGTAAGTGACACAACTGCGCAGCGTCCATGGTCGCGGACCATTCGGCTCGAATTCCTGACATCGTGGTTGATTCCAGGGCGGCTGAAAGGGTATACTGCGAATTCAGCCTGATGACAGTCGGCATCGGGCGCATTTGTGCGGCATCATCCTGGCGGAGGCGGAAAAGCACCCCCCATCAGGACAGATTTCACAGTGAGGAGGTCAGGCATGAACGCTTCGATTCTGCGCGTATTGGTCGTTGTGTTGGTCACTTTTCTGGTGGGCACGGCAGCGGCGGTGACGATCGAGACCGTGCCGGTGGGCAATCTGGGCAACGCGCCCGATACGCGGTATGAGATTCCCGGCAGCGGCAATGTGGCCTACACGTACAACATTAGCAAGTATGAGGTAACGGCAGGGCAGTACACGACGTTTCTGAATGCCGTCGCGGCTACGGACACGTTTGGGTTGTACAACACGAACATGTGGTCGGATGGGTACGGCTGTAAGATCGAGCGGAGCGGCACGCCGGACAGTTACGTGTACAGCGTTGCGAGCGAATACGCCAACCGTCCGGTGAACTACGTAAGCTATTGGGACGCCTGCCGGTTCACCAACTGGCTGCACAATGGCCAACCAACCGGCGCCCAGGGCGCGGGCACGACCGAGACGGGTGCGTACACGCTGAACGGCTACAACGGTGTCGATGGCCGGACAATCAATCGTAACGCTGACTGGAAATGGGCGGTCACCAGTGGAGACCTTGCTGTTACCCACATTTCTTGGTGATATGCGGGTCGGTGGATACGTCGGTGCGGTTATCCCGAGGGGCATGGATGCTCCTACGGG
>JAFGKA010000005.1 GCA_016928855.1 Phycisphaerae bacterium
AACGGCGGCGGCGACCATGACGGCGGTAATGGCAGCCATCGACAGGATGACGATGCCAAGCACCTTCCTCATGCCTGCGGCGCGGGCGTCCTGCGCCTCGGCAAGCATGTGGTTAATCTTGTTCTTCGAGAATTCGAGGCTGAGCACGCCGTACACCTCGTCGAGGGTACGCGTGGGATCGAGGCGGAGCATGTCCGCATCCACACGCAGCGGGCAGTACAGCGACATGGCGTCCGCGGTTTCGGTGGTAAAGACGGTGCGGCTCTCCCGGGCTTGCGCCCAGAGCTTTGGATCGAGCGGCTGTCCGATGCGGTCCTGGTCCGATGAGAGTGCCACCGTGCCCTGCGCATCATAGAACGAGAAGGCCTCGATTTCCTCGAGCTGCGCCTGCTGTTTGGCGAAGTTCACGAATTTCGTATGTTCGCCCCGTTGCAGCGAGTCTTCCGTGGCGATTTTCACTTCCTGCAGGATGGCCTGGGCGGCGTCACGCTTGACGTTCAGCGTGGATTCCTGGAAATCGCCGAGAATGGTTCGGAAGGTGGCGGATTGCAGCGCATACTGGACGGCGGAGAGCACAAGCATCCCCGGTACGAACACTGCAAGAATGATGCCGGCCGTCTTGGTGGCGAGCCCTACACGTCTACGTTTCATCTTTCGGTCCCTTCCGGTCTTGTTCCTGGTATTCGACCGCGTGGTATTGTTCTCCCTTGCGGTAGAACGGAAAGTCCTTTTTCTTGGCGAACTGCTCGTTCGTGCAGCCGATACACGGGGCGCCCGCACGAATGCACCAGTTCACGCCGCTGTTCCATTGCCGCCGCGGACAATTCGTGTGGCTCAGCGGCCCGAGGCAGCCGAGCTTGAACAGGCAGCCTTCGTCGCCGAACTTTTCGGCGAACTCATGCTTCTCCCAGTAATGGAACCGCGGGCATTCGTCGTGGACGGAATGGCGATAGAAGGCAGTCGGCGTGAGCAGAACGGGATCCACATCTGGAAAGCGTTTGTTTGCGACATAGGCGAGGGTGGCGACGAGGGTCTGCGGATGTACCGGGCAGCCCGGGCAGTTGATCAGTCGTTTGGCCACGGGAATTCCGGCCTTCTCCATGCACTCCTTGACCGACGCGGCGCCGGTGGCGTTGCCCTCCGCCGCCGGGATGCCACCGAACGCGGCGCACGTGCCCGCCGCGACGACCGCCTGCGCATTGCGAAGGATCGGCGGCAGCAGCGTCGCAAGAGGCTTTCCACCGATCGTGCAGGCGTTCTGCATCGTCAGCGGAATGGCGCCCTCGACGACGAGGCAATAGTTCCCTTCGTCGACAGCCTTGCTGAGGGTTTCCATGGCCTGGGTGCCCTGGGTGGCCGAGATGGTCTGGTGGAACACCAGCGAGATCATCTCCGTCAGGACTTCGACCGGGTCGGGCGTGTCGGTGTTCAGAAACGAGACCGAGCAGCCACTGCAGGACATGCCCTGCAGCCAGAGCACGCGCGTTTTCTGTTCCGCGAGGCGTTCGAGGCCGTCGGCCAGGGCGATGGCCTGTTTCTGGCCCAGGCCCAAGGCGGCTGCCAGCGAGGCGCCCATCTGCAAGAATTCTCGTCGCGAGTGGCCATGCATGAGGATGTCTCCTTCCACGGACCTTGGCGCGGGCTCAGTGCGTCCTTTTCAATGAACGGCGCACGCGAGGCACGGGTCAAACGAACGGACGACACGGCCGACTTCAATAGGCTGCGCCTCGTCCCGAACCTTCGTGCCTTCCAGTGCTTTTTCCACGGGGCCCGGTTTGCCGGCCGAGTCTCTCGGCGAACAGTTCCACGTTGTTGGCACGACGCACTGATACCGCTCGATGCGGTAGTCCTTTATCGCGAGCCAGTGGCCCAGGGCTCCACGCGGTGCTTCCGTCAGGCCGACGCCTGAACCGGTCTTGGGTAACTCGAAGTCGCGTGTGGGGGGTTCATCGATCTGAAGCTCGTCAAGCCACCGGAATGCCTGTCGGGCTATCCATTTGGTTTCCAGTCCCCGGGCGACGTGTCGGCCCAGTACGCTCCGCAGCTTCTCCGCCGGAAGTTCGACCTGGGACAGGAACGCATCGACCTCCGCCTTCACGAACGAGTCTTTGGGCGAGAGGTAATTAGCCATGACCCGGGCGAGCGGGCCGACTTCCATCGGGCTGCCCTTGTAACGCGGCGCCTTGATCCAACTGTAGGCGTCGCTCTTGTTCGCCTGCGGCTGGCTCTCGCCCTGCGAGGGGTGCTTCGGCGCGGCGTTGGCATAACGCGATTGTGCCACATCCTCCCGGATTGCACTCGGGTCGAGGGCTTCCCAGGCTCCGTCCATGACGACGCCGGGCCGCAGGAAACGGTCCGTGTAGCCGTCATCCATCGGGAAGACGCCGTAGCACAGGTAGTTGTTGTAGCCAACTCCCATTTCGAAGTAGTCCGGAAACTCCTTCGCCACTTCGAGCAAATCCGGCAGGTACGTCGCCTCGATGAAGCCCAGGACCCGCTTCAAGCGGGACTGGTATTCCAGGATCCCGGCCATCGTCGGGACTTGGGTGCATCCACCGGGTACGAGCGCGGTCGTGTGCGGCAGTCGGGCGCCAAAGATGGCACCCATTTCGTGGCATACCCGCCGCATCTCGAGCGCCTGGACGTAGTGGGCCAGCAGCGCAATGTTGCGGTCCGCGTCTTTGACGTACTCGGCTTCGAAGCGGGGCAGGAAGGGCGCCGCGGGAAATACGTCCTTGCGCGCCAGCGATGTGGCCACCCACGTCTTGAGGGCCTGGAGTGTCCGGTCGACCCCCTCGTACGCGAGGACAGCGGTGACGTCGACGAAATCGAGTGCGGCGAGGTGGTAGAAATGCAGAATGTGCGACTGCAGGTAGTTGGCCGCAAGGATCAGATTTTGCAACAGTCGGCCATTGCGGGTTGGATGGATGCCATAGGCCATCTCCTGCGCCTGGACCGAGGCGATGCCATGGGAGACCGGACATACGCCACAGATGCGCTGTGTGATCTGCTGGGCGTCCATCGGATCGCGGCCGACAAGGATCTGCTCGAAGCCGCGATACATTTCGCCTTCACACCGCGCTTCGGAGACGCGGAATCCCTGCTCGTCGCCGGTGCCTGCAGGCTCGGTGCTGGCGTGTATGGCCAAATGGCCCTCGATGCGGGTCAGGGGGCTGATGCTTACCGTGCCAATCATACGGCGTCTCCTGGATCGTTACACCTGCGCGCCCGGCCCGCGGCCGGCTGTGGCCGTCGCAACCGGCTCGACGAGGGCGTATGACACTGCAGTTGGTTCATCCTGTATGGAACTCGCGTTCAAGACGTATCAGCGACCGATCACGCTGCGGACCAATGGGCACTGTACCTCAGACTGCGCTCGCGAAGCCTGGACGGATGGGCATGAGGCGCTGCCTGAGCGTCTTGCTGTTTGGCACTCAAGTGATCGGCATCAAAGAACTGACACTGAATTTGCATAATGCAACAGCGGTATTCGTCCGATAAAAACTCACTCCGGCCGCAAGGCAACAGCCAGCCGGACGAGTTCCGCGACGCTGTCAGCATGCATTTTGTGCATGATGCGCGCACGGTGGGCATCAACGGCCTGATGGCTTGACCCGAAGGTGGCCGCGATCTGTTTTGTCGTGTTGCCGGCCACCACGAGGTCCATCACCTCTCGCTCGCGCGGAGTCAGTGTGTCGAGTCGTGCGGCAAGGGCATCGCTTTCCTTGCGGGCGGCGCGACGCTGGCCATCGAGTTCCATCGCCTGCCGGATGGCCCGCAGCAGGTGTTGATCGTTCAGGGGTTTCGGAAGGAAATCGATGGCGCCCGCCTTCACCGCTCGGACGGCCATCGCGATATCGCCGTGGCCGGTAATGATGATGACGGGCAGATTAATCCCGTTTTCCCGCAGCGCATTCTGCAGGTCCAGACCACTCATGCCGGGCATCCGCACGTCGAGCACGAGGCAACCGGGTTGATCGGGGGCGTACGCATCGAGAAACTCAGTCGCGCTGCCGAAGACCGCCACGGCCAAGCCGGCGGACTGCAGCCGGAATCGCATCGCCTCACGGACTGCCTGGTCGTCATCTACCACAAAGACCGTCGGCTCAACAGGCATCAGGTGACCTTTCCTCGCTACGGGGCAAGGTGAACCGAAAGGTCGTTCCCGGTTCCCCATTCGTGGTGACCCACAACCGGCCACCATGCGATTCAATGATGGATTGGCAGATGGAAAGCCCCAGTCCCATACCCTCGGGCTTGGTCGTGAAGAATGGCTCGAACACGTGTGCCTGAATCGCCGGGGCCACGGCCTGACCGCTGTTGTGTACGGCAACTTCCAGCTCGCCGGCTGGCGTGTCGCTCGTGCGGATCGTCACCGCGGGTTTGGCCGTTGGGCATTCCTGGATGGCATCCAATCCGTTCCGCACGAGATTCAGGACGACCTGCTCGATCTGGATGCTGTTGACCATCACCGGACGCGGTCTGTCGTTCAGATCGAGTTGCAGACAAACACCCTCCTGTTTGGCTTCGGGGCTGGCCATGTCGAAGGCCCGCCGGATAATGTCATTGGCGTCGTCCGATTCGCGCTTCACGTCGCCCTTGCCCATCAGGGCTCGGAGGTGTTCGATGATGTCGGCGGCACGTTGCGTCTGTTCTGCGGCGACCTCCAGTGCGCGCAGCAACTCGTCCGGACTCGCGGAGCCAGATCGCACCATGTCCATACAGCCCCGCAGCCAACTCGAGATGGCGCACAAGGGCTGATTTAACTCGTGTGCAAGGCCAGACGCCATGCCGCCCATTGTGCTGATCCGCGAGACGCGCGCCAGTTCCACCTGATGATGCTGGAGGCGTTTGCGCGTCTCGTCGTGTTCGACAAGAGTGCCCAGCCGCTCCGCCATCGTGTTCAGCAGGCGGCGTTCTTCCTTCAGGAAGGGGCCTTCATCACCGTTCGGCCGCGGTTCGAGATAGCCGATCTCGATCTGCCCGATCGGTTGGCCGCGGACGAGAATGTCGGCCGTTTGACGCCAGTCGGTTTCCTGGAAATTGGCTGTGGTAAACACCTCGCCCCGCAGTGTTGCGCGCGCACACGCGATCTCCGGGTACTGCCATGCGCGGGCGCACAGCTCCACAAGTCCCCGCGCGACTGTCTCAAGGGACGCCTCCGGCCGCTCGGTCAGCCGCGACATTTCGAAGAAGAGATTCAGCTCTTTGACACGCTCGGCAAGTTCATGCGTGCGCCGGCGCAAGGCTTCCCGTGATGTCTGTATTTCAATGAAGAACGGTCTGATCCGGGCCATGCCGATGAGCATGAGAACCGAGATGGCCAGCCCGACATACTCCGCGGCCACGTCCGGTTGGTAGGAGGTGCTCGGCCAAAGGACATGGATGAGCACGATCGTTCGGCGAACAGCCATCAATAAGGCAACGGCGGTGATCAACAGCCACGCCGGTTCCTTCCGTGTGACGCGAAGAACGCGCAGCGCAAGGAGGGTCACGACGTATTGCAGGAACGCGGCAACGCCGATCAAGACATGGATTCGTAAAGCTCCGCCTTCTTCCACGAACACCCTCGGCTGATGGCTATTCCGTAACATTATTATCGGCATCTCCAGTGTCCGTCTTTCCGACGGGGTCCTGGTTTTTTGCGCGTGCACGGGTTCTAGTGACGGTTAGGTGCCAGGAGGGGTGACCTCTAAGACCTTGCCTTCTCTAGACTAACAGTTTTTTCATGGCACGGGTCCCGAAGGCGCGTTGCGACCAATCCGGGGCCGAACAGGCGCCGCGTCTCAGCCGGTGACCCCGTTTTCGTCATGACGCTTGATCCGGAATGCTCCCTTCTGCGATCGCCCCGGTGGTGGCGATGGATGCTGTGCCAGCCGTGCGGTAGCATCGCGGCCATTGCGGCTGCTTGTGGTCCGGTTCGTGCCGCGACCGCAATGGGCTGCTGACCGGCTGGCAGCGAAGGAGTGCGATCATGCCGAACACGATGTTGCAGCGGTTTGCCTGGGGCCTCCTGGCGATCGGCGGGCTCTCGATGGCCTATTGCCTTTACGACCTGATCTCGCCGGGCCATTTCGTCGGCGACATGTACGGCATGGAGGTGATGTTTCGGCTGTTGATGTTGTCGTTGCCGGTGGCGGCACTCCTGGTGGGTGGTGTTCTCTTTCACGTCGGGCGGCGCAAGCGGAGCGACGCCGTGTGTTGGACGGCGGCCGTATTGCTGGTTCTGCCGACACTGGCACTTGTGGTGATGGCCGGTTTCGTTCTGGCCGACCGCCGAGACGACGCGGTTCGTCGGCAGTACCCGTCAATAAGCACGCATGAGCTTCTTCGGATTGCCCGTGAGCAGAACGAGATGTTCGCGATCGAGGAGTTGTTGGTTCGGCAGGATCCGGCAGTTGTGCCCGGTTTGTGTGAGATCCTGCGTGATGCGAACGAGGATGTCCGGCTGCGGTGCGGTGCTGCCCATGCCCTGGGGGAGATCGGTGGCCCCGAGGCCCGCGCGGCACTCGAACAGATACGTGTCGATTGTCCAGACAAATCGCTACGGTTCGCCATCGATTACGCCCTTGAACGTCGGATAGCTGAGACCCGACCGGCCGAGTAGGGGGCGCGGGCACGCTGGAGGGTGCAAGGAATACAGTCTACCAGGAACGCCGCGAACGATCCGGAACAGACGGAAGGCCGTCGGATCGGCTCGGCGACGCAAGGCGGGCACATCGATCAAAAAAAACTACCGACTGGGGTGAAGGTGGCCGACAAGATATATCAGAAGGGCTATCGTATCGACATTGCGCCCGCCGGCTTAGCGGCCCCGAGAACGCGATTGCCTTGTGCGAGAGGCGTCTTCGGTGTTTCGCCCTACGCTTGCTCCCGTGTCGCAGACGGCGTTCCACGATGAAATACGATGGCCCTGCGTGCATAAGCGAGTGAATCGCGGCGCAGCGTGCCCCGCGTGCTGCCTGATAGGGGCCGGTTGACCGCTCTCGTAGCCAACTGGTCATGGAATGTCGTGATGCACGTTGGGGGAAGCCGACACACATGTTCATCCTTGGCGTAAGGATGAATCATCGCGTTGCGTTGTGTCTTGCAGCCTGTAGCAACGAAGCTAAGATACCGCCCCGGCAGCGCTCGCTCGGGGGATCGTACGGAGCGTTAACCGGATAGCGGTGAACTGGATGGAGTCTTTTGATGGCGGAGACAATCGAGACTTTTGTTAACAAGCTTCAGGCGGACGGGGTGCGAGCGGGCCAGGACGCGGCGAACAAGATTCGTGCCGAGGCCGAACAGCAGGCCAAACGACTGATCGCGGAGGCCGGGGTCCAGGCCCAGAAGTTGATCGCCGACGCCGAGGCGGAACGCGACAAGGTGCGGGCCAGAGCCGAGACTGAACTCAGGCTCGCCGCGCGCGACACGATCATCCGTCTGCAGGGATCCCTGAGCCGGGTGCTCCGGCATATTCTGGTCGAC
The DNA here is from genome assembly GCA_016928855.1 of Phycisphaerae bacterium. Taxonomy (GTDB): domain Bacteria; phylum Planctomycetota; class Phycisphaerae; order UBA1845; family PWPN01; genus JAFGKA01. The sequence continues at coordinate 7,471 of JAFGKA010000005.1, forward strand.
GCGGTCCGCGGCTCTCTGACCGATGCCAGCTTCGTTGCCGATCTCCTTCGCGACATCGTCACGCAGTATGTACGCGCCGATATCGAAGGCCGGAGCGTGATCACCATCAAGGTTTCTGACGCGATGCGCGAGCAACTCACCCAGTGGGCCATTGACACGATGCACAAGGATCGGGAGGCCTCCGGGATGGTGGTGGACCTTCACGGCGGGCTGGCGGCCGACGGGTTCGAGTACAAAGTCATTGACGGCACGGTCGAAGTTACGCTGGCCTCCGTGGTCGAAGTCCTCAGCGGCATCGTGGGGCCGGAACTGCGGCAGATGGTAGCTCGGGTGGCGACGGACGGTCATTGATACCATGAGGCTCGATCGCGGCTACTACATCTCGGCCCTGCCCTCCCTGGGCGACCTGGGAACCACTCCGCCGATGAACGCGGTTGAGCTGCTGGATCACCTGCGGCCGATCCCGGCCGTGCACCAGGTGGTCGAGGCCCTCTTTCTTCTGGATGACGTTTTGCAGCGGGAGGCGTTTCTGGCCGGCGAACGGCAGGCGGTTGAGCCCACGGTGCTGACGCCCGCCCAGGCGCGAAACGAGGCGCCTTTGCCTGCTGAATTGGCCGTGCCGAGCGAATCCGCCGCGCGGGTGGCGCAGGTGGATGGATTGTGGGAGGCGGCGTTTCGTCATGCGGACGCCGTGGCCCGTGAGCGCGGCAACGGGTTCCTTACGCGGTGGGTGGCCTTCGAGGTCGCCCTGCGAAACGCGCTGGCTTCGGCGCGGGCCAAGCGGTTGAAACTCGACGAGTCGCAATATGGCGTGGCGGTGGATCTCAGCGATCCACGGGCCGACCTGACGCAGGCGGTCAACGAGTGGTTGGCGGCCTCGACACCCCTGGCGGGCCTCCAGGCCCTTATACGGGTGCGGTGGGCCTGGGTGCACGAGCACGACGCGTGGTTTTCGTTCCGTGATGATGAACTGGCGGCGTACGCGGCGAAGCTGATGCTGTTGCACCAGTGGAAGCGCGTGGCTGATGCCGAGGAGAACGGCTCCGCCGATACGGCGATGGACGAGCCGTCGCTCTCTCTCGAAAGGGCAACGCGGTGACAGGCAAGATCGTAGCGGTTCACGGGAACCTGGTGATCGCCGAGACGGACGATCGGGTAGTACAGAACTCGGTTGGGTACTGCGTGCGGTCGGACGACGTGCGGTTGCTGGCGGAGGTGGTGCGTGTTCGCGGTCGGTTGGCGGACATGCAGGTTTTCGAGGATACGCGCGGGCTGAAGGTCGGCGACGCCGTCGAGCTTCGGCGGGAGATGCTCTCCGTCGTGCTGGGGCCCGGGCTGTTGGGGCAGATCTACGACGGCCTCCAGAACCCCCTGCCTAAACTGGCGGAACAGGTGGGTTTCTTCCTCAAGCCGGGCACCTACATTCATGGACTTCTCCCCGATACGAAATGGGCTTTCACGCCCGGCGTGGGCCCCGGGGCATCCGTCCAGCGCGGCGATGTTCTGGGCTCAGTCCCCGAGGGCATCTTCAAACACCAGATTATGGTGCCTTTTAGTTGGCAAGGATCGTTCACGGTTGAGAAGGTGGTCCCCGCGGGCGACTACACCATCGACGACGAGATTGCCGTGCTCAAGGATGACGCGGGCCGGTCGCATTCCGTGCGGATGCAGCAGGAATGGCCGGTGAAGGTCCCGCTGAACGTGTCCCGCCGTCGGCTGATGCCCACCGACCCGCTGGTCACGCGGGTACGGATCATCGATTCGATGTTCCCGATCGTGCGGGGCGGGACGTACTGCATTCCCGGCCCGTTCGGCGCCGGAAAGACGGTCTTGCAGCAGATTACCTCGCGATACGCGGAGGTCGACGTCGTCATTGTCGCGGCCTGCGGGGAGCGGGCCGGCGAGGTGGTCGAGACGCTGCGGGAGTTTCCGCAGTTGATTGACCCGCGGACCGGGCGCAGTCTGATGGAGCGGACGATCATCATCTGCAACACGTCGGCCATGCCGGTGGCCGCCCGCGAGGCCTCGGTGTACACCGCGGCCACGCTGGGCGAGTACTACCGCCAGATGGGTCTGCACGTTCTGCTGCTGGCTGACTCGACCTCGCGATGGGCCCAGGCGATGCGTGAGCTGTCGGGCCGACTGGAAGAGATTCCCGGCGAGGAGGCGTTCCCGGCGTACCTGGAAAGCCGTATCGCCGCGTTCTACGAGCGGGGCGGCGCACTTGAATTGCGCAGCGGCGAGATCGGCACGCTGACCATCGGCGGGACGGTGAGCCCGGCGGGTGGCAACTTCGAGGAGCCCGTGACCCAGGGGACGCTCAAGGTCGTCGGGGCCTTCCACGGGCTGAGTCGGGCGCGCAGCGACGCCCGGCGCTATCCAGCCATTGACCCGCTCGATTCCTGGAGCAAATACACGGGAATCATCGAGCCGGCGAAGGTGGCCAAGGTCCACGAGCTGCTGATCCGCGGCAACGAGGTACGACAGATGATGACCGTCGTCGGCGAGGAGGGAACCTCGGCTGAGGACTTCACGGTGGCTCTCAAGGCCGACTTCTTCGACAACTGCTATCTCCAGCAGAACGCGTTCGACGACGTGGATGGGGCCACCCCGGCCGAACGCCAACAGTTCGTTTTCAACAAGATACTTGAAGTCCTCGACCTGGAATTCGGATTCGAGGACAAGAACCTGGCTCGCCAGACGATGGTGCGTGGTACGGATCTGTTTCGCAACTGGAACTACGCAGCCAGTGACAGCGATGAGTATCGGCAGTTGCTGGAACGGATCGACCGCTTCATCGCCACCAAGGGGCGTGACGAATGAGAAAGTACTACGACGACATCAGCCGGATCGCCGGCAACGTGGTTACGGTCAAGGCCGGAGGCGTCGGGTACGACGAGCTGGCTGTCCTGACCTCCGACCGGGGTGAATCGTTGGCTCAGGTGATTCGCCTCGAAAGCAACTCGGTCAGCCTTCAGGTCTTCGCCGGGACGCAGGGTGTGGCCAATAACGACCGCGTCCGGTTCATGCACAAGCCGATGCAGGTGCCCTTCTCTGATGCCCTTCTTGGGCGCGTGTTCGACGGCTCGGGCCGCCCGCGTGACGGGCGGGGCGTCGTCGAGGCCGACATGGTGGATATCGGCTCCCCGGCGGTCAATCCGGTCAAACGTCGCATGCCCGACAAGATGGTTCAAACCGGCATCCCCATGATCGACATCTTCAATTCGCTGGTCGAGTCCCAGAAGCTGCCGATCTTCTCCGTCGCCGGCGAACCGTACAATGAACTGCTTGCCCGCGTCGGTCTGCAGGCCAACGCCGACATCATCATTCTTGGCGGCATGGGCCTCCGGCACGACGACTACCTCAAGTTCCGCAATGCCTTCGAGGAAGGCGGGGTGCTCGGCCGCGCGATCATGTTCATCCACACCGCCGCCGACCCTGTTGTCGAGTGCCTGCTGGTGCCCGATCTGTGTCTGGCGGTGGGCGAACAGTTTGCCCTTCAGGGCAAGAGCGTCCTCGTCCTCCTGACCGACATGACCGCCTTCTCCGATGCCCTCAAGGAGATTGCGATTGTCATGGAGCAGATCCCCTCGAACCGCGGTTATCCGGGCGACTTGTACACCCAGTTGGCCAAACGGTACGAGAAAGCGGTGGACTTCGACGGCGCCGGCTCGATGACGGTGCTGGCCTGCGTGACCATGCCCGGCGACGACGTGACGCATCCCGTGCCCGACAACACCGGCTACATCACCGAGGGGCAGTTCTACCTGCGCAACGGGCGCATCGAGCCGTTCGGTTCGCTCTCGCGGCTCAAGCAGCAGGTGAACGGAAAGACCCGCGACGATCATCGGGCGATCATGGACGCCTGCATTCAGCTCTACGCCCTGTGTCGCGAAAGCCGTGAAAAACGCGACATGGGCTTCGAGATGTCCGAGTGGGACACAAAACTGCTGGCCTACGGCGCCCTGTTCGAAGATAAGATCATGGATCTGTCGGTGAACATTCCGTTATTCGAGGCGCTGGATCGGTGCTGGACGATCCTCGCGGACTGCTTCGAGCCGGCGGAGACAGGCATCCGGCGGGCGATCATCGAGAAACATTGGCCCAAACCGCTTACCTGATTGCGAGGGTTGGCTGGACGTGGCGACGAAGCTCAAACTCACGCGCCCTGAACTCAAGCGTCAACGCGACCGGTTGGCGCGGTTTCAGCGCTTTCTGCCGATGCTTAAGCTCAAGCAGCAGCAGTTGCAGATGACCATGCGCGAAGTGGCTCAGCGTCGCCGTGCGATGCAGGCGGAACTGGATGAAGCGACGCGAGCGTTCCGATCGTACGAGGCGGTCATGGCCGATCGCGCAGGGTTGCCGCTGCGCCAATGGGCGGAACCGGCCGAGGTCCGCACCTCACGCACGAACATCGCCGGCGTGAGCCTGCCGGTGTTTGGCGAGGTCCTCTTTCCGGAGGTCACCTACAGCCTGTTCGGCACGCCGGCCTGGGTCGATCGGGCGCTCGAGGACTTGCGCGATCTCAGCCGTCGGTCTGCCCAGTTGGAGGTGCTCGACGAGGAATACCACCTACTGAGCCGCGAACTGACCCGGATCATCCAGCGAGTCAACCTCTTCGAGAAAGTCAAGATTCCCGAGTCACAGAATACCATCCGGGTGATCCGCATCAAGCTGGGCGACGAGATGACCGCCGGCGTCGGACGGGCCAAGATTGCCAAGAGCAAACTCGCGGAGTCGGTTGGCTCGGCCCGGGCCGCCGACGACGAAGACGAAGATCAGGGCGGTTCCGACGATTCTGACGGGGAGGCGGACAACGCATGATCGTACCGATGGCCAAGGTGTTTCTCGTCGCCCGACGCGACGATCGCCATCGCCTGCTGGATGCGCTCAGCGATCTGGGCGTTGTCCATCCGGCCCCCGTTGATCCCGCCAAAGCGGTCCTGGACGAGAAGACGGTGACGGGCCTCCGCGAGGTGGAGCGAGCGATTCAGGTTCTGGCTTCGTTGTCGCCGGAGGGATCGACGCCAGAGATGAGCCCGGCTGATGCCGTGCATGAAGTCCTGGACATTCAACGACGAACGGCGGAGCGGCAGGCCCGCCTGGCCGCCCTCGATCGGCTGCTGGAATGCGTCGCCTTGTGGGGGGACATCCGCGTGGAGCAGTTCGAGGAACTGCGACAGGCGGGGATCGACGTGCGGTTCTTCATGGTGCCTCGTGATCTCGTGGACGAGGTCCGGGCCGAGTGCGTCCAGGTCCTCGGCACCCGGTTGGGGCATAAGGTTCTTGTTGCGGCGATCGACCGTCGGCGCGAGGTGCTCGTTCCCAAGAAGGCCGAGCCGATTCCGCTGCCGGTCCGGGACGCGCCGTCCGTGCGTGCCGAGGCGGGCCAAGTGGCCGAGGCGATGAAGCAGGACGCCCAACGCTTGCGGGAGATGGTCGGTCTGTTGCCCGCGATCGAAAAACATCTGGTTGACCTCCGTCAGCAGGCTGAGTTCCTGCGTACCCGCCGCGGGGGCTTGAGCGACGAACACCTGTTCGCCATGCAGGGTTGGATGCCGGCGGATGCCGCCCCCTCACTCGAGGCCGACCTGGCCCGCGCGGGCATGGCGGTGGCGGTCAAGAGCATTCCGCCCGATGCAGGGGAACAACCGCCGACGCTGATTCGTTATCCCTCGTGGGCTCGCCCGATCGAGGGCCTGTTCAATGTGCTGGGGACCGTGGCCGGCTACCGTGAGTTCGATGTGTCCGTGCCATTCATGATCGCCTTGCCGATCTTTGCCGCGATCCTCATTGGCGACGGCGGGTACGGGTTGGTCTTGCTGCTGGCGCTGACGATCTTCCATCGTCGGGCCTGTCGGGGGCTTGGGCCGCAGTTCACCCATCTGCTCATGGTGGTAGGGGCCACTGCGCTGGCCTGGGGCTTCCTGTGCGCGACGTTCTTCGGCGTGAGGCTCTACCCGCCACCCATTCCCGTGGATGTCAGCGACTATTCACGTATGCTGATGATGAAGATCAGCTTCGTCATGGGTGCTATCCATTTGACCATTGCCCAGCTTTGGCAGGCCGTCAAGCTCTACCCGGATACACGGTTCCTCAGCAAGGTCGGGTGGGCGACGTTCATCTGGGGCGTTTTCGGGGTGGTGGGTTACTTCGTGCTCAACAGTGCGGTGGGTTGGGGCAGCTATGGGCTGCTGATTGCGGGCGTTGTGCTGATTCTTCTTTTCACCGAGCCCGTGCCCAACCCGTTCAAACGAATTCTCTGGGGTGTGGCCGGGTTCCCGCTGGCGGCGCTCTCAGCCTTTTCGGACGTGATCAGCTACGTGCGGCTGATGGCCGTGGGACTGGCCAGCGGCGTGTTGGCCAGCAGTTTCAATAATCTGGCCCTGGACGCCGGCTGGCTTCCGCTCGTGATTGCCGTGCTGCTGTTCGGCCACGGTCTGAACCTGGGGCTGGCCATGATTGCGCTGTTCGCGCATGGCGTTCGACTCAACATGTTGGAATTCTCCAACAACCTTGGGATGCAGTGGACCGGGTATCCCTACAGTCCGTTTATCAAGCAAGCGATTCAGGAGAACTGACGATGGCATCTGACTTGGCATTGGCGTGTTTGGCAACCATGGATCTGTCGGGAACCCTGGCCGCCACGGACTCGTTCTGGCGTTTCATGGGTGAGATGGGCGACGTGCTCGCTCTGGGCATGGCCGCCCTGGGCAGCGCCATCGGCATCGGTCTGGCCGGTCAGGCCGCCGCGGGTGCCTGGGCCAAGGAGGCCAAGGCCGGCCGAACGCTCAGCTTCACCTACATCATTCTGCTGGGCATGCCCATCAGCCAGACGCTCTACGCCATGATTGTGATGAACAACATGCGCTCGGTGTTCGCGAACGCCGAGGTGACCATCAACGACGCCGGGCTCCTCTTCGGCATCGGGCTCGCTACCGGCCTGGGTGAGATGCTCTCGGCCTGGATGCAGGGCATGATCGGTGCCGCTGGCATACGTGGGCTCAGCGAGAGCGAGGGCAAGGGCTTTGCCTTCCTCATCATCGCCATGGGCATCGTTGAGACCGTCGGTATCTTCACCATGGTCTTCATGCTCGGCATGATCCCGTCTGTCGAAGCCGTTGCTGGCTAGGGCCGCGGTGGCCGCGACCTTGGCTCGTGACGCCGCGCTCAGGGCGCAGTCCTGGAACGGACGCGGGACCGGCTTGGCTGCGCTTCATCGCCGGATGGGCGGCAAGCCACCGGCGGACGTATCACCTTGGGTTGGGCGTGGCGTTGGTCCGCTATTTGAGGCGAACGGCCTGGTGCTCATGCGCCGACGTGCCGCGGGGATACGGAGAAGAAGAACGTACCACTCCATAGCAGGCCGGTAGAGTAGAGGACTGAGGCGAGGTTGCTGCCTCTCCTCAGTCCTCTACTCTACTCCACCGGCTTGCGTCTTCTGTCGTCCTTCGCGGTCATCGTGAGCTTCGTGTTTCAAGGTCTTCTCTGCTTCCGCCTTCTGCCTCCTGGCTTCTGCCTGTTGTCTGTCCTGTTCCCCAACCCTACCCTTGATCGTCGGCGAGCCGCAACCTATTCTGGTAGGTTGAGAGGGGGACATTACTGATCATTGCGTGCCGTTCCATGCGCAGGCTTTGCACGAAGGGTGGCGTTCAGCACCCGCCCGGCAATCATCAGTAACGTCCCCACCGGGTCCGTAGCTCAGCGGTTAGAGCGGGCGACTCATAATCGTCTGGTCGCAGGTTCGAATCCTGCCGGG
>JAFGKA010000046.1 GCA_016928855.1 Phycisphaerae bacterium
CGATGTTGACGGATTGTTCGTCACCATCAAAGGAGAACAACAATGCGACGATCTCCATGCATGATTGACGCGGCCATGGCGCCGGAACTGCTGGCTCTTGCTGTGCAGTTGGAAGAGGCCCTTCGTCAGGGCCAACTCAAGCGAGCACCGAAGCTGCAGACAGCCGCGCAGAAGTTTCTGCGCAAGCTGTCGAAGAACGGTCGGCTGATCGGCCGCCGAATGGAGCTGGTCAAGCTGCTGGCCGAAGGCACGCGGAGCGGCAAGCAGTTGATCGGCCGGTTGCCGACGACGCGCCGCACGTTCTACCGCGACCTCAACGCACTCGAGGACGCGGGTCTGGAAATCGAACTGACGCCGGACGGTTTCTACCGCCTGGCGTAAGGGCATTCCGGCCGCGGCGCCCCGGCGCGGGGCGCCGCGGTCCGTACCCTGTCGGAAAGCGGTCGCGGTGTTCGATTCCGCGGACTGCTTCTTCCTGCCAGCGTTCCGCGGTCCAGCCAGCCGTGTCGGGGCCTCTTCGTCGAGCCGCGCTGACCGTAGTGAGACTACGGCCACAACGGCCTCGCTGTACGACAAACGGGGCCGGGCAGTTACGAACATGGACCGGATTGGCTGCGGGGAGCGTGCGCGCGAAACGCAAGTCGGGGGAATGCGGTGTGACGCGGCGAGGCCGTCAGTCGACGGGTTGTGGCCGCCGCTGAACGTACGTTCGTTTACCGCGCCGCGCTCATTGGGATGCCGCTGCACGCCTTGCCTTCGAAGAGGTACGGACGGACATCAACTCCAGAAGCCTTGTAGATGCATGGTTCGCGGCACAGGCGCAGATCCACCGGCGGTCCTTCCACCTGGGCGCGGGCTCCATAGATCGACTCGCTCAGCAATCGGACGGTCGGCCGGCACGGCGCCTCGATGTGGTTCTCGATGACCACGGCATGCTTGCCGTTGCTCAATTCGACCATGGAACCGACCATGAATGGCGGGATCAGGCGCGCCAGCGTTTCCACGATGACCGGATCGAACCACGTCCCGTATCGGGTCTGCAAGACATACATCGCGATGATGGTCGGCACCGGGCGATCGTTGCGATGCAGGAGATGGTCGAACGTATCGATGAGGCCCACGATACGCGCAAACACGTGAATCTGATCCTGTGCCGGCGGCGGACGGAATGTACGTGAAACGCGATCGAAGCGGTCGGGAAAACCCGTCCCGTCGTAGCGCTGGTGGTGATGTAGAATGATGTTCGCCGCAGCGCCGGGGATGTGCCCCTGCACGCGTTCGAAGCCGGCCTGGGCATGCGCCCGATACTCGGGCCATTCGGCGCCTTCGTCCAGAATGCACACATCCTGCAGCTCGGGTGGCATACCGAGCTTGCCGATGTCGTGCAGGAGGGCTCCGATACCGAGCCGATGCGTGTCTTCCGCGACATGCACCGGCAGGGCGCGGCGCTGTTGCCGCAGGTATCCGGACATGTGCGCGCCGACCAGCAACGACAGGTAGCAACAATTCGCCAGATGGCCGGCCGCCTGCATCGAAGCCGACTGGAGCTGGTTGATGAGCACCTCGTGGTCGGGGTCGTCCACGATGTCGAGCAGGATCTGCTCGATCGCCACGCGGTATCGGTGCAGATTCATCTCGACCGCCACACGCCCGCGCAGCTCCACCAGTGATTCCTGCACAGCCTGATACAGTGCCATATGACCGGCCGCGATCCGTGGATTGATCTTGCCGTCAATCTCCTCAAGGCCTTCAAATTCGACCCAGACGCTCTTGATGTCCAGCTCGCGCAGACGACTGATGTATTCGGCGTCGAGCACGAAGCCGGCCTGGAGAAGCACGATATCATCCTGGCGCGGATGGAAGATCGGCTGCGCGATCACCATGCCTCTCTTCAACGCTTTGGTCGGCATCAGGAGCACGTAGGTGGACCTCCCTCTGTGGCCACGGCCTCTGACGGATGACGCGGGAGCTTCCTGACCCCCACGACCGCACTGATAACCGGCCGACAGGCGATGAAGACGCCGTACGGCCCCACGGTCATATCGGCCTCGCTGTTTGGATGCTTCACCTGTTTCGCCGGTATCGCTGAACGCCGCGGCTTTCTCGCAGGCCAATGCCCGATAACGCGTGGTTGCCCCGATCCACGAGTCGGACACCCGGACTGTAAACGCGATCCGGGCCCTGGCGCGCAGCCCACGGCGCCGGCGGTCGGTTTGATTCGCATCCGCAGGCCGGATATCAGTCGCAAAGCGGCGAAGCGGACTGCACAACCTTTGTCCATGAGGAGACGGGCATGAACCGACTACGTGGCGGAATCGGATTGGCAGTGGTGGCGATGGCGGCGGGCCTCGTCGGCTGCGCGTCGGCCAAGCCGGCGACCATTCGGGTGCTCAGCTACAACATCCACATCTGCCAGGGGATGGACAAGCAGTTCGACATCGAACGGATCGCCGGCGTGATTCGCCAGACGGAGCCGGACCTTGTCGCGTTGCAGGAGGTGGACCGCGGGGTCGAGCGAAGCGGCCGCGCGGACCAGCCGGCCGAACTCGCACGGCTGACCGGCATGCACGTCGTGTTCGAGCAGAACGTGCCGCGCCAGGGTGGCGACTATGGCAACGCGGTGCTAAGCCGATACCCGATCGAACGGCACGCGCACCACTTCCTGCCGCGGTTCGGATCGGGGGAGCAGCGCGGGATGCTGGAGGTGCATGTCCGCGTGGACGGACGGCCGCTCGTGTTCCTCGCCACCCATTTTGACCATCGCCCTGACGACGGCGAGCGGCTGGCATCGGTGGCGGAACTCAGAAAGCATGTGGCCGAGTGGAAGGATCTGCCAGTAATCGTCGCCGGTGACCTGAACGCAACGCCGGACAGCCCGGTCATCGCTCAGGCAACCGAATTCCTGCACGACGGCTTCACGGCCGGCACTGGCGACGGGTTCACCTTCCCGGCCGACGAACCCAACCGGCGAATCGACTACATCCTGCACAATGGGGCAGCCGGACTCGAAGCGGTCGAATCGTGCGTCATCCCCGAGCCGCTCGCCTCCGACCACCGGCCACTGCTGACCGTATTTCGGCTGGAGGCTGCAGGTCGCGGACAATAATGGTCACCCTCCTGAACAGCACCCATCTGCGCATTTGACGTAAGAGTCGATGCGCGGCCTAATAGTCAGGACACGGAGCGAATAACGATGTTGGAACCAGTCCCCTCGGGCATCGAAGAATTGATTCCAAAGGAATTGCGAGACATCAAGGTCGCGCAAAACGACATTCCGCGCATCGCCAAGACGCGCCGATTGACCAACGAAATCGACCGGGCCTTGCCCCGTGTGCCCACTCATCACCGGATGTGCCTCGGTGACGCGCGAGAGGTCTCGTTCCTCAAGCCCGACAGTGTCCACCTTGTGCTCACGTCACCACCGTATTGGACGTTGAAGGAGTACCGCGACACAAAGGGACAACTCGGGCACGTCGAGGACTATACAGCATTCCTGACTGAGCTCGACAGGGTCTGGACGCAATGCTTTCGTGCGCTCGTCCCGGGCGGGCGGCTCGTGTGCGTGGTAGGTGATGTGTGCCTGGCTCGGCGCAAGAACAATGGTCGGCATATGGTCATGCCGCTGCACGCTTCAATCCAAGAGCATTGTCGAGACATCGGTTTCGATAACCTCGCCCCGATCATCTGGCACAAGATCGCCAATGCGGTGTACGAGGTCGAGGGTGGTGGCGGCTTCCTCGGGAAACCCTATGAACCCAACGGCGTCATCAAGAATGACATCGAGTTCATTCTGATGCAGCGTAAGCCCGGTGCCTACCGGAAGCCCGCCGCGCCGACGCGAATCCTGAGCATCATTCCAGAGGATGCACACCGGCAATGGTTCCAGCAGATTTGGACCGGCGTCACGGGTGCTTCCACGCGGCACCACCCCGCGCCCTTTCCGACGGAGTTGGCCGAACGCCTCATCCGCATGTTCAGCTTTGTCGGCGATACCGTCCTGGATCCCTTTGCAGGAACAGGCACGACAAGTGCTGCGGCAGCGATGTGCGGCCGGAACAGCATAGGCATCGAAATTGACCCCGAGTACTTTCGAGCTGCACTGCGACGAGTCGGACACGAGACGGAACGGCTGTTCGGGTGCGCCCAGGTCGAAGAATTGCGCGTATGAAAGCTGAACTTCGAGCACAAGTATCGGAAGCCGTTGGACATTTCTGGCGCACACGAAACGAACAAGAAACAAACCAGGGCGCCAAGACAGGTCAGAGAGACCACGGAGCGCGTTCCGCCGTAACAGGCGGTAAACAGCTGGACGGATTCATCCAGTTAATCCGGAACATCGTCGTCCAAGCCGGTCTGCCGGAAGCAGCCATCCATCGACGAGAGGCGTCGTTGCCCGGCTACTTCCGGCCAACCAAGGAGTGGGATCTCCTTCTCGTGGCCGATGGCAATTTGATCGCCACGCTTGAGTTCAAGTCGCAGGTCGGACCCTCGTTCGGCAATAACTTCAATAATCGAACAGAGGAGGCGCTGGGATCGGCGACTGACCTATGGACGGCGCATCGGGAAGGCGCCTTCAAGGATTCGCTACGCCCTTGGCTTGGATACTTCATACTGGTCGAGGACACGAAGCGCTCGCAGTCGCCCGTGTCTGTCAGGGAACCGCACTTTCGCGTCTTCCCGGAGTTCCAGAACGCCAGCTACGTCAAGCGCTACGAACTGTTCTGTCAGCGACTTGTGCGCGAGGGCCTGTACAATGCGGCGTGTCTTCTGACCAGTCCGGCCGATGGTGGCGCACGCGGTGAATTCGCCGAGCCATGTGCCGAGATCGGCGTCGCCCCATTTGTCGCCTCGCTGGCCGGCCATGTGACCGCGTATTCGAAGCTCCGCGAACAGAGACAATAAGATCGGATCCAGGGCGAAGCGTCACCCCAGGGCATCGACGTACGAGCCGGACCGGCCATACCCTACGCGACGGGCTCGTAGTAGCAGTTGCGTTTCTGCGGCTGCCAGCCGGCGTCGGTGATCAGGCGGCGAATCTCCGGTTCGGTCAGGCGGTACGTCGTGCCCGCCGCGCTGACGACGTTCTCCTCCATCATCACCGAGCCCATGTCGTTGGCCCCGAAGAACAGCGCGAGCTGGCCGATCTTCGGTCCCTGCGTGACCCAACTGGCCTGCACGTTCGGGATGTTGTCGAGAAACAGCCTCGCCATCGCGAGCGTGCGCAGGTAGTCATGCGCATCGGCCAGCACAAGATGTTCGCCGTCGCGGACATCGGTGCCATTGGCGGCCGCCGCCTCCATCGCCTCGGCGGTCGGCTGTCGCACGCGGCCCAGCGGCGTGTTTTCCGGCTGGAACGTCCAACTGATGAACGCGGTGAAGCCGCCCGTCTCATCCTGGAGGTCGCGCACACGCCGCAGATGCTCGATGCGCTCGGCCACCGTCTCGATGTGTCCGAACATCATGGTAATCGTTGTGCGCATGCCGATCCCGTGCGCCTCGCGCATCACGGCAAGGTACTCGTCCGTCCGGCTCTTGCCGCGACTGATCCGGTCACGAACACGATCAACGAGGATTTCCGCCCCGCCGCCAGGGATCGTATCCAGCCCGGCGTCCTGCAACCGCAAGAGCACATCCCGAATCGACATGCCGAAGACCTGATGGAACGCGAAGATCTCCGGCGGGCTGAACGCGTGCGTGTGGATCCGCGGGAACTGTCTCTTGATAAACCGCAGCAGGTCGAGATACCAGTCGAAGCCGAGAATATCCGGCGGCACGAGCCCGCCCTGCATCAGCACCTGCGTGCCGCCGATGTCGATCAGCTCCTGGATCTTCGCCCCGATGGCGTCGAAGCTCAGCACGTAGCCGTCGGGCAGGTCGGGCCGCCCGCGCGTCGGCGGCGGGTCCGCTTTGAAGTTGCAGAACGTGCACTTGGCGGTGCACCAGTTGGCGTAGTTGATGTTCCGGTCAACGACGTACGTGCGATAGGGCTCGGGATGCAGCCGCTGCGAAAAGGCAAACGCCTTTGCCCCCAGATCGTGGATCGAGCTGTCCGCATACAGCTCGAGTGCGTCCGATTCACCAAGGCGCGCTGATGCCGTCATCGCTGCACCGCATCAGCCGCGGCCGGCTCGTCCAGAAACCCCGCTTCGCCGGCGAGGTGAATGAATCGCTCCATCCCGCGCCGGGCTTCGGCCGTGATTCGGTATTGCATGTACCGCGTCAGGTACGTCTCGGCCAGCTCGACGGGCCAGCCATGTACCGGGCCATGGTCGTGTGCGATCCGGTGGGCCGCCGCCGTGCCCCGGTCGCGCGCCGCCGACAACGTCGCCGCCAGGGCGCTCCAGTCGCCGCCGGCCCAAGCCACCCACACGGCAAACACGAAGGGCAGCCCGGTGTGGTTCTTCCACGCCAGTCCCAGATCCACGTCGTAGCTGAATCCGCTTGGCGCGGCCGTGATGACCTTGTCGCCGATGAGAAGCACGGCCTCGCAGTCGTCCGCGGCCGCTGGCTCGGGCAACGGGCGCAGCGTCAGAGCCCGGCCGTACAATTCCCGCCAGATTACGCGCGCCAGCACGACGGACGTGTGCGAGTGCGAATCCGTGTGAATGCACCGCACCGCCTCGGGCGGCACGCGGGAAAACACGCGCACGGTCAGCGTCTGGCCGTCGCTGGCGATGCAGGCGTCGGAAACCAGCGTCCAGGCGCCCCGGGCCCGGGCCCAGTCCACGACGGGTACGAGTGCCGCCTCGACCTCGCCGCGGTGCAGCATGCCGCCGAGCCGCGCCGGCACGGCCGTCCGTACGGACACGGCCGGCTCGGCGTCGAGCCCTTCGATCAGCGGTCGGGCGTTCAGGAACGAAACCGCGCCGATTCGGACCGCGTTCTGCCTGCCGGACACATCATTCATCACAGCCTCGAAGCATGCCCGCCGTGCTCGTACCTACGCCGCGGCGTACGCGAATTATAAACAATCCGCCGGCGCCACCCAACCGTCCGGGCGGCGTCGCGCCGAATTTCATCATTTCCGTGTAACTCGCCTCCCGCTATGCAGCATTCCTATTCTTTTCACCGCACCCGTAAACGGCAGGGGTACAGCCGGCAGCATTCTTCTTTGAAGCGACAGGCTTGGAAAGCGCCCCAGTCGCCGTTGATATAAACGGCCCGCAGGTCGAGCATGCACGAGTCAAAAGCGGCACGGCCGCGCCTTTCACCTTGCGGCTACTCGCCACGGCCGGGCCTTCTTATTCGCCGCCGGGGTTGTCCCCGGCCGCAGGACGCGCGGGATAGTCCCTGAACGGCACGGCCGCGCGAGCTTGATCCACCCGCGCGAATCTGGCCGCAGGCTTCCCTTGACACGCGACGGACACTTTGCGTCCCTCGGTTTTGCGGAGCGCAGATTTTGTGCCGCGCCGACCTCGCGCCGCGACGTGCCCCAACGGGGCACAGGTGTGTAGCCAGGGGCGTAAGCCCCTGGGCCACACGCGGGCAATAGTCGTCAGCCCCGCAGGGGCGA
>JAFGKA010000318.1 GCA_016928855.1 Phycisphaerae bacterium
CGTGGTCTTCATGAAGTCGCGACGGTTCGTTCGGCGTGCCATCAATTAAGCCTCCTTGATTCAAGCCGCTTCCCAGGCCCCGGGCAGGTGATGCTCGAGCGCCCCGGGCGCAACGGCTGGCGGTGAGCCCACAGTGCGACACGGTGAGACTTCAACCCGCAGGGGCACGGCCCCGGCGAGTCTCGCTATTCTACCGGCGGCTCAGGCGCCCGCAACCCGGCGGGCGCGCCGGCCTCCCACGAAACCGACCCTGCGCGAACGGGCCTTGCCCGGTGGTGCCTGCCTTAATTCGCGACAAATCCGCTCCGCAGCAACCGCCCAACCTCCCGGGCGGTTAAGGACCCGGATTGGCCGACCGATACCAATATGGACGCGCTTGGATGAAACGTGGGGTGCACCCATGCCGGTCATGGTATCGGTTCCGGATCTTCAGCCGGGGATGCGGCTGTATCGCTCCCTGTACAACGGCTATCTCGTCATGCTCCCGGCCGGCAAGGTCCTGGACGAGGACGATATTGGCTCGCTACGACGACGATTCCCGGACGTCCATCTGAGTATCGGTGACCCGGTGCTCGACGATCTCGTCGAGTTCCAGGACGACTCGAACAACCAGGAGGTCGCGGCCCAGGTCCAGCAGCGACTGGCGAAGGTGCTGACCCCCGCCCGACAGATGCTCAAAGCCCGGACGTCCCTGGAGGGCGTCGATCTTGGCGGTCTGCAGCGCAGCGTCAACAGCGTTATCACATACATGCAGGAGAACCCGGTCACGGCGGCACTGCTGCTGTCGAGTGAGGACTGGGCAAACCATCTCCAGGAACACCCCGCGAACGTGTTTTACCTTTCCCTGCTGATCGGTGGCACGATTCGGCAGTACGTGCATCAGGAGCGCCAACGCCAGTCGGCCGCGAATCGCATCCCGTTTCAGGACGGAATGAACCTCACCGCGCTGGCCCTCGGAGCACTCTTTCACGACATCGGCATGGTGCCGCTCGAATCGCTCTATGGTAAAGCGCGGCCCCTCTCGCCGGAAGAGATGAATCTCGTACGCCAGCATCCTGACACCGGGGCGGCGATGCTGCCGAAGGAATTCAACCCGCTGGCGCGTCTCATCGTCCGCACCCACCACGAGAACCAGACCGGCACGGGCTACCCCGCCGGCGTGCGGGGCGAGAAGCTACACATCTTCTCACGCATCATCCGCGTAGCGGACGCCTACGACGCGGCTTGCAGGCCCCAGGTGTACAAGCAGGCCAGGACGCCGATTCGTGCGTTATGGGAGATGACCGCCGGCCCGTACTCGCGGCTGTACGATCCGGTGGTCCTGAAAGTGTTTGCCGGCCTGATTCAACCGTTCCCGATCGGCGCGAAGATCCGGCTGAGCTGTGGGCGATTCGGCGTAGTGGTTCGCCACAACCGCCTGACACCGTTCCGCCCCACGATCATCATCGCCTTCGACGAGAACGGCCGGCGGTTCGCACAGGATCGCTTGGAGGGCCCGCTCGACCTGACGGAGCACCCCGAGATTCGCTTAGTCGAGTTCCGATCGGAGCTGCTGCAATACCTCGAACACACCCCGTCCGCGCACTCGGCGGACCAGGATGAAGCCGCCACGGCGGGCAGCCTCTTCGCCTGCGTCTTTCCGTAACGTCTGGAGTCGGCCCCGCTCCCGCAGTGCTGCCGCCCGGCACGGTCATTCTCCGTTCGGCGATGCCGAGCGTGTGGCCGGTTGAGTCGTTGGCTGGGACAGCACCGCGCGCGGCTCGAGTCGTCGCGGCTGCAGCGCCGGCCCCGGCAACATTTCCCCCCAATCCTCCGCATTGAGCACTGCCAGAATCGCTTCAGCCCGCTTGGGATCATGCACGGCCTCGAATTCGCCCCACAGGATCCACAGCGGCGCCTGATAGCCGGGCGGGGCCCACCCCTCGAACAGCGTGAACTGCTGTTGTGCCGCGGCGATCTGGAAGCGACCGCGGAGTCGATCGCCGCTCAACCGCGTCAACACCAGTACGCCCCACCGCGACTGGAACCGGCGATGATCGAGACTGATCGAATAGAGTCCCCGGAAATGGTCCCGGTACAGCGTGAAGCTTCGCTCTCGGCTGGCCGGCAGGCCCTCGGCTTGCAGCGCCATGTTCCACTCGGCCTTGGAGAACTTGCCGAAGAGCGGGATGTTCTCGTAGTGCATCGCGACGCGGACGTTGCCCTCGGCATCCAGGAACCAGGCGCACTGGTCAGCCGGCGGCAGCTTTGAAACAAGCGGCTCGTTGCCCGCGAGGTCCTTGCGGGTGAATGGAATGGCTGTGATTTCCGCGCGGCCGCTGCAGCCGGCGACCCACAGCCAGGCGAACATCGAACCGCCCGCGCACACCCACCGGCCCCCGGCCGAGATGGAGTTACGCAGCCGACGCCGACGCGGCAACCTCAATGGGCGATCGGAAATTGCTGGCACAGTTCACGTACCTGACTGCGGACCCGCTTGGCCGTGGCCGCATCGCCCTCGGACCGGATCGTATCGTCAATGAGGCCGGCGATGGTTCGCATCTCTGCCTCGCCCATACCCCGCGTTGTCAGTGCCGGTGTGCCGAGCCGCAAGCCGCTGGTCTCGACCGGCTTGCGGGTATCGAACGGGATCATGTTCTTGTTGACAATGATGCCCGTGGCCTCGAGCCAGGTCTCGGCCGCCTTACCGGTCACGTGCGCGTAGTTGTGCCGCAGGTCGACCAGCATCAGGTGATTGTCCGTCCCGCCGGAGACGAGCCGGAACTTCCGTTCGATCAGCGCCTCGGCCAGCGAGGTCGCGTTCCTGAGAATCTGCTGCTGATACGCCTTGAACCCGGGCTGCAGTGCCTCGCCGAACGCCACCGCCTTGCCGGCGATCACGTGCATCAGCGGCCCGCCCTGCGTACCTGGGAACACGCGCGAATCCACCGCGGCAGCGTGCTTGCTCTTACACATGATCAGACCGCTGCGCGGCCCGCGGAGGGTCTTGTGCGTCGTCGTCGTCACATAATCGGCCACCGGCACGGGCGACGGATGAAGCCCGACGGCGACGAGCCCGGCAACGTGAGCGATATCCGCCATGAGCAGCGCGTCGATCTCCGCCGCGATCTCCGCGAACGCGTCGAAATCAATCGACCGCGGATAGGCCGACGCCCCTGTCACGATCATATTCGGGCTGTGTTCATGCGCGAGACGCCGAATCTCCGCCATGTCGAACACTTCGGTCTTCGGGTCCACCGTGTAGTGGACGATGCGGTAGAGAAGCCCGCTGAAGTTGATGCGCATGCCGTGCGTCAGGTGGCCCCCATGCGAAAGATCGAGCGAAAGGATCGTGTCGCCCGGCTTCAGAGCCGCCAGATAGACCGCCATGTTCGCCTGGCTGCCGGAATGGGGCTGGACATTCACGTGCTCACAGCCGAAGAGCGCCGTGGCACGCTCGCGAGCAAGGTTCTCGATGGCGTCCATCTGCTCACAACCGCCGTAGTAGCGCTTGCCCGGATAGCCTTCGGCGTACTTGTTGGTGAAGATCGAACCAACGGCTTCGAGCACAGCGGGCGAGACGTGGTTCTCGGATGCGATCAGTTCGAGCGTGCTTTCCTGCCGATCCCGTTCCGCCTCGAAGACAGACCAGACTTCCGGGTCGGCTTGGGCCAGGGGGGTCTTTGCACCGGTGATGGATGAGTTCATCCGTGTCCTCGCAATCGGATAGTGGGCCAAGGGTCGAAGGCAGGAGTGTAGCGCGGACCGCGACGAAAATCAAAGCCTCGTTTCAGCGCAACTCGGCTCCCGCCGTGCGACCAGTTTGCCTTCCCATCGCACCACGGGTGCCGCGTCTGCAAAACAATAAAGCGGCCCAGCCGCGCGTTTCGCCGGTGCTACCCGCCACGGCCGGGCCGTCTTGAGGGGGACTCGTGCATGACCATTTCTTACGGAATATAGCCCACGGTGTAGCGCAACGGAACCGTGGGTTCACGACGCTCCCACCCTCATTCAAAACCCCGGCAGGGGTGACAGAGGCGCGCGGACGGTGCGTTGTGCGTGAGCGCCGGTTCTGGTTTCCGTCTGTGACCCTCTGCCGCCCGTTTCACGGGCTTGGATGGAGGGGGGCGTGCGCATACCCCGGGTTCCGCTGCGCTACACCCGGGGCTCTATTCCGCAAAACCGACGCCTCAGAATACCGACGGCGCCAACAAGCAGCAGGACGGCGGTGCAGGGCTCAGGAATCTCGGCGACACGAAACCCAACGCCGTTGCCCTCGTTCGCCGGGTCGACGCTGAAGCGGGACGACCCGCGCAGGTCCGCCCCGCTCGTGTAGAATGCCCCCCCCCGCAAACGGCGGGACGGATCGTGGAACAGGGCTTCAGTCCATTCCCACACGTTGCCACCCTGATCAGAGGTGCCGTATGCGCTGAGGTATGGAAACACGCCGACATCTGTCGGATGTCCAGCCGACCCTCGGTAATTCGCCATGCTCGTGTTGATCTCGTCGCTGCTCGTGGGGTAGGTCCAGTAGTTACCCGTCATGCCGTCGTTCTTGTGATATGCTGCTTTGTACCACTCGTCTCCACCTTGCTGTTACCCACATTTATGCCCTCCCGGGGAGAGTCCAGCTCCGAGCAGAATCAACTGAAACGCTTGCCAGCCACGCCAGGCGC
>JAFGKA010000319.1 GCA_016928855.1 Phycisphaerae bacterium
CAGGCAGGTAATCGCGGCGGCAGACACTCCAACAGCAGCCAAGATGCGCCACGGGCGAATGAGGCGGATTGTACTCCATTCACCTGCCGAAACGGAAAACGGGACATCACTGATTTCTCGGGGCCAAAAAAGGTGTCAGGATGAATTTTGGGTGCGTGAAAAATCATCCTGACACCTTTTCGTTCTCCTGTTACGGCAGTACAACCTCGAAGTCGATGCGGAAGCCGTCCGGCTGGGTTGGGTCCACTTCGAACGTGATGATGACGAGCGAGACGTTGTCCGAGTCGTTCGGGATGTTGGGGTCGGCTGACCGTCCGCACTCGAACTCCCAGCCCTGAAGCACGGCGATCCCGTCCTCGTCCATGCCCGCGGTCGGCTCACCGGCCTGCGGGTCATCGAGCGGCTTGTCGGAGAACGCGATGCCGGGCTGGAGCGCCTGCTCATCCGCGCCGATGCTTGCGTCCGTTGCCAGAACGCGGTTGATGAAGTGTCCCGTCCCGACGGCAATCGTCCGGCCGCACGTGAAGACGAGCGGCTCCGAGGTCGAGTTGCCCTCGAGCCGGCCCTGGCCACCGTTGGCCGGGTCCGGGTCAACGACAAACTGGCCGATCTGCGGCACGGAGAACTGGTCCTGCTGGTCGTAGACGCCGTAGGTGAAAATCGCCCGGAACGGCGTGTTGTTGACGAACGAGATCTGGACCTCGCCACGTGCGCCGGGGGTGTTTCCGCCGAGCGTGGCTGTGTTGTTGAAGTAGGTCGGCGGGCACGCGAACAGGCCGAGCCCAATGGCGCTCAGCCCCGTCAGCGTCGCCGCAAATCGCAAGGTGCGTGGCATGGTTGCCCTCTTTCCGGTACGTACAACCGGGCTCGGCACATCGCCGGGGCCGGTCGCCGTTAGTGTACACCCGGCCGAGTGCGCTTCGCAATGGCCGCCCTGGCCGACGCCCGGCCAGTATAGACCGCTCCTCGTGCATCGGCTAAGTTCGGTACTGGACTTGAGTTGCGTTCATATTGGTCGCTTCAGCCCGCATCGGGCGCTTGTGGGTCGGACGCCGTTGCGGTACCGTGCCGCGCGTGGATGGACGCAGGCTGACCATCGTGATGAACGACCGCCCGCTGCGCCCGCCCAAGACGGGCGTGGGCCACTATGTCGAGGAGTTGCTCCAGTGGCTGCCGCGGGTCGCCGGCCAGCATCGCTACGTGGGGTTCTTCACGGATATCCTGCGTCGCCGTCCGCCGGCGGTTGGATCGGCGCCGTCCGATTCCGCGCCTGGCACGTCGCCACGGCGGCCGCCGGAATTCGTCCGGCGACTGCTGCACGCCGGCTACAACGCGGCGTTCCGTCTGGCCGCGCGGCCGGATCGTTATGACCTCTACCACGAGCCGAATCATATCGCGATTCCGTGGCAGGGCCCGATCGTGACGACGGTACACGACATGTCCGTGGTCCGGCACCCTGAGTGGCACCCGCGGGACCGGGTAACCTGGTATGAGCGGGAGTTCGCACAGTCGGTTAGACGAACGACGCATTTCATCTGCCCGTCGGCGTTCTCGAAGAGCGAACTGGTCACGCTAGCCGGCGTGGACCCCGACCGGGTCACGGTCATCCCTCTGGCACCGCGTGAGCCCTTCCGGCAGCAGGACGAGCCAGCGGTCGCATCCGCCCGCGAGCGGCTGGCATTGCCGCAGCGGTTCCTCATCTTCGTCGGCACGCTCGAGCCACGCAAGAACATCGGCGGCTTGCTGGAAGCGTATGCACGAATTCCTCTCGCGGCGCGGGAGCGGTATCCGCTCGTGTTGGTCGGTGCCGGTGGCTGGCGCATGGAAGGGCTCTGGCGACGTGCGGCCGAGCTCGGCGTGCGCGATGCGCTGCGGCCGATCGGCTACGTCAGCGAGGCGGATCTTGCCTGCCTGTATACGGCGGCGCGTGCCCTGGTCTGGCCGTCGTGGTACGAAGGCTTCGGCCTGCCACCGTTGGAGTGTATGGCATGTGGCACGCCGGTCATCACGAGCCGGACCACCTCACTGCCGGAGGTCGTCGGCGACGCGGCCATCCAGATCGTCCCGGACGACCCGGCGGCGCTGGCGTACGCCATGCGGGCGATCATCGAGGACGACGCCCTCGCCGCCGATCTCGCGGCCCGCGGCCCAGCCCGTGCCGCCGAGTTCACCTGGCAACGCTGCGCCGCCGCCCATGCGGCGGTGTATGAAGGTTGTCTCACAACAAGCTGAAGACGGACGCACGGAAGACACGGCTCGAAAGTGGCACATAGTGGCACACAGACCGTTCTTCCGCTGCGCGTTTTCGGTCGAGCGAGTCATTCTTGTGGGACGGCCGGTTTGGCGTGCGTGACTGTCGCCGGGTCCGGCAGCGGCGATAGGCCGTGCTCGGCTCGCACGGCGTTCTGTTCGACCCGCTTGGTGGCGAAGTCGTTCTGCGGGATCGTCACCAGCGAACCGTCGGCACAGCCAACCACGATATCACCCGCCGAGACGACCCCTGCATTCACGTCCGGGTCCGGGCTGGCGATGACGAGCCACAGTCGGGAATCCGGTGCCGACAGATCGATACCGTGGTACGTAAACACAAAGTCGCCGAGCCGATGCGCGATCGTGCCGTCGGGCAGTGTTTTCGTCGCCGTTTCGGCCGCGGCGCGTTGGCCCGTCGGGCGCAACAGCTCGAAATCCTCGAGCGTCGTACGCGCGACCGGTACGTCCGCCGCGGTCGTGGCTGTGTGGAGCAGGAGGAAATCGGTCCCCGCGACGTGGTCGTTTACGAGCAGGAGGATCGCGTGGGCCGGCGCGCCACCGTCGTGGTCCTCTGTGTAGTTCAGCAAGGCCTGGACAAGCGTGCCGGTGCCGCCCTGCGTGTTCGTGGTGTTCCGTGCCGCGGGCATCGGCCCGGCCCACGAAGCGACAAACACAAGGAACCATGCGTAGAGTCCGACGAACACCGCAAGGATCGTCAACGGTGGGGTGAGAACGGCCAGAGCCGCCCGACCGCCCCGCACGCGCTGCGCCTCGGCGACGGCCAACACCGCGCTGACCAGCCACCAGATCCATCCCACATACACGCCGCAGCATGGAACAGCCGATAGGAGGTTGGCCCCGCTGCTGTAACACAGGGCTGCATACGTGCGGCCGAGACCGCCGTGGGTCTCGCCCGTCAGCCGCAAGAGGCCGTGCGCAACGACGCCCCAGATCATGACCAGAATCAGCAACGCCGCCACGGTCACAGCCATGAAACCGAACATGACGCTGAACATGGCGACACCGCCACCCCCGCCGCCGAATACCGCACCGGCGGCCCAGAGCAGCGTGACGGACAGAATGCCCACGGCCATCACGAGCAGTTGCGTCAGAAAGAAGAACCCCCATCCGTCCGCCGACGGAAAACGCGCTGGCAAGGCCTGCATCATGCGTCGTGGACTCACCAATGCCAGTTTGACGGTGTCCCACCATGCCCGCATGCGTCCGCGCGTGGCCCGCTCAAGCCAGGGCAGGCGGAGGACCCCGGTCTTCTCCTCGGCCACGCCCTCGGTCGGCAGCAGCAGCATCTCGTCCATGTCGATCCACGTGCCGCACGAGACGCAGTTGAACTGCCGCGGCTCGAGATGGCCGTGGGCATCGGTGCCGTAATAGGCCTGATTGCAGTGCGGGCAGAGGAACTGGACGGTGTTCGGCACGAAGTCGTAATCGCTCGGGCGAAACGGCGCCCCGCACTCGGGGCACCGCCGAGCGTGCAGGTTCCACAATCGATATTCACACGTTCGACAGCGCATCAGGCCCAGTCGGCGACCTCCGCCTTGATCGACTTTCGCGAGAACCAGACTAACACGAAGACCGGGCCGGCACAGGACCACGCCAGGCCGAAGAGAAGCATCGGCACCACGATTATCTCCTCCAGCACCCCAGGAGTTCCGGTGGGCCCGATGCCGGCTTGGGTCACCTCGATGAGCTCCGACTGAAGTACGGCTTGCATGATCATTGCCGCAACAGCATAGGGAATGCTGAGATACGCCCATACCCGAAGCCGCCGCGCGCCAGGTCGGCGACGTTGCACCACGCCGATTCCCGAGACGAGCAGGAGGATTGCCAGCACCAGCGCGACGCACGCGCTGCCGATCATCCACGGCTGGTAGGATGCTGTGATCCGCTGCGTCTCCGCCGCCTGTTCCGGCGACATGGATGATAGGAAGAAGTCCTCGAACGAAGTTGACACGAGGCCGAAGACCCCGAAGATGATGGTCACCGCACCGAAGACGATGGCCAGGATGCCGACGACAGTCGGCCATGTCGATCTTGCCGGCGGCTGTGTCATGGGTTCCGGCATTATCGGTGGTGTGGCCATTGGCGGCGTGCTGAACGGGAAGTCTTGCGGCATGGTTCATGTCTCCTTTGTGGGCGCATGCGGCCGAAGTCGTGCAGAGCGGTATTGGCACACCCTCTGCCGCCGAAGCACGGGCAAACCCTACGGCCCGAAGGCCTTTCCCGACTCACGTCGGGACCCATGCCACCCGCGGATCTTTCGGGCGGTCCGTGAACAGGCGTCAACATTCGTCGCGGCCGGCGGGGCTGCCGCCGTGTCCGTCAATCCTCGATGAATCGGCCGTTGATCTCGACGCGCGTGAAGAACTCCACGCCGGTGTCAATGAAGATGAACTCGATGCTGTCGCCGCAGTCGAAATCGTTGTCGTCGGTGACCTTGGGCGCGTTGTCGCTTTCGACCCAATCGGCACCGGGCAGCTCCAGGATCGCGTAGTCCGACTTGATCGTGCCGGCCTGGTCGCAGTTGAGCGTCACGGTGACGCTCGTGTATGGCGGAATCACGCCGGTGTCGACATAGTTCTCGTTCGTGACGATGTTCGAGTCGAAGAACGTGTTGTCATCGTCGTCCGCATAGATTCGCGGATCGACATAATAGTCCGTGGTGTTGGTCACGGTGATGCTGACGATGTGGTAGCCGAGCGTAAGGCCGTCCGGCAGCGTGACCGCCAGTCCCTCGCAGCCCGCCACGGCCGCGCCGGCCAGGATCGAGAGCCACAGCCATTTGATCTGGTGCGTGTGCATCTTCTTCTCCGTTGATCCCAAGGGCAGATCCCGCGGCAGTGGAGATTATACGACTCTACGGCGCGGGAACAAGCGCACGCAGACGGGCGAAGGCGCGGTGCAGCGGCCGGCATCACGATGGGATCGCCGGCGAAGCGGGTAATGCGTTGTCGGTCGCGCACAGCGGCAGCGTGACGATGAAGGTAGTGCCGTGGGCGACGGCGCTGCGGACGTCGATCGTGCCGCCATGAGCTCGGACGATGCGCCGGACGATCGGCAATCCCATACCGGTGCCGCTGAAGAAGAGGCGCTTGGCGTTTTCGGCCCGGTAGAACTCGTCAAAGATGCGGTCCACGGCCTCCGGCGCGATGCCGATGCCGGAATCGCAAACTTCCAGCCGCGCCACGGTCTCGTTCGAATGGAGTCGCACGTCAACCCTGCCCCCTTCGGGCGTGTACTGGATCGCGTTGATGATGAGATTCCCGACAAGTTCCGTGATGGCCTCCGGATTTCCCTGCACGCTTGCCGGCTCGGTCTCGCTGCGTAGTCGCAGGCCCTTGTCCTCGGCCATCGGGGCATAGAACCGCACACTTTGCACCACGGCGTCGGCGAGGCTCACGCGTTCGGTGGGCAACGACCCAGGCTGGTCCCGGAGCATCGCGTAACGATGCAGCTCTTCGATCAGCCGGGTCAGCGCCACGGTTCGCTGTCGGGCCCGGGCAAGCCGCTCCTGAATGCGGTGATCGCACTGGCCGAGCGCGCCGGTCTCAATCGTCTGCAGCAGCGTGACGACGGCATTGAGCGGGGCACGAAGTTCGTGACTCGTCTTGCGCATGAAGAAGCTCTTGCTCTGTTCCAGTTCGCGGAGCTGGTCGTGCGCATCTTCGAGTTCCTCCTCGCGCTGCCGAAGTCGGGAGGCGATGCTGCTTTCCAGGAAGACGACGGCGAAGAGCAGCAGACTCAAGGCGACCGTGAACTTCGTGACGGCGATCCAACTGTGATACGTCTCGGCACCGATCGCCGCGCCGACGGGCACATGCGACAGAAGGCCATGGTATTCCGACCACGCCACCGCATGAATCAGCAGCGCGCCCAGTGCGGCGTGGGCATAGGCGTTACGCGCCGAGAGCAGCTCGCCCGCAACCACCATCGGGCAGATGAAGAAGATGAAGAAGTAGTTCTCGACACCGCCGGTCAAGTGCAGCAGAGCCGCCAGCGTCACCAGGTCACAGATGATCTGCGCGTTGGCGTTCCCGATGATGAATCGCCGGCTTACACGCTCGCGCCGGTACGCGTCGGTAACCAGCAGCAGGAACAGGGCGTTGTACAGGAAGAGCACGAAGATCGTCAGGACGACCGGCTGGGGCGGAATGTGTACACCGAACCCATACCACCCGAACAGGACCAGCAATAGTGCCGCGGCGCCGGCGAACCACCGGATGGAGATGAACCACCCCAGGCGCTCGAACAACTCGCGGTCGGTCAGGTGCGGGAAATGTTGGGGCGGCCCGTGCGGTGCTGTGACTGGTGAACCGGCGCTCGCCGAATCGGCCTCCGGCGGTTCAGGCGATGACCGAGATGCTCGCTCGGCAGACATGACCGGCACCTGACACCATGTTATCCCGCGCCGCCCAAGGCGCCAAGGATCGCCCTGCACGCGCGGCTGACCGCGTCGCGAAGGGGTGGGCTGAGCCCGTCCTGTACCGACGGACCCGCCATCGTCGGGCGATTCGTCCACGCCGGCTGCGCGAGCAGGAACAGGCAGCATGCCCCGCTGATGGCCGTCACGTACTCCGCGATCAGCGAGACGTTGCCCGCGTGGGTGCTGATGCCGCAGTCGGCCAGAGCCTCCGCCGACCGCACGACGAGGCGGCCGGGCGCTTCACCGAGCTCCGCCGCGTCGGCGAACAGGACGGTATCCGGCCGACCCGCCGCGATCTGCTGGGCGAAGTTCTCCGGTACCGTACCGGCATCAGCCAGCGCCGCCGTGGTGCGGCCGCGCAGCGCATCGATGAGTGCCGGACCGAACGCATCGTCGCCGCGATCGCGGTTGCCGATGCCGACGATCACACTGGACGGCGACAACCGCCCCGCGAGAGCGGCGCGGAGGGCCTCCTCTTCGCAGACACCGACGTCGTCCGGCCTCATTCGCCCCACAACTCCTGCAATACGAGTGTTCGACGGCACCCCGGGCACGTCACGCGCATCAGGTCTTCCCGCGTCAGCGGGCCATCACCGCGTTTGCGATCGGCCGGTGCGAGCCCCAGCTCGCCGTCGGCGACCAGGATCAGCGTGGGATTCGCGTATCGCTTGGCGCCGAGCCGGTCCGCGACGTGCAGGAGCTGCTTCTTGGCACCCACCACGGTCCCGCAGATCTCGCAGACGAGCAGTTCGTTCTCGATCGTCTCGACGCAGGCTGACCGGTCGAAACAGGCCAGGTCGTATTCGCTGCCGAGCCGGATGCCTTTTTCCGTGGTACAGTTCAGCTCGCAGTGCCCGCAGAAGATGCACTTGTCATAGTGGAGCACGAGCCGCCGCACGGGCGGATTCCGGCGCACGTCATCGATCACGTCGATGCATTTCGTCGGGCACACCTCGGCGCACGCCGCACAGCCGATGCAGTCGTCCGGGTAAAACGTGGGCTTGCCGCGGAATCCGGCCGGCAGCTCGCACGGTTCGAATGGGAAACGCGTCGTCACCGGCCCGACGACGAGAGCCTTGATGGCTTCGGCCACTTCACGCAGTTTCGGCTTTCGCATGGTCGCTCTCCTGATCGGTCGGCGTCGCGGCGGCCTGGGCCTGATACCGGGCGAGTGTTCGGCTTTCGGCGTATTCATCCACCACGCTGGTCTTGCACAACGCCACGCCGGAGCGATACGCCCCGCGGGCCAGGGCGTGGGCGCCGACCGGCGACGTGAGAAGAATGAACACGGCGCACAGCAACGACTTGATGGCCAGCGGCTGGGCGTCCCAGCCGGCGGAGATGGCCACGCCGACCAGGATCATGCACGTGCCCAGTGTGACGCATTTCGTGGCGGCCTGCAGCCGGTTGTAAATGTCCGGCAGGCGCACCAGCCCGATGCAGCCGAGCACATCAAACGCCACGCCGATGCCGATCACGATGGCGCCAATCGTCTCATTCATCGTACGCCCGTCCTTCCAGGTTTTTCGCCAGTGCGATGGCCCCGATGAAGCTGATCAGCGCCCAGGCCAGCGCGATGCTGAGATACCAGTCTCGCCCCGTGTGCAGCCCCGTCAGCGCCGTGAAGGCCACAATCAGGGTCCCGAGGATGTCGATGCCCATCGCGCGGTCGGGTGCGCTCGGTCCGCGCCCGATGCGGTACAGGCACAGGAAGGCGCACAGCACCAACGCGAACAGGATGACCGCAGGAATGCCGATCATTCGAATATCCTCCGCAACAGGGGCTCAAACTTCGCAGCGATCTGCCGGGTCTGCTCGGCGCGGTCTTTGTCCGCGACGTTGATCCAGTGCACGTACAGGTCCTGCTGGTCGAGATCGACGACGAGCGTGCCCGGCGTCAGCGTGATCGACGCAGCGAGAAACG
This sequence comes from Phycisphaerae bacterium, assembly GCA_016928855.1. Classification (GTDB taxonomy): domain Bacteria; phylum Planctomycetota; class Phycisphaerae; order UBA1845; family PWPN01; genus JAFGKA01. The sequence continues at coordinate 8,616 of JAFGKA010000319.1, forward strand.
TCTTGGCCCAATCGGACTGCAGCGTCGTCGGTACGCGCACGATACCCGGCCGGATCGGCAGATCCACGTGGAGCACGCGGTACGCGACGTCGAGGTTGGCGTAGATGCAGTGCGCGAGGAAATAAGGCAGGTAGACCAGTGCCCAGAACCAGCGGCGCGGGTCGAACGCCGTGTGGGGCTGGTCAGGATACAACTCGCTGAACAGCGTCGCAACCAGGATCGCGAAGAACAGACCCGCCAACAGGTCCACCTCGCGTGGTGGCCACGTCAGCAGGACCCAGATCGCGAACGTCACCAGAATGCACAAGATCTGTCTCATGGCTGAAGCTCCTTGACCGCGGCGGCCCATGTCGTGCCCATGTGCGGCTGATCGGGGGGTCGGAATCGCTCGACATAGAGCCGTGGCTCGGTCAGCGTACGGGTCGCCGGGTCAATCAGACGCGCCCGGTGCAACGGCACGAGCACGCCGAGCAGCACGCATGCCGTGGCCAGGCCGATCATCGCCAGACGCATCGGCACCGGCGTCTCGTGAATCGCGCGGATGCGCTCCGGCGGCGGACCCTCGAGCGCGTAGCGCTGCACCTTCAGAAACGACAGCAGCGTCATGAAGCTGACGAACGCCGCCAGCGCCGCCAGAATCCAGTAGCCGGCCATCGCCGTCGCCACGACGATGATCAGCTTGCTCCAGAAGCCGTTGAACGGCGGCACGCCCGCGATCGACAGCGCGGCGACACGGCAGCAGCCCGCCGTGGTCGGCATGGTGTATTTGAGGCCGCCCAGCTCGTGCAGATCGCGCGTGCCTGCGGCATACTCCGCCGAACCGCTGCACAGGAACAGCAGGCTCTTGAACGTTGCGTGATTGACCAGGTGGAAGAGGCCGCCGAAGATCGCCAGCGCGGCGATCGGCCGCGGACCGTCGGTCGCCAGCACTGCCGCCCCGACACCGACGGCGAGGAAGACGTAGCCCATCTGGCTGATACTGTGATAGGCCAGCAGGCGCTTGAAGTCCCATTGTCCGATGGCGAGGAACACGCCGATGACCATCGAGAGCGTGCCCAATACGATCAACACGTTGGCGTAGAGCGCGCCGGCCGGCGTGTTCAGACCGAACACGTTGAACAGGATCCGGCAGACGACGTAGACGCCGACCGCCTTGATCACCACGCCGGAAAGCATCGCCGAGATCGGCGCCGGCGCGGACGGATGCGCATCCGGCAGCCAGGCATGGAACGGCACCATCGCCGCCTTGAGCCCGAAGCCCATGATGAAACAGCCCGCCGCCAGCCACACGGCCGGCCCGCGCTCCGTGCCGAGCGCGCCGAGGCGTTCGGCGACCAGTGCCATATTGAGCTGGCCGGTCAGGTTGTAGATCAAGGCGATGCCCAGCAGCACGAACAATGACGAGACCGACCCGAGCACGACGTATTTGAATGCCGCTTCGAGCTCGGCCCGCTCGACGCCAAATGCCACCAGCGCATACGAGCAGATCACGGCCACTTCCATAAACACGAAGACGTTGAACAGGTCGCCGGCGAGGACGACCGCGTTCATGCCGGCCAGCATGAGAAGGAACAGGCAGTAGTAGAGTGCCCGGCCGGTGTAGCGCTGAATGTAGCTCCAGCTATAGAGCAGGGCACAGAACGCGATCGCGTTGACGGTCACCAGCAGCATCTGCGTCAGCCCGTCGCAAACGAGGCTCAGGCCGACCGACGGTCGATCCGCGCCGGGCCAGCCGCCGATCCAGTACACCGCCGGTTCGCTTCCGAGCAGAGCGATCGATCCGGCCAGCAACACCGCCCCGACGAGCAGTGCGAGTCCGCGCGCCGCGCCGCCGGATTCGCCCGGTCGGCGTCCGGCGAGCGGGGTGAGAAAGCCGGCCGCCAGCGGAAGGATCACGAACAACGGCAACCAGGTGGTCATCGCATTACCCCTTGAGTTCCCGGATTCGAGTCATGTCGAACGTGCCGAACTTCTCGTGCAGCCGGATGGCCAGACTGACCATCAGCGCGAGGCAGCCGAGGCCGATCACGATTGACGTGAGCACCAGGGCCTGCGGCACCGGATCGACGGAGCCGGCGGCGAACGTCGCGAGCGTATCGCTGCTGGCGGCCTGCTGCGGCGAGGCAATCGGCGCGGTGCCGCCGTCGCGATAGCCCAGCAGCAGCAGGAAGAGGTTCACGGCATAGTCGAGGATCGCCACGCCGAGGATGATCTTGATGATGTTCTTCTTCGCGACCACGACGTAGAGCCCGATGATCATCAGGGCCAACGCCAGCAGATAGGGCAGCGCCGTGAGCGTCATGACGGATCCTCCCGGTGTCGGCCCGGCCGGAAAACAGCCAGCGCCAGGAACACTCCGAACAGGCCGGCGCCGACCTTGGCACCGATCGCGGCATTGAGCAGCGGGATCATACCCGCGCTGTTGAGTTGGCCCGGCTCGCCGTGGCTGAGGAAGTTCACAAAGAAGCCACCCGCCAGGTACCCCAGGGCGGCAATCAGCACGAACGCCAGCGCGCCGCCGCAATCCCACGCCAGCGCGCCGTCGTGTGACATCATCCGCAGTGTGGCTTCGCGCCCGAACGCCAGCAGAACGAGAATCAGCCCGGCCGCCAGGATCGCACCGCCGGCGAAGCCGCCGCCGGGCGAAACGTGGCCGTAAAGCACGATGTAGATGCCGAAGAGCGTGATGAAGCCTGCCACGAGGCGCGTCACGGTCTTGACGATCAGACTCATGCCGGAGTTCATGACTCGCCCTCCTGGCTGCGCGCCGCGCGATGGCTTCGACCCGTCCGGCGCAGGATCGCATACGAGCCGATGACGCTGACGAAGATCACCGTGGCTTCGCCGAGCGTGTCGTAGGCGCGGTAGTCGAGCAGAACGCTCATGACGTAGTTGACCGCACCGACCTCGGCCACACCGCCGGCGAGATACTGGGCCGCCACACCGGGCGCATCGCTCGCGAGCAGCGGCTGGCCGAACGGATGGAGCGTCGTCATCGCCCAGCCGCCCAGCACCAGCAACACGCCGAGCACGAGCAGGACCGTAGCGATCGCGAATGTGTCCTTGTGGGTCTCGTGGGTCTCATCGCGGCGCGTCAGCACGACCCGGATGAGAATGGCGACACAGAGGACTTCGACGACAACCTGTGTGATAGCCAGGTCGGGCGCGCCGAGCAGCAAATCGATGATCGCCAGGCCCGACCCGACGGCCCCGACGCACACGACGGCCGAGAGCAGGTCCTCACTTTCCGCCGCGATGAGCGAACCGATGATCATGAAGGCCAGCAGGGCCAACAGCAGCAGCATCACCATTCCCATGGCCGCCTCCTCATAATACCGCCATCAGGTACACGGCAATGACCACGACGCCCACCAGACACCAGCTTACGTAGAGCGACAGCACACCGGTGTGCTGTCGTCGGAGCACCTCGACGAAGGCACCGCCGCACCGTCCGCCAAGCCGGTACACGTCAAACGCGCCATGGCCACCGTCGCGCAGCGCCGCCCCGAGGCCGGGCAGCTCCTCGACCGTGCGATAGAAACTCGTCGCCGGGAAGTGGACTCTCGGGTCGTTCTCCATCTTCTCGCCGCCGACGAAGGTGTTCGTGAGTCGGGCAGTAGATGCGCGACCGATGATGTACAGGCCGAGACCGCCGAGCAGGCCGAGCAGAATCAGCATCGTGGCCGGCACAGGGCTCCAGAGACCGAGTTCGGCTGCGCGGATGTCGCCGTATTGCCAGGCGAGGGTATCCACCGGTACCCCCAGGCCTGTCGCTGCCGGGACGATCAGATGCTGCAACGGCCATGCGGCGACCACGCCGAACGCAACGCACAACACGGCGAGGACGATCATGGGGAGGATCCGGGCGACCGGCTCGCCATGACGAACGGGCACCCCGCCCGCCTCCCTCCGTGTGGCCGACCCCCAATACACCGAAGCGATCACCTTGAAGAAGGAAGCCAGCGTAAGAGCACTACCGAACACGGCGACGACGAGGCCGAACGTTGCGAGCGTCGAGCCCTCTCCGAGGCATCCCTGGTAGACGAGCCACTTGCTGACAAACCCGTTGAGGGGCGGTACGCCGCTGATGGCCAGGGCCGACACCATGCAGCAGGCGAAGGTGAGGGGCAGAGTCCGGACCAGGCCGCCGAGCCGGTTCAGATCGTCGGTTCCGGCGTGATCCTCAACGGCGCCGGCGGTGAAAAAGAGGCAGGACTTGTAGATCGCGTGATTAACCATGTGGAACAGGCCGCCGACGATACCGATGGGCGTTCCAGTGCCAATACCCAGAACCATGTATCCCACCTGACTGACGGCGTGGTAGGCGAGCAGTGTCTTGAGATGGTGCTGCACCATGGCCATGAGAACCGCGGCAATGATCGTCACGCCGCCGATGACCATGAGCAGCGACCTCATGGCGGCGTCGAGCGTGAACACATCGAGCGAGAATCGTGCCAGGAGCCCGATTCCGAGCAGCTTGTCGATGGAGGCGGGCAGCAGCGCGAAGACGGAGGCCCGCGCGCTGGCGGCGGCGGTCGGAATCCAGGAATGGAGTGGCACCGCACCGGCTTTGGCCATCGCCGCGGCCATGAACATCAGGTAACAGGCGTAGGTCAGAGGTGTGCCGACTTCGATGGCCAGCGAGCTGATGCGCGTCGTGCCCTCGGTCGCAATGAGCAAAGCGATAGCCAGCAGCATCGCGGCATCGCCGAAACCGATCATGGCGAACGTCTTGGCAGCGCCGGCGGGCGCATCGCCGCGGCCGAGCGTCAGCAGCATATAGAGGCACAGCGAGACGATTTCCCAGCAGAACAGCAGCCAGACGAGATCATCCGCCAGCGCCGCGCCGATCGCGCCGGTCAGTGTCCAGCACAGAAATGCGTGAAAACGTCCCTCTTCCCGGTCGCCGCGTTCGGCGGCCTGGGCATACAGCGCGACCAGCAGGCCGAAGAACGCGGCCCCCAGTGCGATCAACGCCCCAAGCGTGCTGGCCGACAGGACCATCGCCACCGTAAAGTCGCTGACCTGGAGGAACGGCACATCAAGCGGCTCGGCCGGCGGATGGAGAAACAGCCGGATCGCCCACCCCAGCGCCGCCGCGGCGGCCAGCGGCGAAATGAGCCGCGAGACGATCGGTGCCGGTCGCGCCGCGATGTAGGCCACGAGGCCCGCAATCGCGGGAACCACCACCGGCAGCATCAGGGGATCTCGAATGACTTCCCATGCATTCATGCCAGAAGCTCCCGAAGCCGGGGCGCCCACCGTTGATCGAACGGCTCGACGCCCAGTTGCTGCTCGAACCACCGCGTGCGCTGCCGTGACAGCTCGAACAGTGCCTTGGCTGACTGCAGCGTTTCGCCCGTTTCCGCATCGCGCGCCACGGCCATGCGTTCCGTACAGCTATAGCACGGATCGACGGCGGCCAGCGCGATCGTGACATCAGCGACATGCTGCCCGATGCACGAGGCGCGGAACGACGGCACGTTCACGAAGCTCGGCGCCCGAATCTTGTGGCGGACGGGACAGCGGCCGCCATCGCTTCGCACGTAATGGAATGTCTCGCCGCGCGGGGCTTCAACGCGACCGATCGCCTCGCCCGGCGGGATCGATTCGACTTCAGCGTCGTACGGCCCCGACGGACACTGTTGGGCGCACTGCTTGATGATCTTGACGGCTTCGAGGGTTTCGAGCAGCCGGACCTTCGCCTTGGCCATCACATCGCCCTCGGGGAATGTGATGACATCCCAGTCGATGCGGTCGTACACACAGTAGGGATCATCGCGGCGCACATCGATCGGCAGGCCGGAGCCGCGCGCCGTCGGCCCCGTCACACACCATTTCCGCGCGTCGGCCTCCGTCAGGACCGCTACGTTGACCAGCCGCGCGTGCAGGACCGGGTCGTCGAGCACGGCATTCGTCAGCATCTCCGTCGGCCCGGCGACCGAATCGACCGCGCGGACGAGTTCCGACATCAGGTCGTCCGGGATGTCGCGCCGCGTGCCGCCGATCTTGGCGGTGGCATAGGTGCAACGGTTGCCGGTCGCCTTCTCGAGGATGTCCATGATCGGCTCGCGATAGCGCCACGCCCACATGAAGACCGTGTTGTAGCCGAGGAAGTGGCCGGCCAGGCCGACCCAGAGCAGATGGGAATGAATGCGCTCGAGCTCGAGCACGATCGTGCGCAGGTATTGCGCCCGTTCCGGCACGTCGCATTCGCAGATCGTCTCGACCGCCTGCACGTAGGCGAGCGGATGGCTGGCCGAGCAGATGCCGCAGACGCGTTCGACGAGATAGGGCACCTGATCAAATGTCCGGCGGCTGCTGAGTTCCTCGATGCCACGGTGGTTGTAGCTGGTCCGCATGTCCAAGTCGACGACGGTCTCGCCCTCGACCCAGAGTTGGAAGAACTCAGGCTCTTCCTGCAGCGGGTGAAACGGCCCGAGCGGAACAAGCGTGCGTTTGCCGTTGGTTGCGGTACTCATGATCCCGGGTTCCTTGTCTGGGGCCGTCCGTCTTCCTTCTTGAACCCCCGCCGGAGGGGGTACACGCCTTCGGGCCAGTCGTCCGAGAGGATGAGCCGCTCCATGCGCGGGTGGTTCAGGAACTTCACGCCGAGGAGGTCGTGAATCTCACGCTCGATGAATTCAGCACCGGGCAGCCACGGCGTGATCGACTCCATCGTGTCGGTCGTGCGAGGTACGAGGACCTTGAGGTTGGCCGTGAAGTGATCCGCATCGAAGCATACGTGATAGATCAGCTCCGTACCGTCGCGCACGTCAATCCCGGTCACCGTCGCCAGCCGGCCGCCCTCCTGTTCGATGAGCCGGCGTAAGAGAGGCACCGCGCACTCGATGGGCACGCGGTACATGGCTTGTCGACGGCCGGTCGATTCGCAGTGGGCCTGTGCCTCGCGCAAGGGTTGTGCGAGTCGCGGCGGGCAGGCGGCTTCCGTGCTGCCCGGAGTCGGGCCATGGTTCGTGTCGGCGGTACTCATGGTCGGGCCACCTCCGGCATCGCCTGCGGCGCCGGCGCTGCCTTCGCCGCCGCCAGTTCATCGAGTTTCTTCCAGACCTTCACCACGCCGAGGATCATCGCTTCCGGTTTCGGCGGGCAGCCGGGCACGTAGGCGATGATGGCGTTCGGATCGACCGCGCGAATGGCCTCGTCGACGCAATGGCCGGCATGGTATGCGTCGGCGAAGACGCCCTGGGCCAGCGCGCACGTCCCGACGCACAGCACGACGCAGGGCTTGGCTGTCGCCCGATAGAGTTCCTGCAGGCGCGGCTCCGCCTGACGCGTGCAGATGCCGGTCACCAGCAGCGCGTCGGCATGCCGCGGGCTGCCTACCAGTACGATGCCGAACCGCTCGACGTCGTATTGCGGCGTGAGCAGCTCGACGATCTCGATATCACAATTGTTGCACGCGCCCGTGTTGACGTGATACACGAACAACGACTTCTTCAGGGACCACAATCGCCAACTCACAGCCAGGTCACCTCGTAATGCCGCCCGAGCA
>JAFGKA010000320.1 GCA_016928855.1 Phycisphaerae bacterium
CCGTACGCCTCGGCTACGAGGCAGAGGAACTCTGCTTTGCCGCAGGCCACGTCCAAGACACGGCCGCCCTCCGGCAGCCGCAGGAGAGCCACGAACTCCTGGGTCTTTTCCAGGCTCAAGGGATTCATGACCGTGTGGTCAGTGTGGGTGATGCCGTAGTACTTCCACATGTCCATGCCCAAGTCCATGGTCGGGCCCTTTCTATCCGTTCAGACTAGCTATAACGTCGGTCCTTCCTTCATCCACTGCTGGTGACTTGCCCCAGCCGACACTCACACTACCGCTTCCAGCCAGGCCACACAACAAGATGCCCGGCATGCGCTCTGAACCCAAGAACAACAGGTCATGAACTGAGCTTGACACGACGAAATATCCTGGAGGGTATCGCTTGATTGGCGCGTGCGGATGGCGTAGCGGATCAGCTTCGATTGCGACGTACTCATCATTCCGAATGGGGTCCGGGCACCAACGGTACTATCTTGTCGCGGACGAGTCTGGCCAGTTCCAGCGCCTCCCGCGCCTGGTCCGACGAGGCGTCGGGCCGATCACCGGGGTAACGCAACTCGGTGCCGTAGGGCGTCAAGACAATCACGTCACGAAGCGGTTCAGCAAGACCCGCGTTCACCGACTCCATCAGGTCCAGTAGCTGCTCGAGGTCGTAGGTCTTCGGAAAATCAACCTCGCGCCACACCAGGTACGCCTTGATGTACTTCTCCGCCGCCTGCTAACAGTGGAACGCGATTGCACTTGGGAATATCGCCCCTTCGCCCACCAGGTGGACCGCCACGTCGAGGTCGATCCCGGCCTTTGATAGCCAGTCCGCCAGAAGCTTGCGCTTATTCTGTTCAGGCTGCTTCATAGACGACCTTGCCGTGCTTGTTGGCCGGATATGCGATGCCACCGATCACGTTCTTGGTATCTTCAAACCACTTCGTGGAAATCAAGATGATATCAAAGGGGTAGCCCATGCCACGCAGCGACCGACGAATCCGGACGTACTCGGCGTTCCGGTCGTGAATCTCCGGTTCAACGACCAAGAGGTCGATATCGCTATCGCGGTTCATGCTACCCGTGGCGGCCGAACCGAAGAGGATGATCTTGTCCGGCCGGGCGACCGTCAAGATGCGGCGGACGATCTTGGAGATCAGTGATTCATCTACACCCATCGGCAACCTCTTGGCCGGAAAGTCGTGAGGGTCGTGTTCGGACCTCCGAACGTAATACTCCCCAGCCTCCAGTCTACCCTCGCCCTTTAGCCGGTCAAGATTGGGCTGTCGCGGCGGAGACGATCACCTTCGGCACCCGGGCGGGAACAACGATGGTCACCGCAGGCTCGCCACCGTGCGCCAGCGTAACCGGCGTGGCGGAGGCCAAACCGCCCGCGCAGACCACGATTACAAACACAATAACGACCGCCAGCACGCGAAGCAGCCTGACCATGGGCACGCCCTTGTCTGCATTGAGAAGACCAACCACCGACCCGCAACCTATCGGCCCGCCAGGCACCTCGTCAAGCCGGAGTCCGCCCGGCCGGGTCGTTTGGCGACGGGACCCTGCCCCGTAGGCAGCGGCGGGAACTCAGGCTATCGTGGAGCGTCCAATCCAATGAGTGTTGGAAGGCGGACCCACCGTCGGAACGCCGCCCTTACTGAACAGACGGGACTTCGTAGCAGGTCGATCGAAATGAACGCTTGGACCCAAAAACGCAGCTTGGCCGGCCGGGTGGTGGCGATGTTGCCGGTCGCGATCTGCGCCGCTCACCTCTCATCGGCATCCGCGCAGACAACCGCTCCCGCAGCGGACGAATTGTCTGCCGTCGTCGCCGGCAACACGGAATTCGCCCTGGCTCTGTATGCCCAGCTCCAAAGCGAGGAAGGCAACCTCCTCCTCTCGCCATACAGCATCTCCACGGCGTTGGCCATGACGTACGCCGGCGCACGGGGCGAAACGGCAGCGCAGATGGCCCGCACCCTGCGATTCTCGCTGCCGGCCGAGGCGCTTCACCCAGCCATTTCGAATCTAACCTCGACGGTCGCCGAAACCGCCAAGGGTAAGCCGAACGTGCTGCACATTGTTAATTCGCTTTGGGGGCAGGAGGGTGAAGAATTTCTCGAATCGTTCCTCGCGCTCACAGGAGCGCGCTATGGCGCAGGTTTTCGGGCAGTCGATTTCAGGCGGGCCCCGGAACATGCACGCAAGACTATCAACGCCTGGATCGCCGAAAAAACGCGACAGCGCATCCCCGACCTTCTCAGCCCGGGCGATGTCACGGGAGAAACGTGCCTGGTCTTGGCGAATGCGATCTACTTCAAGGGCTTGTGGGCTGTGACGTTCGACCCCAGGCAGACAACGGAGGCTCCATTCACCACGGACCGGAACGTCAAGGTTGGCGTTCCGATGATGCGTCAGACCGGCACGTTCCGGCTCGCCAGCACGGACGACCTGCATCTCCTCGATCTGCCGTACGAAAACGATGAACTCTCGATGGTGGTGCTCCTTCCGAAGCGGGCGGACGGTCTACCCGCGCTGATGCGTTCCTTCGGCCGGGAAAATCTTGACCGCATGCTCGCGCAAATGCGTCCGCAACTGGTGCAGCTCAGCCTGCCGCGGTTCAAGCTCGACACCCGCGTCGAGCTCGCTGAGCCGCTGATGGCCATGGGCATGCCCGACGCCTTCCGCGACGCGAAGGCTGATTTCTCAGGCATCACCGGCAAACGCAATCTCTGGATCACCGCGGTCGTTCATCAGGCCCAGGTTGAAGTCAACGAGAAGGGCACCGAGGCGGCGGCCGCAACCGCTGTCGTCATGGGCCGAGCCATCGCCAGCCCGGTGACCTTTCTGGCCGATCATCCGTTCATCTTCCTCGTTCGCCATCGTTCGACAGGAACCATCCTGTTCCTTGGCCGCGTCGCAAACCCAATCGCGTGATCGGCGTCCCAAAGACAAGTGCGGCGCGCCCAGGCGTCGGCTACGGGACGGGCTTGTTGACGGTCCGCCGCGTATCCCGCCGGCGTGTGCTTCGTGCGGATGGGACGGGCCGGCTACTTCGGCTCGATCTCGATATCCACGTGCGTGCCGCCGGTAAGCGTGTTGTACACCGGCGAGAACTCCGCCAGCCTCTTGAGTTTGGGGAGGTTCGCCGGATCCGTCTTGACGCGGAACTTGACGCGGATATTCGTGTATCCCTTCGGTACGTCGTTGGCCAATCCCAGGAACCCGCGCAGGTCGATATCGCCCTCCAGTTCGGATTCCAGTTCCTCGATGTGGATGCCACGGACCGCCGCATGCGCGACGATGCCGGTCGTCACACACGCCGCCAGCGCATTGAGCAGATGCTCCACCGGATTGGCCCCCACATCGCCTCCAGCCAGCATGGGAGGTTCATCGGCATGCAGTTCG
>JAFGKA010000321.1 GCA_016928855.1 Phycisphaerae bacterium
CGACGCGAAGTACACGGGGAGGTTCCAGAATTCGGTGATCGAGTCGCCCAGGAAGACGGTGCCGACGGGCACGTCCTGGCGAATCACCTGCTTGTTCCAGAAGTCGAATATCCATCGGTGGCCGTCGGCGGCGCCGCCGAGCTCTCCGGGCTTGACGAGTGACTCTTTCTCCGAAGCCGAACGCCCGGCGCGCTTGGGGCCGGCCGTGGCAGCACAACCGCCCGCCGTCAGGGTGAACGACGCACACAAGACCGCAATGACAGTCCACTCCACACGGCGTCTCATCGGCAGCTCCCTTCTGTTGGCCAGGACTCGCCCCATGCCCTCGGTCGGCTACGGCGTCCGTGGCGTGTCCGGGGTATCATACGGGCAGACTGCCCCTTGCTCGAAATGACCAAACCGACCCCGGAGGAATGCCAGCCGCCACGGCATGCCGCCTGGCTGCGGCAGGCGCTGGCCGAGGCCGGCCGGAGCGGCGGTTGACAAGCCGCCGACCGTTGCGCACCATGCATGGCTCGGTCCGGCACAGGTGCCTTGGCGGCCGCGCCGGAGGCCGAACACGACCGCCGCGGGCGTCGTATGAACCCGACGCACCCTGCGGCCAGGGGGATTCGGGCGGACGCAGCGAGGGAACGCGAACACGCAACGCCGGCCCCCTTCAACAATACGAGCTTAGTTGAACAGCGCGCACGGGCTGAACCAGGGATGGCGCTTCTCGGAAAGGAAAGCGGTAGACCATGATTCAGGTGAAGAACCTCACCAAGTACTACGGGCCCTTCCTCGCGGTCGACAATATCTCGTTCCGCGTCGAGGAGGGCGAAATCGTGGGCTTCCTCGGCCCCAACGGCGCCGGCAAGAGCACAACGCTGCGGATCATCACGTGCTACCAGCCGGCGACCAGCGGCACGGTAACGGTGGCCAACCACGATGTGTTCACCGACTCGATCGAGGTACGGCGACACATCGGCTACCTGCCCGAATCGGTCCCCTTATATCCGGAGATGCGGGCTCGTGAATATCTCACGTTCCGCGGCAAGCTCCGAGGCATGGACCGGCCCGAGCGGGAGAAGGCCATCCAGCGGGTGACGGAGCGCTGCTGGCTCGGCGACTTCATCGACCGCCCGATCGGCCAGCTCTCGAAGGGCATGCGGCAGCGGGTGGGCCTGGCCGACGCCCTGCTACACGACCCGAAGATTCTCGTACTCGATGAGCCGACGATCGGGCTCGATCCGACGCAGATCCGCGAGACACGGAACCTGATCAAGGACCTCGCCAGGCAGCACACGGTGATCCTCAGCTCGCACATCCTGCCCGAGGTCGAGGCGACGTGCCAGCGAACGATCATCATCGCCCGCGGGCGGATCGTCGCGAGCGGTTCACCGGCTGAACTCCGCGAGCGGCTCGCCGGGACGTCACGGCTGATCGCCGAGATCCGCGGGCCCGAGCAGGATGTCCGCACCGCCGTCGAAGGCATCGAGGGCGTCCGCAAGGTCGCCACATCGCTGGCCAACGGCTGGAACCGGCTGACGATCGAGACGAGCGGCAACCAGGATCCGCGGGAGCCCATCGTCGCCCTGGCCGCGAAGCGGAACTGGGGCCTGCGGGAGATCCGCTTCGAAGTCGGCAGCCTCGAGGAGTACTTCGTACAGATCACCGCCCAGCAGCATGTGGGCGCGAACGCGGACTGACCTTCATCCGAGTAACGACGTGGTATCGCAGGAGAGTTCCTTGCCATGCGTAACATACTTCCCTTAACCCAGCGCGAATTGGCGGCGTCGTTCTACTCGCCAATCGCCTATGTGGTGGGCTGCGTATTCCTGCTGTTCACCGGGTATTTTTTCATCACGGGCGTGCTCGTGCCGGGCAACGAGGCGTCGATGCGGCCGCTGTTCGCGGCGATGACCGGCACGCTCGTCTTCGCCATCCCGCTGCTGACGATGCGGGCGGTGGCGGAGGAGTTCGGCAGCGGCACGATTGAGACGCTGATGACGGCGCCGGTCACGGACACCAGCGTGATCCTGGGCAAGTTCTTCGGTGTTTTCGTGTTCTATGCGGCGCTGCTGCTGACGACGGTGCCGCACCTGATTGTGCTGCTGAGCTACAGCGACCCGCAGCTCGGCGTGATTCTGTTCGGCTACGTCGGCATGCTGCTGATCGGCGCCCTCTACATCAGCGTGGGGCTGTTCGCGAGCTGCTGCACGCGGCACCAGTTGCTGGCGGCGATTATCGCGATGGGGATCCTGTCGGCCTTCACGTTCCTCGTGGACTACTTCGCGGACTTCGTCGGCCCGCGGCTCCACGGCGTGCTGATGGCCGTCAACGTGCCGGCTCACTTCGATGACTTCACGAAGGGCATCCTCGACACGAAATCCCTCGTGTTCTTCATCAGTACGACGGTGTTGTTCCTCTTCCTGGCGACGAAGGTGTTGGAGTCCAAGCGATGGCGGTAGACAAACACGCACACACACAGGGACAAGGCGGCGACAAGGCGGCGCTCGCGACAGCCCGCGGCCGGCGGTTTTTCTTCGGCGCCAATGTCATCGTGGTCACGCTCATTGCCCTGGCCCTGGTGGTGGCCGTGAACTGGATTTCCCAGGCGCAATACAAGCGGATCGACGTGGCCAGTTCGGGGCTGTTCGGCCTGTCGGACCGGACGAAGCGGATCCTCGACGAGTCCGCAGCGCCGAAGATCACGTTCACGAGCCTCTATACCTCGACCGCGCCGGACAAGGCTCGCGACAAATACCTGCCGCGGATTCGCGATCTGTTCGGCGAGTTGGAGGACTACTCTGACAAGATCGAGGTTCGGCATCTTATCGATGACGACGCCAAGCGCGAGCTGATCGATCGCATCAAGGCCAAATACGGCGGCAAGAGCGGCGAATATCGCGAGGCGGTCGATCTGGCCCTGGGCACGTGGGCGGACACGGCCGAATGGCTGACCGCGACCGCTCAAAGCTATGGCCAACTCATGCAGAACCGGCAATGGATCAGCGGCTTCGCCACCTTTGCCAAGATTCAGGCCGAGCTGACCCGCGACCTCGACGACTTGCAGCAGGCGCACCGCGAGGTCGAAGAAGCGGCCGGCGGCCAGGGCCTGCCCCGCTACGAAGAGGCCAAACGCAAGATTGAAACCACCAACAGCGCCATCAAGGGTCACCTGGAAGAGGCGCAGAAGTGGTTCGTCGCCCTTGAGAAAGCGGCGGCCATGATGGCCGATCCGCAGGCGGAATTCGCCGCGGCCAGCCTCGGCAAGCTCGAGGAACTGCGTCCGCTCGTCACCGAGCTGCAGGTCACCATCGGTGATCCGGCGGATGAAAGCGTGCCGGACGACGCGACGCCGGTACTGCAGAGCTTCGCCCGCCAGGCGAAGATACTCTCGGCCTGGCTGACCGCGGAACGCAGCCGCGTCGACGAGTTCGTCGGGGCCAACGACGTGGTCAGTGGCCACTTCATGTGGGCGGTCAAGGTCAACCCGCTCGTGCAGATCGAGTTGCCGGACGTCCTCAGCATGACGCAGCAGAACCTCGACGAATGGGACCAGCAGATTCGGCAGGCCCTGGGTTCGGGCCAGCCGAAGGACGTGTTGCAGAGTGTCGTGCGCCGCCTGCGCCAGGTGGGCTCCGACGTTGCGAACAACCTCGGCGTCTGGGACAAGCAGCTCCAGGCGTTCCTGGCCACGTGGCAGAAGATCGACCCGCCGAGCAAGGAATTGCTCGAACAGGCCAAGGCGGGCGAGCTGTTCACCGCCCAGATCGCGGGCCTGACGGAGATCGAGACGAAGCTTGCGGCCCTGCCCGAGCTGAAGATGGAAGACACCGTTTCGAAGTTCGACCAGGACAACCTCGTTGTGGTCGAGACCGAAGACCAGGTGCAGGTCATCGACTTCGACACGATGTGGCCGCAGTCCGACCCGATGGGCATGCCGGGCGATGAGGACATCGAACGTCGCGTGTTCAACGGCGACGCGGCCGTGTCCGCGGCGATTCTGGCGCTCGGCCACAAGGAGCCGTTCGCCACGGTCGTGCTGACGGTCTACGAGCCGTCCTCAGGACCGCCGCAGATGCCCGGCCAACCGCCACAACAGCAGCCGCGCTACGGCCCGATCCCAAGCCGGGCTCTCACGAAGATCCGCGAACGGCTGGAGCAGTCGAACTTCGCCGTGAAGGAATGGAACCTCGCCAACGACGAGCCGCCGCCGGCCGCCGAAGGCGACAGACCGAACCTCTACGTGATGCTGCCGCCGGCCGGCCCGCCGCAGCAGAACCCGTTCCAGCGCCCGCCACCGGATGAGAAGAACTTCGGCGATGCCGAGGTGGAGAAGGTCCGGGCCGTGCTCAAGGCGGAGAACGCCCGCGCGATCTTCGTAGCGGGCTTCCAGTGGCCGCAGGTCAGCTTCTTCGGCGCGCAGCCGGCGGTGTACGGCTATGAGGGCCTGCTGCGCGACGATTGGGGCATCGACGTCCGGTTCAGCCAGCGGGTCATCCGCGGCGTGCCGGACAAACGAGATGCAGAGCGCTACGGCGTCAGCATTTCGCGATGGGGCCACATGCGGCTCAACTCGTTCAACGAAGACAACCCGATCGGCGCGCCCCTGCGAGCCCGGCGATGCCTCTTTCTCGACGTATGCCCGGTCGTCCAGGCGGAGACCGTGCCGGAAGGCGTGACGATCGATCCGGTGCTGTCGGTGCCGGCGACCGGCGGCCGCTCAGAGTTCTGGGCGGAACCGGATGTGATTCACGTCATCCGCCAGATTCGCTCACCGAAGAGCGACGGCACTGTCGTCAAGAGCCCCGAAGCGGTGGATCCGCCGTTCACGGTGATGCTGACCGCGAAGAACACCGAAACGAAAAGCGAGATCCTTGTGCACGGAGCCGGCATGGGTATCGTGGACCGCTATCTCGACGAGCGCGTGATGCGACTCGGCGCGGAAGAGCAAATCTCGTTCGACCCGCCGCCGACCGAGAACGGCGAGTTGCTCCTCAATGCCCTGTACTGGCTGGCCGACAAGCCGACGTTCATCGCGGCCGGCCCCGTTACCGCCCCACCGGTACAACCGATCGAAACCGGGACCCAACACGCACTGCAGGCGTTCACGATTGCGTGGGCCATCCTCGTGCTCGCCGCCGGCGGCGTGGTGATGTACGTTCGGAGGCGCTGACGAAAGCGTCTCACGTTGCACGGGACAGAGTTCTGACAGGAGTTGGATGCAGCCATGAATACGCGTACAACACTCATTCTGGCGCTGTGCCTGGTCGCGGTCGCCTCGTATCTCGTCTTCGTTGCCAAGCCGTGGGCCGAGCCCGAAGCGGCACCCGAAGCCGCCGGCCCGCAGGACATCTGGGCCGACAAGCCCAGCGTGGATGACATCACACGGCTCGAAGTCGCCTCGACGCGACACGCGCCGCGCGTCTTCGTCCGGGAAGGCGACCAATGGCGACTCGCCGAACCGATCGCCGCGCGGGCCCAGAAATGGGCCGTCGAAGACATGGTTCGCAGCGTCATCGATCTCAAGGCCGACCGACAGTACGCGATGAACGACAAGAACCGGCCAGCCAATGAGACGACACACCTGGACGCCCCCGTCTACACCGTGACGCTGGTTACGAAGGACGACAAGGCGCTCACGCTCAAGGTCGGCGCCCGTACGCCGACCGGCGGCGACACCTACGTGCAGAAGGGCAAGGAGGAGACCATCCTCGTCGCCGGCGAGAACCTGCACACGAAGTTCGACAAGAAGCTGCGCGACCTGCGTGACAAGCGCGTGACGGAGTTCAAGATCGAGGAAGCCACGCGCGTCAAGGTCGAAGGCATGCAGAACTACGAGTTGGTCAAGGTCGACGACACGTGGCGGGTGGAAAGCCCCGTGCGTTGCCGCGCGGACAAGGCCAAGGTCGAAGCGATGCTGCGTGCCGCCAGCAGCCTCTCGGCCGAGGAGTTCATCACGGACGAGCCGCCGAGCCTGCAGCCGTATCAACTCGA
>JAFGKA010000322.1 GCA_016928855.1 Phycisphaerae bacterium
GGGCACGGACGTGCACATCGCGAAGTGGCCCTGTTCCTCCGCGCCCTTCATGTGCGGTCGCTGCTCGAAGAATGACGCCGGCATCGCCCGCGGTTCGTTCATGTAGAGGTACACGCGGATGCCGTGCTTCTTCGCCCGCTGCACGAGTTGGCGCAGCGTGGCCCGGCGGGTTTCGTGGCCGGCGCCGAATTCGGGGAATCGCTCGCTGGGTGCGAGCTGGTGCAGGACGACGTGCAGCCACACGCCGTTGACGCCGAGTTCCGAGAGTCGCTGCAGCAGGCCGTCCGGGTACGGGTCGAGTTCGGGATGCATCAGCGGGTCGCCATACACCGCGAAGTAGGAGTAGAGGAATCGGATGCCATCGTTGGCTTGCGGCGTCGGTACAACGGGCTTGCGATCCGTGGCGGCCGCCAGCGCATCGACGAACGCGAATCGCGGCTCGGCCGGCTCGGTGAGGGCTTGGCCGAACTGGGCGGCGACGATCGCTTTGATCTGCGCGCACCGTTGCGCGACGGCCTCATCAGGCGGCGTATAACGCACGGGTGGGCACTTCGGCTTGTGACTTCCGAGCTTGTGCCAGAGGAAGTCGTCTTCCTTGAGTGTGTAGGCCAAGTGTTCGGCGTCCCAGCCGAGCAGCGCCAGCAGTTGATCGTAGTTGAGCAGGTGCCAGTTGCGGCGAATGACAGAGATGTAGCTTCGTTGCCGCTGCGCTTCGGTCAGCGGCACGTGCGGCGGCAGGCCCATCGCGTCGGCCATGCGGCGCACGTCGTCCGGCGTGGCACCGAGCACCTCGGCGATCCGCGCGACGTCGATCAGTTCCCAGTTTCGCCAGACGACCGCGTGGGCCCGATCGGGGAAATGAGCACACGGCAGCGCTTCCGGCGCGTTGCCAACAGGCAGGACGGCCTCCGCGGCCGGTGCCGCGGGTGAGAACACCGCCAGCGAAAGCAGGAACAGTGTCGCTCGCATGGATCTGCCCTTTCCGTGGAACCACGCAGGGGTGCCGAACCGATCCCGCAGACCATTGCGGAATCGGGGGCTATCGTAGGGCATGGCGACCGGACCTGCCAAGGGGCCCGCTTTCTCCGGTGCGGCGGATGTGATTCACGGGCTCGTGCGCCCGCGGTTGGCGCTATTCCGCAGGCGTCAGTTCGATGGTCAGCACAACCGGAATGACATGGCACTCGTCGGCGCCGATGACGATGTTGGTGACGGTCTTGCTTTCGTAGCCGTCGGCATCGGCGGTCAGGGTGTACGTGCCGGCGCGCTCGCCCGCGCCGACGTACTGGCCGGAGCCTGGGAAGGCTTCGAGTATCTCGGAATAGGTGCCTTCGGTCAGCGTGAGCGTCGCACCCGCGATCGGCGCGCCCGTGTCGGCGTCGGTCAGGGTCACGTTGATTCCGTACACAAAGATATCCGTGCAGACCACCGGATCGTCAATAACACGGCACTCGGCCAACGGCAGCCCGGCCACCAGCAATAGACTCATCAGCCGCATCAGCGCACCTCCATCTCAACGAACGGTCACTTACCACGCCACCGCCCCGATTATTGGCGCCACCATGTGTCCCTATCGGGTGTATCGTCGGATTTGCCTTTTCGGAGAACGATCAGGATCGAATCTCGTGAACCGCTCGGCCGTGTTTCGGCGTACCGGCGCTCCTCTCGCTCGGCCGGCGGGTTGACGCACGGGCGGAAATGGCCGATCATGGAACGCCCCGCGGGAGGTGACGGCCCGCCTGCTACGACAACACACGACAACAAGCGATTGTCCTGCCCATTCCAACGGAGGTTAATGATGGAGGCTCACCGCCGATCGGACGTGCACCCGATGACCCGACGAGGTTTTCTCACCGCTGCCGGTGCCGCAGCCAGCGCCGCCCTGTGGCCGCACGGAACACTTGCCACGGCGGCCCCGCAACCGGCGCCACAGGCGTTTCGGTTCGTCCATCTGGCGGACATTCATGTGAAGCCCGAATCGCGCGGCGGTGATGGGTTCAGGCAGTGCGTGGCGGCGATCCACGCACTGAAGCCCCGGCCGGATTTCATCCTGACTGGTGGCGACCTCGTCATGGACGTACTGCGCGCACCGGAAGCGCGCGCCAAGGCGCTGTTCGATCTCTACACGCGCATCTGCAAGGACAGCGATATCCCGTTTCGGCACTGCGTCGGCAACCACGACGTGTTCGGCTGGAGCAACAAGAGCAAGATCGACCCTGACCACGTATCGTACGGCAAAAAGATGGTGCAGGAGCGCCTCGACCTGGCAAGCACCGATTACAGTTTCGACCATAAGGGCTGGCATTTCTGCGTGCTGGACGATATCCAGCCGTCACCGACGCCTAGTGAACATGG
This sequence comes from Phycisphaerae bacterium, assembly GCA_016928855.1. Lineage (GTDB taxonomy): Bacteria > Planctomycetota > Phycisphaerae > UBA1845 > PWPN01 > JAFGKA01. Next base: position 2,356 of record JAFGKA010000322.1, read on the forward strand.
CTATGAAGCGGGCCTGACCGGCGCCCAACTCGACTGGCTCGCGCGCGACTTGGCGGCCGCGGGCAAGCGTCCGAAGGTGATCTGCGCCCACATTCCGATCGTCAGCATCGCCGCATGTCGCGGCGTGGACGCAACGGACAAGGCGCAAACCGCGGTGCCACGCGCCAGCATCTGCCGCAACCCCGGTCCGATCATGAAGACGCTCAAGCAGCACGACGTGACGTTGGCGCTCACGGGCCACCTGCATGTGAACGAAGTATTGAAGTTCGAGCAGACCACCTACGTCGGCGAGGCGGCGGTTTCGGGCGCCTGGTGGAACGGCCCCCACAGCGGGCATGCCGAAGGGTTCGGCGTGTTCGACTGCCGCGCGGACGGGACGTTCGAGCACCGGTACCACACCTACGGATGGAAGGCGAAAGGCTGAGGCGCCACTGAGAACAGGCAGAAGCCAGAAGGCAGAAGAAGAGCACGAACAGAAGTCACGGCGCGTGGCAGGGGCAGACCCACGGGGCTTGCCTGTGTCCGGGCCGGATTGTCGCCGGTTGCTGCCGAGTTCAGAATGCGCCGGGCTATAGGTGAAGCCCAACCCCTCGCATGCCGTCCATCGGCTGCATCGTGGCGTGGTCAGCGGGCCTCGCCGACCATGCCGTACTTGGTCATCTTGTCCCGCAGTGTCGTGCGCGGGATGCGCAGAACCTGTGCGGCCTGTGCCTGATTGCCCGCACACTCCTTTAGGGCCGCTTCGATGAGTGTGCGCTCAACGTCGGCGACCGTCTGGTTCAGCCCGAGGCCGACCTCCGGCACGCTGACCGCCATGCGGCTCGGATCCGACGCCGTCACCGACGCCGGAAGATGTTCCGGACGGATCTCCTCGCCGCCGCAGCGGGTCAGGGCCTGCTCGATGGCGTGTTCGAGTTCGAGCACATTGCCTGGCCAATGGTAGCTCGCCAGCAAGTCCATCGCATGCGGCGAGACATCGATCCGATCGCTGGCCGCCGGGCCGATCAGGATCGCATGCTTCGCCACGAAGCGTCGCGTCAGCGCGGCAATGTCCTCGCGCCGGTCGCGCATCGCCGGCAGGGTCAGTGTGCGCACACTGAGCCGGTAGTACAGATCCTCGCGGAACTCGCCCCGTCGCACGATATCCAATAGTGATGCCTTGGTCGTCGAGATGATTCGGGCCTCGACGGCGATCCGCGCCTGCTCCAGATCGATCTGCCCGGTTTCAAGAACCTGCGCGAGCCGGGTCTGGATTGCCGGCGACAGCCGGTCCACGTTTTCGATCAGCAGCGTGCCGGCGCTGGCCTGCTCGATCCGACCAGGTCGATGCGCCCCCGACACGGACGACGCCGTACCAAACAGCTCGGCCATCGCGGTGTGTTCGGTCAGCGTCTCGCAGTTCAGCCGCACGATCGCCCCGCCGCGCCCGCTGGAGAGTTCATGGATGGTCTCGGCCACCGTCGTTTTGCCGGTGCCGGGCTCGCCGATCACCAGCACGGGCTCGTCGCCAGCCGCGGCAACGCGGATCTGCTCGAACAACTGGCGCATCCGGTGGCCTCCGCCGACGAGCCGGCCGAGGGAGGCTTCCGGGCTCTCGGCGTCCTCACGACCGCTCGAACGATACGTGGCCAGCCGATCGAGCTTCTCCAGGAGCACTTCCGTGCGAAACGGCTTGGTGATGTAGTCGTACGCCCCGCGTTTCATCGCATCGACGGCGGTATCGACCGTCCCGTAGGCCGTCATGAGAATGACGTCCGTCTCGGGTGAACGCCGCTTGAGCTCGTCCAAGAAAGCGATACCGTCCATGCCGGGCATGCGAAGATCGGAGACCACGACATCGACCGACTTCCCCTCGAGCAGCCGAAGGGCGATCTGGGCATCGGCGGCCTCCAGCACCTCGTATTCCGCTTCGCTCAACTCGAGCTGCAGCGTGATTCGCTTGAGCGGCTCATCATCGACCACCATGACGGTCATTTTTTGTTGGCTCATCGTCCTTGACCCTACATGCCCGCGGCGTGCGCCTGGGGCACAGCCATGCCTCGCGGCTCGCCGGCGTCCGCCTTGGCCCTGGCCGCCGGCAGACTCACCACGAAGCGGGTTCCTTCGCCGAGGCGGCTATCCACGTCAATCCGTCCGTGATGTGCCTCGACGATCTTCCTTACCACCGCCAATCCCAATCCCGTCCCGCTCCCGGCACCCTTGGTGCTGAAGAACGGTTCGAAAATGTGCTCGACGTGCTCCGGTGCGATCCCGGCGCCGTCGTCCTGCACAATCAGATGCACCATCGCCCCGGGCTCGGCCGGTTCGGCCACATCGACCACGATCTGTCCGCCCGGCGCCGTGGAATCCACGGCGTTCAGGAGCAGGTTGATCAGGGCCTGCGCCACCTGGGTCCGGTCCGCCAGGGCGAAAACCGGCCGTTCGTCGTGCGGCCGGACCAGCGTGAGCCGATGCTTGTCCAGTTTCGGCTGCACGAATAATAACGCATCGTTGACGACGTCGCCCATCGACGTCGGCACGAGGTTCATTGCCTCATCCCGCGCGAAGGTCAGCAGTCGCCGCACGATCATTTCGATCCGGTACAGGCCCGCGTCCATCAGGTCCAGCATGCGCCGGATCTGCGAAACATCCTGCACGTCCCGCCGGATGATCCGCGTGCAGCTCTGGATCCCGTCGAGCGGGTTGTTGACCTCGTGGGCGACGGTCGCGGCCAGTTCGCCAATCGCCGCCAACCGCTCGCTACGGCGAAGCTGATCCCGCAACTGCTGATCCTCGGCCGCCATACTTTCGAGCCGGTCCGCCATGGCGTTGAACGCATGGACCAGCTTGGCGAGGTCATCGTCGGCGTGGTAGCCGACCCGCTGCGTAAAGTCGCCGCGTCCGACGGCCTCGGCCGCCTGCCGCAGCCGGCCGATCGAGCGCCGGAGCCGCCGGGCGCTCACGCCGCTGACTACCCAGCCCATAACCGCCGCCACCGCCGCCATCACGGCCACCCCATACGCCTGACTGCGCCAGAACGCCATTACCAGTAGCGCCACTGCGGCAATCACGCCAGTGTACACCAGGCAGTGTTTCTGACGAAAGTCAAGATGCATGCCGCAGGCCTCCTGCGCAGGGCTCGCATCGGTACGAGTGGAAAGACATGGCGTATTATCGTCTGGTCGTAACGGAATGCAAGTCCATTCCGCGTCCACACGCCCCCATCGGCCGAGAGGCTAGGCCATTTGTGGCGACTGTGCGAAGGCGGCGCGGATCTTCGCCAGCCGATCGCTCGCCGACGGGACGTACCCGAACCGTTCCTGATCCTTGGGCGCCTGGCTCTTGGCCATCCGCTTCCAGCCTTTGTTCATGCCGTGGATGAACAGGGCCGTCGTCAGGCTCCGCGTCCGCCAGAGCGTACGCAGTGTCCGGCGCCATACCCAGGGGACCGTCGCCGCCGTATGGCGGAGTTCGTAGATCATCTCGTCAAGCCGCTCGGCACTGACCTGCCTCGGGTGATAGACGGTTTCGACGAACGTGTACCGCTCCCAGTCCTCGGGGTAGTTTGTCGCGAAAATCCGCCGCTCGCGCATGAACCGGTCGTACATCTTCGTGCCGGGCAGGGGTGTGAGATTTGTGATCTGAATGGTGTCGATGCCGAGCCGGACGGCCTCAAGGGCCGTGTCGGCCACGGTGTTCTCCGTATCCTGGTCAGCGCCGATGATGAATGCCCCGAAAACGCTGATCCCGGCCTTGTGGAATCCGGCCACGAGTTCGCGGTAGCGATCCAGGTTCTTCTGGTTGATGCCCTTGTGATAATCCTTGAGGGATTCCCGGTTGAGGGTCTCGAAGCCGA
>JAFGKA010000323.1 GCA_016928855.1 Phycisphaerae bacterium
CCGCTTTGGCTTCCGGCGAAGCCGCTATCGTCGGACAGAAAGCGTCATCATGATGTCACAAGATTCCCAACCCGTTTTCTTAACCCATTCAATCTGCGTAATCCGTGTAATCTGCGGATCGATCCCTTCTGTATTTCTTATCCACAGATTTCGCCGATTCCGCAGATTCAAGACCAGCCGACCCCCGGATAACCGGCATCGCTTGCTGATGATTCGCGCAGCCTTCTTCCCACAAAACGAACCCGTCCCGTGTTCCGCCTGGGCATCGTCTTCTTCCCATCGTCACAACCCCCGCCGGCATACCTCTTCCCCGGGCATGCTCAGACTCGAGGCAAAGGCTGAGCATGCGATGCCTCTGCATTCACGCCAGCGAATAGACCATGCCCTGCGGCCCCCGGCGCCCTTCGGCCTTGAGGGTCCCGGCCTTGGTCATCTGGGATAAGTCCATGCTCACGGACTTCGGATTCATCCCCGCAGCGACCGCGTACTCGCGAATCTCCTGCGTCCGCAGCGAACCATGCTTCCTTAGCAGCTCCGTCAGCCAGTCGTGGATCGTCTGCCCCGTATGTTTCCGATGGCTGTGTTTACGCCCGGCCGTCGGCTCCGGCCGAATGTTCAGCTCCTTGAGCGTGTCCCGGATGGCCCGGTGCAGTACCCTGTCCAATTCCAGGATGGAGGCATCAACCTGCTTCAGCTCCTCGAGCAGCGCAGCCCGCTTCGTCTCCGCCTTGTCCCTCTCCTGCTGGATCGTTGCCAGACCGTTGCTTAGGGCTTTCTTGACCGCCGCCTGGACCTTCTCGGATTCGAGCATCGACATCACTCCGCTTGTTAGATCCCTACTCAATATCGACATTCCGCCAGTACGATATCGATATATATATATATTATCCAACAAACGCGATTATGCAATCACGAATTCGATTAGTCTTGATGGAAGATCAGGGGAGGGCTGGGTGGGTGGGATTGCCGCGGGTCGGGCGGGGGTTGGCCCCTTCGGGGTGCCCGACGAGGAGCGAAGCGACGACCGCCGGCTTTGACTTGATCACCTCTACAGGACGTCGCTCTCAGGCAGGAATACCTCTAGAACGCCGTGCACAACGCGCCAAGCACAGGTGCACGGTTCGGTCCATTGAAGCACTGGGCGAAGAGGCTGAAGTCGGAAAGGTCAACGTCGCTATCGTTATCGAGATCCGCCGTCACGCCACACCCGGCAGCCGGCGCGCGATTCGGCCCATTAAAACAGCCGGAGAAAACGCTAAAATCAGCAAGGTCAACATCTCCATCATAGTTAAGGTCAGGATATGCTTCAAGCAATCCTTCTGCGTATTGGCCGTTGAATTCCACATCATTTAGTACCAGGTTTCTGCTGCCATGATTATATCCTGCACCAACTAAAGTGTTGGACCCCATACCTCCTGCTACCACTACAGAACTATTCAATAAGTCTATTGCAGATAAATCAGGAGTCAGCTTCAGCCTATAAATACTGTCTGTAAAGTTTGTGACAATAAGTTCATTCGTCGCTGGAATATACCCCAGGCCAGCGCCTTCTCCCATAATTGAAGCGATATTGTATTTTGTCATTGTCGCTCCTGTCTGCTTGTTGATCCTTGCAATATTTGCGCCATCATCGACTATCATGTAAAAGTCAGTCGCTGATGCAGCAAGGCCTCGTGCAGCAGATTCAGAGATGCCTAAGCCACCAGTCCATCCATTACCAGGGCCAAGATATTCAAAAATTTTTGACCCATTCTGATTAGAAACAAATAGATTTATGCCATCATGTGCTACTCCGTAAACATCTACTCCGCCAGGTAATAGTATAGTATCTCCGACCTGCGCTCCATTCCTGTCCATTACAAGTATACCTCCTGATGTGTGGAAATAATTATCATCGATTCCTGCTCCTCCCGCAGTATCAAGCCCTGGAGCGCCAAGCTGGAATGTATCTGTCACATCTCCAAATCCTGGATTTGCATAGGATGAGGCGCAGACTAACAACATAATAGATATAGATGCCATAAATATAGTTCCTGTGTTATATATATATAGATTATGGGCTTGCCCCGGGATATCGAGACGCGCAGGATCAGCAGGCGTTTCGACGGCCTGGCAGGACCGCGACGGCGGGCAGACGATTGTCGACCGGGTTGACAGAGCGGGCATGGTCACAGTTTGCATCACAAGCTCCTTGGAACTGGGCCGCAGGCGCAGCAGAGCAACCCGCGGCAGACTCGAGAAACACACAATTCGTAAACGGAGACGCTGACGGCCCAGGGCCGCGCCGGATAGAAATGCACCACGCCAACGGGCAGCAGCGCGATGGCACAAGCGCCGCCGCCGTCTCGCAGTACCAGCCTCCCGCCTCCGCCATGGCGAACCAACGCCATGGCCCTTGGATTCTACCCGATCCGGCCGGCCCAAGACAAAGGGCCTGGCAGGAATGCCCCACCGCGGACACTGCGGCCGGCACATGCCAGGCCCTGCCGCCGCATCCGGCAACGCACGGCCGGAGCCGCATCCCGCCCGGCGCCCGATAATGCCCCGGCTACCACCCCGTCCGGCGCTCGGTCCGCGATACGTGCCGAGTCACCGAAATCGGGGGACCCCATACCCATTTCCCGTGCTTCTTGGGCTTGCTCCCGGGCTTTCTTGGTTTCAAGACCCAAATCACCAGGGACAGCCACCGAGTGGACGTCTTTGTGCCACTGCTTCGTACGACGATAGCCCGGACATGATGTTCGCCATGAGGCCGGCTCGTTCGTGTGCCGCCGGTTCCTGAAAACGACATCGCGTGCGAGTCCGAGGCATGCAGTCGGCCCCTCCTGCAGGGGTCCATGAATGGATCTCCGCCCCGATCAGAGGCCGCTCCGCGGCAAGCCAAAGCGGTCCCGATGTACATCGGGACCGCAGTCCAAGGGCTTCGCCGTGCCGCGCGTTTCGGTGCGCCCGGGCGGTCCGGGTTAGGGTGCGATTGCTCTGGACCCTCCGCCCCTCCGGGGCGGTTTCGCACCCGGGTCATTCGATCGATGCCCCGCCCGACGCCGCGTTGGTACCGACACATAGCATATTTCGAAAGCCCGGCCGGCGGGACGCCGGCCGCTACATTTGTGCCCGTCTTTCGACACGTTGAGGGAGCCCGGCCCGATCCCGTGTTGATGCCGAGAAGTGGCATAGGTCGAAAGCCTGGCCGGCGGGGCGACGGCCGCTACGTTGGCGCTGCCTACGACAGCGCATGGACGCGGACTCCGCCAGTGGGCCGTCAGATGCTGTGGTATCGGTTATTCGCCGGTGCTCGCCGCGGGCGCGTCGATGATCTTCTCGATCGCCGCGCGCAGCCATGCCTCGTTCTTCGGGAAGTCCGCGTAGGTCTTCAGGGCCGCCAGCATTGGATCATCGCGCCGGATTCCGGCACTTTGCAGCATCGCGTAATCCTGCAGCGACTCGGCGAAGACCTCCCAGCGGATCGAATCCAGCGGCCCGTCGAGGCGTGAGTCTATCGAAATCGCTTGACAATCGCCACCGGCCGCACCTATGTCCTGCCGCCCCTTGCCCCGCGGCGAGCCGCACACCATGATCGGGGTGCCCAACCGCTACGAGCCGGCCGGTTGCACCGGCACCGATGTTGCGGCCGCGCGGGATTCTGATCGGGACATTTGGGCTCGCGGCGATACCCTGGGTTATGATGAGGCGACCGATGAAAGCGCGTGTGGACATTGGTGTCGATCTGGTGCTTCAGGCCCATACTGACCGAGACGCCATGAATCGCGGGCACGGCAACGCATCCCAAACGGAAGACCGGCGTGCGGTTGTGATAAACACGATATTCTGAATCCGATACTTTCCGCACGGAAGCGACATTTCGTATGCTATATTCATTGACAGCTTATATACTATTACGTACTATGTATTGTATACAAGTCAGGCGGTGTTCTGGAGGTCCGACATGCGTACGGCGAGCAGGACAATCTCGGCCAGGATTCCGGAATCGGTGTTGCGGGAGGCGGCTTCCCTGCGGCCTGACGCCAGCGTTTCGGAGATGATTCTGGAGGCGCTCGCGGTGTGGCTCAACCAGTTGCGCCGGCAGCACGAAGACGAGGTGATCGCCGAGGCTTTGGCGTCGATCTCGCCGCAACAGCAGGCCGAGGCCCGCGACCTCGTCAGGGCTGCCGGTCGTTCGGCGCAGCGCGTCGTGGAGCAGGCCGATGGCTGATCCGCTGCAGGGCGAGGTCTACTACTGGCCGCAGATCAAAAAGAACCACCCGATGGGCGACCAGAAGGTGCACCGGTGGGTCGTGGTTTCCCGCGATGTCTTCAACAAAGGCAGCGCCCACGTGCTGGCGTGTCCGCTGACCAGCTACCTGCCGACGGCGCTGGACATCGAGGTTAAGAAGACGCCGCACAACCGACTCGACCACGACAGCGCCCTGCTGCCCAGAATGATCTCGCCGATCCTGAAGGACGAGCTGGGCGAACCGATCGCCCGGCTGTCAGGAAGCGTAACGCAGCACGTGCTGGATCGGTTACGGATGATCGTTGAAGTGCAGTGAGGCCGTACGCCGCGGGAAACGCGTGAACGGCTCGACGCGTCTCGCTCGGCCGAGGACACCGTTCCGACCGGAATCCCCCAAGAGCCGGCCTGTTTTCCATGTCTCTGGACAGAAGTGAGCCCGGCTCAGTGACAGAGGTGGCGCCTATCCATATCCAACCATGTGATCCGGGGGCTATTGCCCAGTGGGGAATTCCCAGTTTGGGTACATGAGCCCAGCACGAGATGCTGTGACGACGGGGAGAAGACCGGCGAAACAATCGTAAACAGTTCTAGGTGCACAGCTTACAGGTGTAGCGCCGCGTTGGCCCGGTAATCTGGCATCGGAGTTGCTCTGTTGTCCTGACGCGAGGCGAGCTGATTCGAGTCAGCCGCCTTCAATGGCCGACAACGTCGCGGCCAAGTCGGAAACGCGATCGGCTCAACGGGGAGACGAGCGGTCGCGGCATTCGGACGACGCCGTGCGTTGAGGCCGCAACTGTCCAGCATTGGAGGGCCGTCGAGCGGGGGAGGTTCGACGGCCCTCGGCTTATGCGCCGGGCACGGCGACCCGGCTATCACCTCGCCGATTCGTCGGGGCTGCTGACCCGACCTACGATCCACATCCCGCACCGTGTCGAGCTTGGGAAATGAGGCTGGACGGGTTGCTTCCTGGACGTCTGGCCGGGGTCGATTACCATACGCCGCATGTCCCAAACACGAGATCCGAGAAAGTACGAACGGCAGCAGATCACGATTCGCCTGATTCGGATGGGCATCCTGCTGGCCTACTCGGGCGGGCTCGTTCTGGCCGCGGGCCGAGTGGAGTCGATGCTGGCGGACCTGACGGCCTACCGGTGGCTGGCGTTGCTGGCATTCGGCGGCGCGTTCTTCGTCGGCTACGAGCTGCTGACGCTGCCGCTGAACTACTACTCGGAATTCCGCATGGAGCATGCGTACGAACTGAGCAACCAGACGCTGGGCGGCTGGTTCGTGCACTCGCTCAAGGAGTGGCTGGTCGGGCTGATCTTCGGCGGGATCCTCGTCGGCGGGCTCTATGCCGCGCTCTGGTACGGCGGGCGATTCTGGTGGATCTGGGTCTGGCTCGGCTGGCTGCTGTTGTCGGTCGGCGTGGCACGGCTCTTCCCGGTGCTGATCCTGCCGCTGTTCTACAAGTCCGAGCCGATCGAGCAGGAGAGCCTCTACGCGCGCTTCGCCCAGCTTGCCGAGGGCACGCGGCTGACGATCACCGGCGTCTTCAAGCTCGGGCTCTCGAAGGAGACGAAGAAGGCCAACGCCATGCTGGCCGGCCTCGGCAACACGCGACGGGTCTATCTCTCCGACACGCTGCTCGACGCGTTCGATGAGGACGAAATCGCGGTCGTCTTCGCCCATGAACTCGGGCATCACGTGCACGGCCACATCCGCAAGGGCATCGCCCTCGGTGCCGTGCTGAGCACGATCATCGTCGCTGTCGTCGCGGCGATCCTGGCCCCCTTCGCGGGCTCCGACCCGACGCGCTGGCCGGGCGCGGTCGTCGCGCTGCCCGCGATCGTCGCGGCGGTGTCGATCCTCTCGTTCGGGATCTCGCCACTGACCAATGCGATCACCCGGGCATTCGAGCGGCAGTCCGACACCGAGGCGCTGGACCGGACGAAGAATCCGGCGGCCTTTCGTTCGACGATGGTCAAGCTGGGCGAGATGAACCTGGCGGACAATGAGCCACCGCGATGGATCGAGATCCTGTTCCACGACCACCCGGCGTTAGGCAAGCGGATCGCGATGGCTGACCGATGGGAAGGTCGCTGAGGCGTTGCTCCAGGGTTTGCGCGGCCGCACGACCTCGACCCGCGTCAGCCGATGCTCCGGATCGCAGTACAGGATCGCGTCCGCCGCGTCGCGCGATGCCAGAACGGTCTGCGTGTTCGGCCCGTCGTTGATCTCATATTTGCGAATTGCCTCGGCCCGTGACGCGCCGCCGGCGATATGCCGCTGAACGACCGCCTCGCGACACCACACCGGATCGAGATCCAGGAACAGTCCCGCATCGAGCCGCTCGGCGACGGCCTGCCACGGCCCCTCCTTCAGCAGCAGATAGTTCCCCTCGAGCAGGACCACCCGCACGCCGGGTGCCACGATCGCGCGGCCGGCCACGGGCTCGTGCAGTTGCCGGTCGTAGGCCGGCAGGCACGCGGGCCGGTGCGCGTCGCGCAGCGCATCGATCGCGCGCGCGATCGCCTCGACGTCAAACGAGCCGACCGACCCCTTCCGCTGCCGCATCGAGACCGGCTCGCCGTCCGGCATCGTCGCCGGCATCGCGTCGAGTTGCTCGTTCGGCCAGTGCCAGCCGTCCATCGACACCGCCGCCACCGGCAGCGGCCGCTCGATTCGAACGCTCAAGTACGCCAGCAACGCCGCCAGCGTCGTCTTGCCCGAGCCCGGCACGCCGGCCAGCGCCACCACCGCCCGCCGGTCGGCGGGGAGATCACGGACCACATCGCCGAGAAACCGGAACAAATCCTGGATCGGGCCGTCGATCGCGTCGCGCGTCAGCGACACGACCGTCTCGAAGCCGGATACGTTTAACCGAATGGCGCTGGGGTCACGTTGAGTCATCACGGGAAAGGATCATACCACAGACAAGGGCATCCCGCGCCAGGGCCTACAGCGAACCGGAGGAGGCTGGACTCGGCTCGTAGACGGCGACACGCGCCTTACCCTGTCGCTTGGCCTCGTACAACGCGTCGTCAGCACATTGGATAAGGGTCCCTACCGAGACCGCCCCGCTCTGCCAGCTTGACGCGACCCCGGCGCTCATCGAAGGTTTCGGAATAATCGGAACGAGTTTGGCGCGCTGGGCGAACAGCGTGAGCGTACGCTGAGCCACCATGGCGGCATCCTCCGCTGACGTCGACGGCAGGATCAGGACAAACTCGTCGCCGCCGAGCCGGATCGCCATATCGTCGCCGCGGAGGCATTGCCGCAGCAACTCACCCATGAAGACCAGCAGTTCGTCGCCGGCCGCATGGCCCAGCGAATCGTTCACATCCTTGAAGTGGTCGATATCGATTATCACGATCGCGAGGTCATGCCCGCGCCGCTGCTGCGCCTCGAAGATTTCGGGCAGTTTCTCGTCGAAGACGCGGCGGTTCGCCAGGCCCGTCAGCGCATCGGTCCATGACCGGCGCTGGGCCTGTTTGAGCTGCACGTTGATCCGCTTGGTCTCGGCATTCACACGCCGATCCATCGTCTTCTCGAGGCGTGTCGCCTGTTCACGCCACAACCGCGCGTCGGTGCGCATCTTCTGAAACGCCCGCGTCAGCCGGCCGACGACATCGGCGCGCGAGCCCAGCGGCTCCTCTCGCTCGAGTTCCCGGCCCATCTGATCGGAGATGACCTTGAGCGGCCCCAAGACGCGGCGACGAAGCGAACTCGCGCCGACCATCGCACCGGCCACGGCCGAGGCCACAAGTCCGGCAAGCAATAGCCAGGTCCGCGCGGTCAGATGCCACGGCAGGACCGTATCGTGTATCGCGATAATCAGGGTGCCGCCCTCGAACCCGCCAACCAGCGGCGGCACGCGCAACGCCCCAATCGTCAGCGTCGACGCTTCCGGAACACCGGGGACGCTCACCTTCGCGTGCCACGTATCGAAGTCGGTCACGGCCAGGGATTCGGCCAACACGACTCCATCAACCACGTTGGCCCGCCCGCGGGCAAACCACATCTCGCCCGTGAGATCGATCAGCACCGCCGCCACCAACCCGGGCTCGCGGTCGGTCAACGCCGTCCACACAAATGCCTTGCGATCTTCCGACGCATGAGCCGCGTCCGCGAGCAGCACTGAGCTGGCCTCAGCCAGGCCCCGCAAGCGCAGAATCCGGGCGTCCTCGGCCGCCATGCGGCTCTGGAGCACAAGCACCCCGGCCGACAGCACGCCGGTAAGACTCACAGCGAAAAAGAAAGCCAGGACCGTATCCCGGCGCATGTTGCCTGTGCGGGTGACCATGCACTCCCCATTCTTGCGGCACGCCGCGTGCGCGGGCCATGCCGCCATCGCCCAATAACGCTGTATCGGCCGCATCGCGACAGCGGATTATCACCGCCTCGCGAGCAAGCCGGCGGACCGGGATATCGGACGCGGTGAGGGCGCAAGCGGAGCCGGTCCGCGCTTCCCCGTCGCGGACGATCCTGCGGGATGAAGCCAGAGGCCCCCGAGGCCGTCAGGCTTCGAGATCGAGATGGAACTGGCCGGAATCGTCGACGGTGATGCCGGCATCCTTCAGGTCGTCGTCACCTTCGGCAGCCGCCTCTTCGTTGGCCTCGCCGAAAGCACGGCCCTGGCCGCCCGTGCCACCGCCATCGCTATTGACGCTGATATCTTCATCGTCGGCCGAGACGGTACTGTCCCGCTGCTCGACCTTGCGGATCTCGGCACGGAACGCGTTCTCCTTGGCATCGCGTTCGGCCTTCTGAATATCGGACGCCTGCTGCTGGACCTGCGTGGTCTGAAGGATGGTACCGGGTAGATGGGGTGGGATTGCTGACATGGGCAGTCACAGTCCTGAGGGACAACCTGGGCTCATGCTTTCGTCCCCTGTTGTATCGGCGAGACAGACTCTACCGCTTGAGTCTACTGAGGTTGGAGCAGTCCGGCGTGTGCGGCCCCCAGCCGCTTTATGAAGCCGACGCGACCGTCGCCACGGCCGGCATTTCAACGGTACGCCTCGAGACCGTCATTGCCACTTCCGTGGAGAACCGCCCCAGCCCGGAGTCGCACGGCAGCATCAATGCCGGAATTCCTCGGGGATGGAGCGTCCGGAGGTCGTCGCCCATCAGGACACGCGGCAGCGAAATGGACGCATTGAGCCCCTCGAGCTGGGCCTTCGCCTGGCCAGCCACCATGTTGGCGAGTTCGCCCAATGCGTCGGTGAAATCGGGGTCGTCCGGACCGAGCAGCGTGCCCGCGAACCTGCTGGCGGTGTTAACGGCCGTGCGTTGCGGGAAACACAGGGCCACAGTGCCCTCGCCGTCCCCGCTGAAGCGGATGACTGCCGCCACATCCGTTCCCTTCGGCACTCCGGTCGTGATGGTCGGCCGACTGATGAGCAGTTCGGTTTCCAGCATCGTCGAGAAGACGTTCTTAACGGCACCAATGAACGGGTTGATAAAGCGGACGTCCATGGGACTCCACCCCGACCGAGAGCGCCGCGCCGACGCAGCTCCAGACGCGGAATCAGAAGCCACACGCCATAGTACCGTCTATCGGCTGGATGGAACACGCACTGCAGAAGCCGCGCCGACGATGCCGCGGGAAAGCGCCGGGGCCGCGTGCGAGAACCGGACGTTCGACGAGGACAGGTCCGAAAACCGTCACGCGTTCGCTTCGTGCACGAGGCCGGGCGTGCGGTGGCGAAGCTGATTCTTGAGACGGTTCAGAATCGAGGAATGCATCTGGCTGACACGGCTCTCCGACAAATCGAGCGTGGCGCCGATCTCCTTCATCGTCATCTCTTCGTAGTAGTACAGAATGAGGATGAGGCGCTCCGCGCGTGTCAGTCCCTGGTCGATGAGCTGGCGAAGGTCGTGCCGCTGAATCTCGAGTACCGGATCACGTCCCTGCTTGTCCTCCAGCACGTCGATCTCGCACAAGTCCTTGCTCGAATCCCCTTCATGAAAGCGTCGGCTCAGCGAAACAAGCGAGACGGCCGAGGCGTCGCGCATCAGCTTATCGAACTCATCGGACGAAACGCCCAACCGATGGGCCACTTCGTCGTCCGTCGGCAGCCGGCCGAGTTCCGCTTCGAGCGCCTTGGTCGCGTTCTCCAGCTTGTGTGCGCGACTCCGCACGAGCCGCGGCACCCAGTCCATGCTGCGCAGCTCATCCAGGATCGCCCCGCGAATCCGCGGCGCGCAATAGGTCTCGAACTTCACGCCGCGCGACAGATCGAAGGCGTCGATCGCATCCATCAGCCCGAAGATGCCCGCGGACATCAGATCACCGATGTCCACCTCGTCGGGCAGTTTCGTGGCAATCCGCTCGGACGTGTACTTCACGAGCGGAAGATACGCTTCCATCAACGCGTTGCGAAGTGTCTGCGAGCTTGTCGCCTTGTATTCCTTCCAGAGGTCTTCAACGTTTCCCTGTTTCTGTGACATGCACAGCCCTCCATCGGCACGCTACGCGCCGGGCAGGATCGGCAAACCCTACGCGGCCGTGTCCTCTATGCCCTGTTCGAGCGGGAAACCTTCGGACGAGACGCACCGTCATCCGACGGCTCTTCCGCGTCCGGGTCACCAAAGAGTTCGTTGCGCCGACGAACCGCGTGTTCGTCTACGACCCGCAGCGCCACATAGCCCAGAAAACTTCCCAGGCAGAGAAAGGCCACCATCGCCCAGAGGGAGCGCGACAACGTGGTTGTCACCGGATTGCCGGCATACAACCCCGCGAGAATCGTCACCGCGAATGCAAGGAGCCCAAAACAGGCGCCGCAACACCGGACCATTTCCACCTACTCACGAGGCCGGGCTGGTATCCCTGGCCACCAATCTCTCTAGCGGCCGCGTTCGCCGCCGTGTTTAGAGAAAAGTGGAAGAAGACAGCCGGCCATTCGTTTATCCGGACCTATCCCATGCCTTGCCGACCGGTTCTGTACCGAAACCCGCCGGCGTCAAAGAAACAGATTCGCCACCCGACGCAGGAAACCCGGCTCCGCCTCGGGCGGCTCATGCTCGCGTGCCAACCGTCGCGCCACCGCCAACACGCAGGCCGCGGCGGCGGACCTTGGCTGTCCTAATAGCAGCGGGCGCCGCTGGCGGACCGCCAGTCCGACGGCCTCGTCCTGAAGCACGTACCCCAGGTTGACCAGAGGCACCCCCAGGAAACGGGCAGCCACCCCGGCCACCCGGTCAAAGACGAATTCCGCCTCACTACGGCTCGCCGCCTGATTGACCACCAGCGCCAGCGTCCGATCGGCCTCCTGACGACTGAGAATCTTGATCATCGCGTAGGCGTCGGTCAGCGAAGTCGGCTCCGGCGTGGCGACGACGACCACGATGTCGGCCGCCAGCCCGAACGAGACGACACCCCGCGAGATCCCCGCGCCGCAATCGAGCACCATGAGGTCGTACGCGTTGCAGAGCGATTCCACGTCGCGCAAGAGCCGGTGCCGTTCGAACTCCGACAGATCGGTCAGCCCGGTCATGGCCGAGCCGCCGGCCAGCAGGTCCACGCCACCCGGCGTCGGCACGATCACGTCGCGGATCTGCCGCTCGCCCCGAATGACGTGCGACCAGTTCCATCGCACGTCGACGCCCAGGAGAACGTCCGCATTGGCCAGCCCCACGTCCATATCCAGCAGAAGCACGCGGCGTTGGCGCGCCGCCATGGCGATCGCGAGGTTCACGGCGATGTTGGTCTTGCCCACGCCTCCCTTACCGCTCATGATCGACACGAGCCGCGTCGCGCGCCGGCCGGGCGAGGAATAGCGCATGAGCTGGCGCAGCTTGCTGGCCTGATCGTGCGGTATACTCTCGGATTCAGCCGGATGCACGCAAACGCTCCTTTACGCGTGTACCGTGGACGGCGCCGGTGAAGCGGCCTTCGACCGCCCGCCAAGGATCAATTCCGCCAGGCGCCGACCGTGACCGACCTCGAGGTCGTCGGGCACATCCTGCCCGGTGGTCACGTACGACAACTTCTTCTCGACCTGCCGAAGGACGTTCAACATGACGCCGAAGCCCACCGCCTCGTCGAGTTTTGTGAACAGGACACGATCGATCCCCACGCGGCTGAAACGCTCGACGATCTGCAGCAGGGCCGCCTGGGTCTGGCTGCACGCCAGGACGAGATGCGTCTCGTCCGGCTGCGCCACTTCGAGAAAACGCTTCAACTCGTCGAGCCGCGGCGTGTCGTTCTGGCCGCGCCCGGCGGTGTCGATCAGGATCACGTCACACGCGGCCAGTCGCTCGAGCGCGCCGGCAAGTTCCCCCGGCGTCATGACGACCTCCAGCGGCACATCGATGATCTGCGCGTAGGTGCGAAGCTGATCGACGGCAGCGATCCGGTACGTGTCAATGGTGATGAGCCCGACGCGGCGGTTTTCACGCAGCTTGAAATGCGCGGCGAGCTTCGCAATGGTGGTCGTCTTCCCGACGCCGGTCGGCCCGACCATCGCCACGACGCGAGGGCGGCCCTCGCGTGCCATCGCGATCGGCCCACCGGCCGGGATCATTGAAGCGATGTACTCACAGAGCTTCTCGCGCACCACGCGGGAATCGGCTGACGCCGCCGAAGGCAGTTCCTGCCCGAGCCGCTCGATCAGCTCGCGCGCCAACTCGCCGGCGACTTCGGCCTCGATCAGCGCGAGGTAATCATTCATCAACGCTTCGGGTACGGCCGGTGCCTTGGCTGAACGGGTCTCGCGCAGGACTTCATCCACAAGCGAACGAATCTGCGCGATTTCATTCCGCAATCCCGGATCGGGGTGTTGGAGCGGCACACATGGAGATGGCGACGTCGAGACGTGCAAGGCGGTTCCCTCCGCCCGTCGATCACGACCCTGTGCCACGGCAGTACGTCCCATAATACCACGAGTCGCCCGGGGAGGCAAGACATTGGCGTCGTTGGTCGCGGTAATTTCCACGACGGTACGCCCCCCGAGCCCCAGCACCGCCCCCCGCTTGAGCGTCCGCGTGTGCAGGATCACCGCATCGCG
>JAFGKA010000324.1 GCA_016928855.1 Phycisphaerae bacterium
GGAATCTTGATGTCGCTGAGCAGAAGATCGTATTTCCGATGGGCGATCATCGCCGCGGCCTGCTCGCCGTCTCGGGCCGTCTCGACGACACAACCGAGCTTCGTCAGAACGTCGCAGACCGTCTCGCGGATGATCTGCTCATCGTCGGCCACCAGCACCGTTTTACCCCGGAGCAGCGGGTCGGCTTTTAGTCGATCGTCGTCGCGGCCGAGCATCCCGCGGCCGGGCTCGGTCACGGTCTTGATCGCCTCGCGGATCTTGACCACATTGTCCGAAATCGCATTGAGACGATGCCGCAGGTCGTCGTGGCCGATGTAGTCCTCGCGGAGCGCCGTGGCATCCGAGAGAATGTCGTTGAGCGGACCGGAAATCTCGGTCGTCACATCGCTGGCGAGCCGGCCGGTCGTCTGATGCCGTTCGACCACAAGCAGATCGAGAATGTTCAGAGCAATCGCGACGTAGCGGCCGAAGATCTCGGCGAATTGGCGGTCGTCTTCCGTGAACGCCCCGGTCTGGTCGCTTTCGACGTTGAAGATGCCCACGACCTGGTCGTGCAGGCGCAAGGGCACGGTCAGGCTCGACCGGGCCTCGTCGATGCCGCGCAGATACCGCGGATCGCGCAGGACGTTGGGGCAGATGTAGCTTCGGCCGGTGGCGGCCACATAGCCGCTGATCCCGTTGCCCTCGGTCGACGCATAGACATCGAGGTGCTGGGCCTCGGGCGGCAGGCCGGCACACAGTACGAGTTCGAGCTTCTGCGTGCGTTTATCGAGAATGCGAACCACGAAGTTGTCGAACCGCATCAGGTCGCGGGTGTAGCGGATGATCTTGTCTTCGAGGACTTCCAGGCGCTGGCGGGCATCGAGATCGCGAACGGTATCGGCGTCGAGCCGGACCAGTTCGCTGCCGGCGTTGTCGATCGCATCCATCTTCTGCTGCAAGCGGCGGGCGTTGGAGACATCCCAGATGACCGCGCTGATCTGCCCGATGTGGCCCTGCTCGTCGAGAATCGGCGTTGCGTTGATTTCGAGAAAGCGGCCCGTCTCGGTCTGCAGGCTCAGTCGCCGGGACCGCACCGTGCCTGCCTGATTCGCCACGTCGGTCCGCCCGGCCCACGCATCCGTGCACATCTGGCGGACGCGCTCGACCACTTCGACCGAGAAGCTACGAAACTTCCTGTTCGACCATAGCAATCGGCCCGAACAATCGATGACGCACACGCCTTCGGCGATCGTGTCGAGCACGGCGTTGGCCCGCTGGCCGACCGTCGCGCGTTCGAGCGGAAGGAAATCCGACGTCTCGCTGACGACAAAGTCGAACCGTTCGTCCGCGCGGAGAATCTCGAGGGCTTCGTCAACGGTTTCGACGATCCGCAGTTCACCGAGCTGCCGCAAGGCCTCGATCGCCTCGCCCGGATCACGATGCGGCCCGCGGAGCACCAGTAGTTTTCTTGTTGTCGACTCGGCTGGATACATGGATGTACGACTGAGACTCCCTTGGCTCCACCCCACACGACCTGTCAGGCCGTTGCCCGTGCAGCATTATACCAGGTAAGCCGAGCCTTTGCGCTAGTTATTTTGTGCACCCCTACTGGAGTAGCCAATCGGGGCGTTCGGCGGCGGCTCCTGGCCTGGTAGCTCGCTCGGACCGCTGCCGCCGCCCATCGCTGGACCGCTGCTGCCATTCTGGCTGACGGCGAAAGTCGGCTCCGCACCCATCTGGGAATACAGCAACGGCGCCAGCCACTCCCGGGCAAACTGCGGCGAGGCCCAGCCGGTGTGACCGCCGGAGTGGCCGCTTCGCGCCATACGCTCGGTATAGCGGACCTGACGCAGCTTGGTCCGGTATATCTCCTTGCCCTCGGCACCAAGACTGCGCGGCTCTTCGAACCCGACGGCGCCTGCCGCCGAAGCGTGCTCGCGATCGATCGTGCCGAAGATCGCCGTACCGAGGCGAAGAAAACCGACATCGTGCTCGGAGTAGAAGTTCCAGATCCCGTAGCGTGTGCGCCGCAACGCGCGCCGCAGATCGTATTGAGGCGATAACGCCGGCGCCAGCAACAAGGCACTCGTCACCGGCTTCTCCGTCGGGAGCGCCTCCAAGGCGTACACGGCCACGCCGCCACCGCCGGAGTGCCCAACCAAATGCACTGGACGATCCGGGTACGCGCCTTGATAGTCAACGATCCGTTGGGCAATCTGGCGCGCATGCCGCCGATTGCGCGGCTCATCGGCAAGATTGACCAGCAAGCCGGCCACCGGCGCCCCGAAGCTCCAATCGTAGATCTCAACCGCCGACGGCACGCCGCCTTCGGCCAGCCCGCGCGCCAGGCGCGCATTCAGCGGACTGCGGCCCTCGATGCCGGGCAGTATAATCACGAGCCCTCGCGCATACCGCTCCGGGCTGCGCAGACCTTTCGGGGCGCAACCCGCGATCAGGGCGATCATAGCCGTACCGATCACAGCCAATCCGAAACGAAACGTCATGCTGAAACCTGAAAACGGAGACAGACCGAGACACCGCCTGTCGGGACCGCGCCACAATGCTTCCCGCGTGTGCCCGTTTTTCGGAGCGCTCGCCCCCAAAAAACGTAATACACTAATGATAAGACCGAGCGGCCCGGAACACAAGCTCAACTCTGCCGGAATGACCGGCAACCACACGCCAGCCAGGCGGGCCGTGCGACGTCGCAAACCGCCGGAAGCCGGGCTGATCCACGCCTTGGCTCGACCGCCGACGAGTCTCTGTTATTATACCGGCCCATGCGAGCTGGAAACTTGAACCCGGTCAAGCGGAATCGCGTTGTCGCCGTACTCCTGGCCTGCGGGCTTCTCGCCGCTAGCGGGTGCATCCGGCCACCACACCTGCGTGTCCATGTGCCGGAAGACGTGACCGTACCGCAGCGATGCGCGGTGATGTTCTTCGCCGACGGCGTGGCCGCCGATGTATTCGATAACCTTCTTCATAGCAATGATTTACCGGCTATTGATCGACGGTTTATCCAGGCCGGCGTCCGTGCCGACCATGCCGTCACGGCCGTCCCCTCGATCACGTACGGCATCACCACCACGCTGCTCACTGGGCGGGTGCCGGGGCATCACGACATCCTGGGTAATAAATGGTTCGACAGAACGACGTTCGTCTACCGGGACTACAACCTCGCTGCCACATATCAGCAGGTCGAGGGCGACTACGACGCGCCGACGATTTACGAGATTCTGGATGACCGATTCACCGTGAGCATCCAATGCGCCAATCGCCGCGGCGTGACGCGCACGATCGACCTGTGGACCGAAAGCGGGGTTTGTTTCTTCTTCGGGTGGCATCACTGGGCCGACGGCATGGTCGCGCGCTCGATGGAACAGGTAGTGGGGCTCGCTCGGCGTGAGGGGCGATGGCCGGATTTCATCCACCTGTATTTCCCAGGACTCGATGCCGACGGCCATCAATTCGGCTGTGAGTCCGAGGAATATCGCGGCGCCCTGAAGAATATCGACAAGCAGATCGGAAAAGTGTGTGACGCCCTTGAAGCGGCCGGCGTGCTCGACCGGACGTACCTCGCACTGGTCAGCGATCACGGCCACGTCGCAACGCCGCGTGAACAGTATCTCGATCTTACCCCGATGCTGCGGAAGCGCCATGGGTGGAGAATCCACGAAGGTCGCTATGACAGCGGACCCGTTTCGTGGCGGCGGCGGCACTTCGAGGGGGTCGACGCCGTCGCGATCAACGGCGGCAACCGGGTCTATTCGCTCCACCTGAGCGGGCCGGAGGGCTGGAGGTCGCGGCCCGATTTCGATCGTTGCCGTGGGATCATCGGCGAGGGACCGGACTCGCTGGTGGCGCAGGCGGCCATCTTCGCGGCGGCTTGTCGCACAAGTCCGGATGAGGTCTGGATTTGCGGAAAAGACGGGGCCGCAACCGTGGCGCGGCGCCGCACTGGCGAACGCCTGGAGTACCGCTATGATGTGCGCTCCGGCGACCCGCTGGGCTATCTTTCCGATGCGTCGGTCGCCGCATTCGTACAGCAGGGTTGGCACGAGTCGCGGGCGTGGCTGGCCGCCACGGCCGGATTGCGATGCCCCGACACGGTCGCTCAGATCGTCGAGGTGTTTGACTCGCCCCGCAGCGCGGACATTCTCCTGTTCGCGGTGGAGGGGTGGGATTTTGCGCGGTGCAACCTCGGCGGGCACGGATCGATCGTCCGTGGCGATATGGTCGTGCCGATGTGTTTTGCCGGGCCGGGCATCCGGCGTCACGAACGCATCCCGGTCGCGCGGACATGTGATGTCGCGCCGACGATCGTCGAGTTGCTGGCCGGGCC
>JAFGKA010000047.1 GCA_016928855.1 Phycisphaerae bacterium
GATGATGACCGTCACCATCAGCGGTGCCGCGAGAAGCATCCCGGGGATGCCCCAGAGGTAGCCCCAGAACGCCAGCGACAGCAGAATAACCAGCGGGCTGACGCCAAGCCGCTTTCCGACGAGCCGTGGTTCCAGCACGTTGCCCGTCAGGAGCTGCGCCACGGTCAACAACATCGCGACGAGTAGCGGGCGCCACCATTCACCGAACTGTACGCAGCTCATCGCGACCGGCAGCGCCGCCGCCACGATGCTGCCGATGTATGGGATAAAATTCGCGAAAAACGTCAGGATCCCCCACATCAACGCATAATCGACACCGAACAGCATCAGGATAACCGTCGTAATCGCCGCGATCAGGACGCTCACGAACGTCTTGACGGCGATGTACTGCGCCACCATCGTGTTGATCTTCGTGACCACCCGCATGATGTGTTGGGCCCGCTCCGCCCCGAACGCGCTGGCCAGCCGGCGTTCGAACCCCGCGGCTTCGGCCAGCAGGAAGATCAGGTAGAACACCACGACCATCGCCGTGGTCATCAGGCCGAGAGAGGCTGTAAGCGTCGAGCGCCCGAGCGCGACAACCTGCTGGGCGGAGATCAGTTGCGGACGCACCGATGACGCGGCTGGCCGCGTGGTCGGCGGCACGGCGTCGGCGTCACCCACCGCAGGCTCCACGTCGGCATCCGCATCGGTCTCAGCCGTCGTCCATGCCGACGCCGGCTCGGCCGGGGGCTCCGGCTCGATACCGGCGGGCATATCCGCGTCAGCCGCTGCCTCGTCGTCAGCCGGCTTCGGCTCGCGCTCGAGCATCTTCGTCAGATGATCGGTCACCTTCTGGTGAAACGCGTCAGTCATGGCCTCGAGCTGGTATGCATACCGCGGCAGTTCCGCGCTGAGCTGCCCGAGGTTGCGGATGGTCATGCTGGCCACGCCGTAGGCCACAGCCAGAAAGCCACCCACGATGACCGCGTGGGAAACGAGCGACGGCAGCCGGTGCCGAACGAGCCACCGGTGGGCCGGAACGATCAGGTAACAGACGAACACCGCGATCAGCAGCGGCAGCAGTATCTCCGTCAGTTCCCGCAGAATCAGGTACACGAGGACG
Source organism: Phycisphaerae bacterium (assembly GCA_016928855.1). Classification (GTDB taxonomy): domain Bacteria; phylum Planctomycetota; class Phycisphaerae; order UBA1845; family PWPN01; genus JAFGKA01. The sequence goes on from JAFGKA010000047.1 coordinate 1,106, forward strand.
AGAATGGTCAACGTCAGGCATGTCACGGTCAGCCCATGCCGCAACCGGGCATCCGGCCCATACGGCGGCGACACGGAAGCCCCTGCATCCGGCGAAGGCACGGGGGAACCCGCATTGGGCGGGGGCACAGGGCCCCCGGCACCCGCTTGCGGCGCGGGAGGCTCGGACTTCGGCGGTCCTGACGAAGACGTCTCGCCCGACTGACTCATGCGCGCCCCTTCGATCGGCCATGCCTCGGACGTCCCAGACGCCCCGCCCGGCCAGACCCTGCGCCGTGGCCGACATCCGCAACAGGCACGTACCGGGCACGCAATCCATGATGCCCCCAAGTCACATGGGCCGTCAAGCTCGCCAATCGCACGTCCCCCCGCGGCACGGACGGATCCCGCCCCCTTCGAAGCCGACATCGCCGGCCGGTTTGACGCGCGTCGGCGGCGTCGCCTACCGTCGTCGGCACGAGGAGGCTCACGATGACTCGACGCAACGTTTCGCTATTTGGGGCAGCTATGGCGGTGGGGATGGTTCTGCTGTGTTCGCATGCGGCGGCGGCCGAAGCGGCCGACACATCGCCCGGCGAGCAACTGCGTACGCGGCTGGAACAGGCGCTCGATCAGTGGTGCCGGTGGCTGTCGGGCTACCTCTATGAGATCCCCGGCACGGACCTGTATACGCTCAATCCGACGCTCGGCACAGGGGCCAACCCCTACCGCGATGTCGCCGGTAACCAGTTCGCGGCGGCGGCGGCCGGATACTGGCTCAGCCGCGCCAATCCGCCCGAGGAGATCGCGCGCCCGCTGCGCGGCTTGATCAAGCTCGCGCTGGGCACACACATCGCCGTCAACACAATCGACCGGCCCGACATCCAGAAATGGGGCGCATCCTTGTCGAACGCCGATGACTGGCACGCGGACCTGTTCGTCGTAGCGCAGGGGATGCTGATGCTCGACGGCCTGCCGCCGGAGCAGCGCGAACAGCTCCGGGCGATGCTGGCCTGGGAAGCCGACAAGCAGACGGAATACGGCATCAGCAAGAAGTGGCGGACTTGGCCCGGACGCTGGCCGGCGCACTCGTGCGGCGAGTCGAACGCATGGTCCGCGACGGAACTGGCCATGGCGCGGCTGGCCTGGCCCGGCGATGCCCGTCAGGCCGCGTGGCGAGAGACGGCGATCATGCATTCGGTCAACGCGATCTGCATGCCGGCCGACATGGAAAGCGACACGATCGTCGCGGGCAAGCCGCTGCGCGAGCGCGTGAAGGGCGCCAACTTCGAGCCGGGCGGCACCCAGGAGCACCATGGCTTCTATCATCCGGGCTATATGGGCTGGCCGCTGGCGTATCAGGCATACGCCTGGTTGATCGACCAGGCACTGCCCGAGGCCGAGCGAGATCCCGATGTCTACCTGCACAACTGGAAGTACGTCTTTGACCGCCTCAAGCAGGGCACGCTTTCGAACGGCCGGTTCGTCTACGCCGCGGGTTACGACTGGATCTCGTATGGCTACGGCAACACGCAGTTCATGCCGGCGGCGATCTTCGCGGCCGCGCATTTCAAGGACGCTGACGCGAGCCGGCTGGCGTCTGAGTGGCTCTCGCTGATCGAGCAACAGCAAGCCCTGACCGGCGGCAGCGTACAGGGTGCCCGACTGGCCACGCTGCAGCGGCTCAAGCTCAACGACTTCGCCTGGTACGAAGGGCAGGAGGGCTGCTGTCTCGCGCAGGCGCTGTGGGTGCTGGATCGCGTCGCGGCCGAAGCGATCCCGCCGGCGGCGACCGAAGCGGAGTACAACGAACGCCACGTCGGCACCTACCACGAACCGAACGCCCGTCTCGCGTGGCACCGCACACGCGACGCTTGGGCATCGGTGTCGTGGCGCGCGTTTCGCAGCGGTTGGCAGTTCATCGCGCAGCCGGTCGGTTTTCCACATCTGCTCAAACACAACGAAAACGGCTGCGGCATCCTCGAGGTCAGCGGGACCACGCCGAAACAGGTGGTCGAGTCGTTCCGCATGGGCACGCTGGAGCCGGAAGGCATCTGGACGGTCGGGCGGATCGGGCGCGAGACGAAGCGTGTAATCCATTCGCGACCGGACAACCAGGTCTTTCCACTGGTCCGCCAGCATCAGGCGTTCGTGAGCCTACCCGACGGCGTAGTGGTGCTGATCGATTATTGCGAAGCGCTCGACCAGGTCTGGCTGCTGCGCTCGGGCGGGCTGGGGCTCTATCTGGCCGCGGACGTTTTCAACGAAAACAGCGTGGAGTTAACCGTCGGCGCCGAGACGATGCGCTTCGGCCACGCGAACGGTCGGGACGTCTGGCACGACCTTGGCTCGCGCCGCGTGACGGTGGAAAAGCAGCTTGCGATCGAAGCACTGGTCGGCGAGGGTACGTTCCAGCTCCTGCAGAAGCGCGGGCGCAGCCCGAACCGCAGCGAATGGGTGTATGCCAACGACCCGTATGCAGATAAGGAGTCGCTGCTGGCCCACGAGCTGTACTTCGGCCTGCCGGCGTATGAGCGACCGCGCATCGTCAGTCCGGGCGAGTGGTTCCGCAAGATGGTCCTGGTAATCCGATCTGGAGCGACGGCGGGCGAAAGGGTTCTTGCCGGCAGCGTCATCGGCAAGTATCCGTGCATCGGCGTGAGCCTGCCCGATTCGGGCTGCACGCTCGTCGTCAATTTCGCGGATACGCCGGAGTCGCTCGATACGCCGCAGGGACGTGTCAGCGTCGAAGCGATGGGCGTGACGATCGCGCGTTGATCAGGGGGGCACGATACACTGGCGGGCGGAACGGAAAACGGAACATCACTGATTTGTCCGTTTCGTTCGCGTTCATCCGGAGCCGCCGCACCCGGTGGGCGTGGGCCAAAAAACGTGTCAGGATGGATTTTGGGAGCGTCAAAAATCATCCTGACACCTTTTTCGTTCCTCTGACACCTTTTTCGTTCCTTTTCCGTTCTGACCCCAAAGACGATTACACCCACGTCAGGGCTCGCTTTCCGGATTGCCGGGAATCGCTTCCGCAGGGCTTGCGGCGGCTGCATCAACGGAGGCATCCGTGCGTGCCGATGTGGGTTGTGTGGAAGGCGGTCCTGTTCTCACCAACCATGCGTACTCTCCGAGATCCGGGTCACTCCACATGTAGAACAGCTTGTAGGGCGGCTCCCGATTGACAACCAGGAAGCTCCCTACCCCAATATGCCCCGTGGACAGATTCCTCTGGGTATACCGCAGTGATACTTGCCATGCTCGTTTGTTATCGGTGGCGGGGCTGCCGAAATGCTCGAAGCCCCATGTACCAGTGTCTGTACAGAGCTCCGTACCTTTCCCCACCACATCTTCCGGAATATTCTTGAAACTTGCTCGTCCGTCGCGGTATAGGACGAGCACTGGCCGTGTCGTCCCGAAACGTGCCTGATCGGCCGGCGATGCGTACGTGACCTGGCCTACCCAGCGACCTTCGATCGTCTCAGGAGCGGGTCTCGATGTCGGTACTTCAACATCAGCAATAGGATCGCAGCCTGCACCGGCCTGAAGCCCTGACAGAATGAGCAAACAATGAGCGCAATACCGCAATGAGTATCCGAGGCGCGTTGGGCTGCGCCTTGGCAAACGGTCATTCCTTGGCACGCGGGAAACTCCATGTTGGCCGATAGGAACGGAAAACGGGAACGGAAGACGGGACATCACTGATTTCTCCGTTTCGTTCGCGTTCATCCGGAGCCGCCGCACCTGGTGGGTGTGGGCCACAGCCGTGTCAGGATGAATTTTGGGTGCGTGAAAAATCATCCTGACACCTTTTCCGCTCCTGACACCTTTTCCGCTCCTTTTCCGCTCCCTGACACCTTTTCCGCTCCCTTTTCCGCTCCCCATTCGGAATCCCCGCTCCTGGCCGGCCGGGTTGCGGGCCGCGTCGTGATCGGCGCGAGCGATTCGGGCCGGTCGAACACGACCCATTGCCCTCGTTCCAGATCGGCGAAGGCCAGGAGGAACCGCGGGGCGTCCGGCGCCTCGTCCGTCACGTTTCGAATGAAGATACGCTCGATCTGGCGCGGGTGCTCGCGGGCGATCGCGCCGTAGATCTCCGGATCCTTCTCGCCCGAGTCACCGACGAGGATGAACCGCCGCCGCGGAAACGCATCAAGGATCGGTTCGATCACCTCGCGCTTGTAGGCCTCGGGCGACTCGAACAACGCGGTCACACCCGAATCCTTCACGCGAAACGGTTTCAAGTGGAATGTGCCGGCAGGATATCCGCCTTCACGGATGAACTCCGCCAGCGGTTCGTAGAGTTGCCATGGGCTGGACGAGACGTAATGAAAGCGGGCGCCGGCCGCCGCCCACTGACGATACACGGCCGCCATGCCCGGAGCCGGTCTGAAATCACGAAGGAACGTGTTGGCCAGCAGAGCGTCGCGATCCTGTACCTCGGTAATCTTGATCGTGTCGTCAATGTCGGAGATGACCGAAAGGCCCGTCGGGTCGATGAGGTGGATGACGCCCGTGAACCGTCGTGTGTCGCCGGCGGGCAGCTCCGCCGCGAACGGCAGCATGTCGCGATTGTTGCCACCAGCACGACGTAACCTATTCACTTCGTCGGACGGAAGATGTAGCGTCCCTCGGAAGTGCCCATCGGGCTCGGACTCGGGCAATTCAAACCGCCGCTCGCCCAAACGGACCGTGATGCGCTTGCCGCGTTCGTTGTCGACGAGAAACATGCGGGCGCGGGCCTCGAAGAGTTGCGTAGACGTCGAATCGGGATCCAGGTCGAGAAACCCCCGGAACACGTCCAGCGTGGCTGCCCGAACGAACGAATCCATTTCCAGCTCGAAGATCCAGCCGCGGATCTCGAGACGCCAAGTGGCCTCGCCAGGGAGTCGCGCGCCGAAGCTTGGGAAGAAAATCACTTCCTCGTCGGTGCGGATCTGCGCATAGGCATTGTGGCCCGCACCCGCCGGCCACAGCGCCAGCATGGCTACGGCCACCAGAGGCAGCACGCGCACGCGACCACGAACCCGCTTGCTCACCCGTGTGTGTGCTATGCGTTGACGCCGACGCCCGGGAGCGGCAAATTGTGCGCGAGCATCCATCATGACGACCACAATGACCGATGGATGAAGGCCGGTCAAATCGCGATACCCGAAGGTTGGCGACATCGCGAGGCGGTGTACGCGGGTCGGCACTGCTCACAGAGCGGTGGCACACGGGCACCCGTGAAACTCGTTCAGAGTTTGGAGAATTGCTGGGTAGATATGGTTAACGCGACCGCGACCCAGGGTGCGCTTCGCGACCGTGGGCTTTGTTGTAGAACGCCGTCGGCATTCGCCTACGTCGAAATGGCCAAACCCCAGAGAACGCCTTCGGTGTTCGGTCGATGGCTCAGGAGGCGGATGGAACCGGGCCGGCCAAGGTCTTGTAGTGGTCGATGGCCATCTGGTCGCCACTGCGCACGATCTCGATGTCGCGGCGAATCGTGGGCAGGTGCTGCTCGATGAAGCGCTGCGCAACGAGGCGTTTGCGCTCGTTGGCCGTCGCCTGGCGCAGGAACAGGTGGCCGACGAGGACCGCAATGGCGCTGTCCACGAGCCGGCGGCCGTGCAGGTCCATGTACTCGGTCCCGCGCGCCTTGACGAACGCGATAGCCTCGAGCACAAGCAGCCTGGCCTCGACGAGCTTCTGCTTGAGTTCGTTGAGCGCCTTATCGGTATACTCGCGCTGCTCGTACGTATCGACGTGCTTCTCGAACGCGCCGGAGCACACGCCGCGGACGGCCGCAACGACCTGCAACTGGCTCGTGCCCTCGTAGATCGTGGTGATCCGGGCATCGCGGGCGTATCGCTCGACGGGGTAGTCCTTCATGTAGCCCGAGCCGCCGAGCACCTGCAGCGCCTCGTTGGCCACGCGAATGCACATCTCCGACGCATAGTACTTGCTCATCGGCGTGAGCATGCTGTTGAGGCGCTTCCACGTCCGACCGTTTCCGCGGCGGCGGTTCAGTTCATCCTTGTCGTTCGGCTTGTTGAACTCGAGCACGCGAAGGTTGTTGTTCTCGAAGTCGCAGATACGGCAGGTCTCGTACGTCAGCGCCCGGGCCGCTTCGATGGCGATCTTCATGTCGGTCACCATCTCGGCGACGGCGGGCAGCCGCTCGATCGAAACACCGAACTGCTTGCGGGTGTAGGCATACTGGCGGGCGACGCGGTACGCGGCCTCGGCCACGCCCAGTGACTGGCCGGCGATGCCGACGCGCGCGCCGTTCATCAGGCTCATCACGTACGTGACGAGTCCGCGCTGGCGCTCGCCGATCAGCTTGGCCGGCGTGTCGTCGTAGACCAGCTCGCACGTTGGCGAGCCGTGAATGCCGAGTTTCTCCTCCAGGTGACGCACCCGCACTCGCGGGCCGCGCTCCGCGAGGAACAGGCTCAGGCCGCGGCCGTCCTTGATGTCCGGCTCACTGCGGGCCAGCGTCAGGAGAATCTCCCCGCAGCCGTTGGTGATGAAGCGTTTCACGCCCGTCAGGCGCCACTGGCCATCGTCGTCCTGCCAGGCCCGAAGGCCGACCGCCTGCAGGTCGCTGCCGGCGTCGGGCTCGGTCAGCACCATCGCCCCGGTGACCTCGCCGCGGGCGAATCGCGGCAGATATTCGGCCTTGATCTCGTCGGACGCGAACGCATAGATCGTCTCGGCGATGCCCTGCAGGCCGAAGAGGTTCATCAGCGAGGTATCCGCGCGGCTGACCATTTCGGTCGCCATCGTATAGACGACACACGGGCAGTTGAGCCCGCCGTACTCGCGCGGCAGCGTGAATCCCATCAGATCGGCCTTCGCGAGCACATCGAGGTTCGCCTGCACGCCGGGATGCAGCGTGACGGTACCGTCGGCGTTGAGCGTATTGCCTTCGGCGTCGATCTGCTCGGCGCGCGGCGCGATATGATTGCCGGCCACGTCGCCCACAATGCTCAGCACGCGGCGGTAGTTGTCGATCGCATCTTCGGCATCCAGCGGCGCATACTCGCCGTTCGGGCCGGTGTTACGCATGAAATCGTCTTCCTGCACCGCCGCGACATCGGCCAGCTCGAGGTGATCAAACAGGAACAGCAGGTCTTCGTTATCTTCGAAAAAATTCGGCATGATCGTTTACGCCCGCTCCTTGATGGCCTTGATGAGCATGGGGATGACTTTGCTCATGTCGCCGACGATCCCATAATGAGCCACGGAGAAGATCGGCGCATCCTTGTCCCAGTTGATCGCGATGATCTTCGCGGATTCCTCCATGCCCGCGCGATGCTGCACGGCGCCGCTGATGCCGCAGGCGATGTACAAGGCGGGGCGCACCGTGGTGCCGGTCTGGCCGACCTGATGCTCCTTGCCGATGAAGCCGGCATCGACCGCCGCGCGCGAGGCGCCGACCACGCCGCCCACCGCGCCAGCCAGCTCGTGAATCAAGGCGAAGTTTTCCTTGCTGCCGACGCCGCCGCCGCCGGCCACGATCGTCCGCGCGGCCTTGAGGTTGACCGAACGCTCTTCGCGATGGCGCTCGATGAGCCGGACGGCCTTGTCGATCTCGCTGAGCGCGACCTTCTCGTCGATGATCTCGCCGGTCCGGCCGGGGTCGCCGGCCTGCAATGCCATGACGCCCTCGCGGACGGTGGCCATCTGCGGCCAACGATCGAAGTTCACGATCGTCGCGATGATGTTGCCGCCAAACGCCGGGCGAATCTGCAGCAGCAGGTTTTTGTGCGTCGTCTTGGACTTCGGATCGCGGTACTCGCCGATCTCGAGGTCGGTGCAGTCGGCGGTCAGGCCCGCCCGCATCTCCGACGCCACGCGCGGCGCCAGGTCGCGCCCCAGCGCCGTCGCGCCGTAGAGCACGATCTGCGGCTTGTGTTTGGCGATGAGCTGGCACATGACCCGGGCGTACGGCAGCGTGCGATAATGCTCGAGTTCGGTGTCGTGCACGCAGTACACGCGGTCGGCGCCCTGGGCGATCAACCGATACGACAGCTCGCGCACGTTCCAGCCGGCCAGCACGGCGCCCATCTTGACGCCCAACTGGTCGGCCAGCTCGCGGGCCCGGCCGCACAGTTCCAATGATACGTCGCAGAGGCTCTCGTCTTCCTGTTCCGCGAAGACCCAGACCTCACCTTTTCGATTGGGTTCAATCATCGTTCACTCAAGCTCGTCGCCGGCAGCGCTCGACTGGCGGCTTTGCCCATGAAACACGGGAACCAATCGCGCCGGCTAACACTTCGGCAAGCCAGTTTCGCGCCGTGGCAGCTACGCCGTTTGTCCATCCGAACACTGGCGGATCCCGACGTACGTCGGGACCAGTGGCACCCATGCGATCGGCGAACGTCGCCGACCGCGAGGGTCAGCCCAGCGTATGGTCGACGATCAGTTCGTGGACCAGTTGTTTTACGCCATCCTCGGTGGGTGGAATCTCGGTATACCCTTCCTTGGTCAGCACGATCGACTGGATGCGATGGACCTTCGTCGGCGAGCCCGACACGCCGCACCACATCAGATCCGCGTCGATATCGTCGAGATCCCACTTCTCGAGCAGGAGAGCGTTGATCTTCAGGGCCTCCAGCCGGCGCGCCTGCTCGGCCTCTTTCTCGGCATCCGAGGCGTCCGGCATCGCCGTGGCTACGTCCTTGATGACCTCGTCGGCGGCCCGGGCACGCTTGTACCGCATGACCCGCCGCGCCGCCGCCGGGCGCGCTTCGTTCGCCGTGTCGAGCACGGTGATCAGCATCGGCGTCCGGACCTCGAGCACCTCCCAGCCGTTGCCGACATTGCGTCGGATCCGAGCCGTCCGGCCGGACAAGTCAACGAACCGCTCGAAATAGGTCACCTGGGCAATGCCAAGCTTCTCGGCCATCTGCGGGCCGACCTGCGCGGTGTCACCGTCGATCGCCTGGCGGCCGCAGAAGACGAAGTCGTATTTGCCGATTTTCTTGATCGCCTGACTCAGGATATAGCTCGTCGCGAGCGTATCGCTGCCGGCCGCACGCCGATCGGTGAGCAGGACCGCCCGGTCCGCCCCGCGATACAGGCACGCCCGCAGGACCTCACAGGCCCCGAGCGGTCCCATCGTAATGGCGGTTACGGTGCCGCCGTGCTGCTCGCGGACCGCCAGAGCGGCTTCCAGGGCGTTGAGATCCTCAGGGTTGAAAATCGCCGGCAGCGCCGCCCGATTGACCGTCCCGTCGTCCTTCATGGCGTCCCCGGTCACGTTGGCCGTGTCGGGAACCTGCTTCACGCAGACAATGGAGTCGTAGCTCAAGTGCACCCTCCGTTCAGCGGAGAACTCATGGAAGAAACGATCACGCAGCACGTTACCGGGGCACCGGACCGCCGTCAAGCATCTGTATCAGTCCGCCGACCTCACAGAGAAGGGGTCAGGCACCTTTTCGCCTGGATCCACCGCTGGTCAGCGGGCAGTCTGCGCTTTCACGAGGCGAGGATCCGGTCGGCCAAATCCGCTCAGGCGAAAAGGAGCCAGACCCCAGGCGCCAAACCGATAGAAGCATCTTGATCGCCGCCTTTACCGTGGATACGGTGGCCGTGCGGTTCGGGCGGACTACGATACCCTCAGAGCGAGGAGGACGCCATGCACAGACTCTGCGGCACCGTTCTGCAGCCCGAGGGCCCGACAACCTGCAACGTCATCGCCGACGCCAGCGTGTCGATCGGCACCGACGGCCGGATCACCGAAGTGACGACAGGCGTGCCCGTCGGCACCGACGCGATCGGCGATGCGGACTGTTGGATCCTGCCCGGGTTCATCGACGCGCACCTGCATCTGCCGCAGTGGGACCGCCGGGGTATTGACGGCCTGTCGCTCTTCGCCTGGCACGAGCAGGTCGTGTACCCGGCGGAGGCGCGGTTCACCAATGCCGATCTGGCGGAACGACTCGCCGAAGACTTCGTCACGGGCATGATCGCCAACGGAACGACAACGATCGCGGCGTTCGGCAGTCCGCACGCGGAGGCGACGGACCGGGCCTTCGGCGTATTTGCCCGGCGCGGGTTGCGAGCGATCTTCGGCAAGACGCTCAATGACGTGAACTGCCCGAAGGGGTTGTGCGAACCGACGGACAAGGCGCTCGACGAAGCCCGCGGTCTGGCCGCGAAGTGGCACAACGCCGAGAACGGCCGGCTGCGATATGCGTTCAGTCCGCGGATGCCGGTATGCTGCTCGGACAAGCTCATGCGCGGCGCGGCGGCGCTGGCGGAGATGATGCAGTGCCATATACAGACGCACGTGGCCGAATCGCTCGCGGAAGTCGCCGCGGTCCGCGAGAAGTTCCCGGACCAGCTCGACGATGTGGACGTGTTCGCGGAGATGGGGCTGCTGACGCCCCGGACCGTGCTGGGCCATGGCGTGTTCCTCAATCAGCAGCAGCGCGCGCAGGTGGCGGAGGCCAGGACCGCGGTCGTGCATTGCCCGACGGCGAATCTGTTTCTCGAAAGCGGCATCATGGATTATGTCGCGCAGCGCGCCGCAGGTGTGCCGCTGGCGCTGGGCAGCAGCGTCGCTGGCGGCGACGAACCCTTCATGCCGCGAGTGGCGGTCGAATGTCTGCAACTGGCCAAGGCGCTCAAGGTGGTGGGGATGCCGAAGCGAAGCCAGCCGACGCCCAAGCCGGCGGAAGCCTGGTGGCTGCTCACGAAAGGCGCCGCCAACGCATTGGACCTCGCCGACCGGATCGGGACAATTCGGGTCGGGCTCGAGGCGGACTGTCTCGTGGTGCGGCCGGAACCGTGGATTGCGACGCTGCCGCCTGAGCAGCAGGTTTCGGCGCTGCTTTATACGATCCGGCCGCATCAGATCGAGCACGTCTTCATCGCCGGTCGCCGCGTCGGGCCGTAAGCCACGGAACGCGGCAACCTCCCCCCGCGGCCGAGGCGACATGATCGAAAGCAAACCCGTGGACACGACGTGCCGATAAATACCGTGGCCGAAATTATGGGAACCGTGGTAGCCCGACGGCGGGCAAACCGTAAACTGCTTCTTAGTAAGGATTTACGGCCAGTTTTCGTTGACTTCGGCCCTGGTGGCCGCTAGGATTCAAAGGAACGCGCCGTATACGAAATGTGAGGTGGTATAGCGGCCGCGGGCGAGGGGGCCTCGCCGATGCACATGGCAAAGGCGACCCTGAGGCCCTGGCGTCGGCAAAGCAACCATCCTACGGCTGGTTGCACGTTCATGGAGGACCGTGGTTATGGCTGACAGAGACGCTCTTCTATCCATCGTCGAACAGTCCATCGACCCGCAACGCTTCCGTGACCAGCACTGGGAGGGCACGTTCGAGGAGTACCTCGAGATCGTCGCGCAGCGGCCCACGGTGGCGCGCAACGCCTTCCAACGTCTCTACGACATGATCCTGCACTTCGGCATGGAGCGGTACACGCACCTGAAGCAGGATTACATCCACTACAAGTTTTTCTCCGACCCGATCGGCGGCGGCGCGGATGCGATCTTCGGGCTCGATCGGGCGCTGATGCAGCTCGTCGACTTCCTGCGTTCGGCCTCGCAGGGCTACGGCACGGAACGTCGGATCCTGCTGCTGCACGGTCCGGTCGGCTCGTCGAAGAGCACGATCGTCCGCCTGCTCAAGAAGGGCATGGAGTATTACTCGACGCTTGACGAAGGGGCGATGTACACCTTCGTGTGGCGCGTGACCGACGCCGACGGCAAGACGGTGCTCCACCCCTGCCCGATGCACGAGGAGCCGCTGCGGCTGATTCCGTTGGCCGCGCGGCAGCAGGTGCTCGACGCGATCAATGCCGACCTGCCGCATGAGCAGCACGTCCGAATCGACGGCCAGCTCGACCCGTTCTGCCGCAAGATGTTCGACGATCTGCTCGTCCAGTACGAGGGCAACTGGCGCCGCGTGATGGAGCATGTGGTCGTACGGCGGATGACGTTGTCCGAGAAGGACCGGCGCGGCATCGGCACATTCCAGCCCAAGGACGAGAAGAACCAGGATTCGACCGAACTGACCGGCGACATCAACTACCGCAAGATCGCCGAGTTCGGCTCCGACAGCGACCCGCGGGCGTTCAACTTCGATGGCGAACTGAATATCGCCAACCGCGGACTGGTTGAATTTATCGAGGTGCTGAAGCTCGACGTGGCGTTTCTCTACGACCTGCTCGGCGCCTCGCAGGAACATGTGATCAAGCCGAAGAAATTCGCCCAGACGGACATCGACGAGGTGATTCTCGGCCACACGAACGAGCCGGAATACCGCAAGCTCCAGTCCAACGAGCTGATGGAGGCGTTTCGGGACCGGACGATCAAGATCGACATCCCGTATTGCATCCGGCTCTCGGACGAGATCCGGATCTACGAGAAGGATTTCAACAAGGAGCGGATCCGGGGCGTCCACATCGCGCCGCACACGATCGAGATGGCGGCGATGTGGGCCGTGCTGACGCGGATCGAGGAGCCGAAGAAGGCCGGGCTGACGCTCATGCAGAAGATGAAGCTGTATGAGGGCAAGAACATCCCGGGCTTCACGGAGGATTCGATCGCCGAGCTGCGCGAGGAATCGCCGCGGGAAGGCATGCTCGGCATCAGCCCGCGCTACATCCAGGACAAGGTCTCGAACTCGCTCGTCAGCGACCAGGCCACGCAGGAGCGCTGCATCAACCCGTTCATGGTCATGAACCAGCTCGAACAAGGGCTCTCGCACCACAGCCTCATCAACGACGAGGAGACCAAGAAGCGCTACAAGGAACTGCTCAGTGTGGTGCGCGAGGAATACGAGGACATCGTCAAGGCGGAGGTCCAGCGGGCCATTTCGGCCGACGAAGAGGCCATCAAGCGGCTCTGCGCGAACTACATCGAGAACGTGCGGGCCTACACCCAGCACGAAAAGGTCCGCAACAAGTACACCGGCAAGGACGAAGAGCCCGACGAGCGTCTGATGCGGTCGATCGAGGAGAAGATCGACATCCCCGACTCGCGCAAGGACGATTTCCGCCAGGAGATCATGAACTACATCGGCGCTCTCTCACTCGATGGAAAGAAGTTCGAGTACAACACCAACGCCCGGCTCCACAAGGCCCTCGAGCTGAAGCTCTTCGAGGACCAGCGCGACACGATCAAACTGAAGAATGTCGTGTCGGGCGTGGTCGATGACGAAACCCAGGCGAAGATCGATGTCGTCAAGCAGCGGCTCATCAAGTACTTCGGGTACAACGAGACGAGCGCGACCGATGTGCTGAACTATGTGGCCTCGATCTTCGCGCGGGGCGATACGAAGCAGGACGAGTAGACGGCCGCCCGACGCGGATGTGGAGACGACGTATGCAGACAGCGCAGCGAACGATGTGGATCTCGGTGACCGGAGCCGTTCTGACGCTCGGGGTCATGCTCCTCTGGAGCGTCCTGGGGCCGCGTCCCGAGGCCGAAGCCGGTGTGGTCGTGTATCTCGTATTTCTGGCATTGCTCTGTTGCACGGCCGCCAGTGGCCTGATCGCCGCGGTGAAACCGGGTGCCAGAGCCGAGCGTGTCGTTGCCATCGTCGCCCTTGCCGCACTGATCGCAATGCTCTGGCCGTGGTAGGTACCGGGGTCTGGCTCCTTCTCTTGCCGATGGAAGTGCGCCATGGTGCTGAAGATCCAGAAGGATCATCAACGGTTTCGGCAGATCGTCAAAGGCCGGATCCGGGAGGATCTGCGCAAGTTTCTGACACGCGGCGAGCTGCTCGGCAAGGAAGGCAAGCATCTCATCAGCATTCCCGTCCGCGGGATCGATATTCCCACCTTCCGGTATGGCGACAACGACGACGGCGGCGTGGGCTCCGGTGACGCCCAGGCCGGGGACGCCGTGGACGCGAACGCCGAGGGCATCGGCCCCGGTGGTACCGAACCTGGCCGGCACATCCTCGAGGTCGAGGTCTCGCTCGAAGAGCTGGCCGACATTCTGGGCGAGGAACTGCGGCTCCCCCGCATCCAGCCGAAGGGGCGCAAGCAGATCACCTCGGAAAAGGACCGCTACAGCGGTATTCGCCAGTCCGGCCCCGAGTCGCTGCGGCATTTCAAGCGGACATTCCGCCGGGCCCTGCGGCGCCAGATCATGACCGGCACGTACGACCCGAATCATCCGCGCGTCGTCTTCGAACGCCGGGACAAGATGTACCGGAGCTGGAAGACAGTACTCCAGCCACAGTCGAATGCCGTCATCGTCTATATGATGGATGTGTCCGGCTCGATGGGCGACGAGCAGAAGGAACTCGTCCGGCTCGAAGCATTCTGGATCGACGCCTGGCTGCGCCGCAACTATCATGGCATCGAGAGCCGCTACATCGTCCATGACGTCCGCGCCGCCGAGGTCGATCGGGACACGTTCTTTCACCTCCGCGAGGACGGCGGCACGAAGATCAGCAGCGCGTTCCGCTGCGCCCGTGAGCTGCTCGACAGTCATTACGCGCCGGGCGAATGGAACGTCTACCTGTTCCACTTCAGCGACGGCGACAATTCGAGCGACTCCGACAGCCGCGAATGCTGCCGGATCCTCCGCGAGGAGCTACTGCCGGCCGTGAACCTGTTCGGCTACTGCCAGGTCGCCAGCGCGTACGGCAGCGGCAACTTCATCACGGTTCTGCACGACCAGTTGCCGAACCTGGAGAACATGACGACGACCCGCGTCAACAACAAGGACGACATCTACGACAGCCTGAAGGCGTTTTTTGCGCAGGGACGGTAGATCCGGCGGGTGCCTGTCGCCCCGCCCGGAGGCACGATGCATGCGATCGATCATCGCGGAATTTCCGGAAGAGTTGGTCGCACACCGCGAGCGGATCGCGGCCTTTGCGCGCGACGAAGGGCTCGACTTCTTCCCCGTGCTGTTCGAACTGGTCGACTTCGACCAGATTAACCAGATCGCCGCGTACGGCGGGTTTCCGCAGCGCTACCCCCACTGGCGTTTCGGGATGGAGTACGAACGCCTCAAGAAGTCGCACCGGTACGGGCTCAGCCGCATCTACGAGATGGTCATCAACAACGACCCGTGCTACGCGTACCTGCTGGCGGACAACGCCATGGTCGATCACAAGACCGTCATGGCCCACGTGTACGGCCATTGCGATTTCTTCAAGAACAACATCTGGTTCCGCCACACGAACCGCAAGATGATGGACGAGATGGCGAACCACGCGACGCGTGTGCGCCGGCATATCGAGCGCCGCGGCTTCGAAACCGTCGAACGGTTCGTGGACACGTGTCTGTCGCTGGAGCATTTGATCGACCCACACTCAGTCTTCATGCGCCGGGAGGCCCCCGCGCGGCGAAGCGACGAGGACGAGAGCGACATCGAACACCAGGTCGTCCGCTATCCGGCCAAGCGGTACATGGACCGGTTTATCAACCCGCCGGCCAATATCCGCGCCGAGCGCGAGCGGCTGACCGAGCGCCGCGAGCGGGAGAAGCACAAACATCCGGCCAAGCCCCTGCGCGACGTGCTGCTGTTCCTGCTCAAGCACGCGCCGCTGGAAGATTGGGAGGCCGACCTCCTGGCCATGATCCGCGAGGAGGCGTACTACTTCGCGCCGCAGGGCCAGACCAAGATCATGAACGAGGGCTGGGCCACATATTGGCACTCGACGATCATGACGCGGTACGCCCTGCGCGACGACGAACTGGTCACGTACTGTGACCATCACTCCGGCACGCTGGCCAGTGGCCCCGGCCAGCTCAATCCGTACAAGATCGGCCTCGAACTGTGGCGCGACATCGAGTTCCGCTGGAACACTGGACGCTACGGCAAGGAATATGACGAATGTGAAGACATCGCGAGGCGCCGCACCTGGGGCGGGACGCGCGACCTGCCCGAACACATCATCGGCAAGGAATCGCCCGGGCGGGAGAAGATCTTCGAGGTCCGCAAGATCTACAACGATGTAACGTTCATCGACGAGTTCCTCACGCCCGAGTTCGTCGAGGAGCACAATCTGTATCACTATCGGTACGATCCGGCGACCGGCCGCATGGTCGTCGTGGATCGCGACTTCGACAAGATCAAACGCCAGCTCCTCTTCGCGCTGACCAACCACGGGCAGCCGTACATCTACGTCGTCGACGGCAACTACGCCAACCGCGGCGAACTCTACCTCGCCCACAAGCCGACCGGGATGGATCTGCAGATCAAGTACGCCACCGAGACCCTCAAACGCCTGCATACGATCTGGAGACGCCCCGTGCACCTCCAGGCCCGCATCCGGGACGAGATGGTCCGTTTCAGCTTCGACGGCGAACAGCTCCAGCAACAGACGATCAGCGACGACCTTCCCAAGCCGGCCCACCAGGTCTGAACGCGGCCGGGGCTCGATCCCGCGACGCAGACGACGTCACCGCCGTGAACCGACCCACGATGCAGCCCGATGGCGCCGGTCGATGGATTTCCCAAGACGGCCGCCGCGCGTACAATTGCCGGCCGCCGTGCCATTGTGCGGAAACGGAGATTCATGCGCTTCGGAAAGAAACAGCGTCCCAACGACAGGAAGCCGCGCGGCCGCAAGCCGGCACGTTCGGGCGAGCTTACGCAGTTCCCGTACGAACAGGCGATTCCGCAACAGAGCCGGCTGAAGCGTCGGCCGGTGCCGGAACCGCCACCCGAGCCGACGAGTCCCGAGGCGCGGCTGCGACGTACCGTCGCATGGCTGGTCCTGGGCGCCTATGTGGCGCTGCTGGTCTGGCGGGCGATGCGTGCGAGTGCCGACGCCGACCTGACGGACGTTACCCCGTGGGAATTGCAGGACTCGCGGCGACTGGTCCTGTGGCTTCAGGAAGCTCTGGTGGCGGGGCTGTTGGCGTTCCTGCGGTTCATCCCGATCGGCCTGCTGACGATGCTGGGGTTACGGATCGGACGGAGCTGGCGCCAGCGTACCAAGGCACGCCTGGCCGCGGTGGCGACAGCCATGGTCCTGACGGCCGGGATCCGCGGCCTGGAGGTCGGCGACCCCTGGCTCCTGCCCGGACCCTTGAGCCTGAGTCTGCCGATTCTCGGCTGCCTGTTGGGCCACTGGATCGCGGCATCCTGGCTGCGCGGCCGGCAGGCCCGTCGGTGGCTGCTGATCAAGCTGGCGGGCGGCGTGGTCGTTGTCGGCGGCGCCGGCGCGATCGTTGCCGCGCTGGCCGTTGACGAAGCACCGCTTCCGTTCGAGGCCCCCAAGATTACCTCCGAGGAGAAACGCCGGCTGGTGCGAATGATCCGCAACAAGAGCCCGCGAAACCTCAAGGAAGGCGAGCTTCGTACGTTGCGGCTGACCGAGCACGACCTCGATGTGCTGTTGGCCTGGGGCCTCTCGCTGGGATCGTCCGATCGCAAAGCCTGCGTCAATCTCGCCAAGGACTTCGCCACGCTTTCGGTTTCGATCGGGGTGCCGCCGGGCGCGAGCGAGCCCAGCTATATCAACCTCGTCGGAAAGGCGCAGGTCCGCGTCGCGGGTGAATTCTCGTTTCTCCGCGCCGAACGCCTGCAGGTGGGCCGCATCGCCGTGTCCGGCTGGCTCGCCCGTTTTCTGTCCAACGTGGTCACGGCGGATCTCCGCCGTGATCGGCGCACGCAGCCATTTCTGGCGGCGCTCCGGTCGATCGTCATCGAGCCGGACGCCGTCTCGACGACCTATGGTCGGCTGGATCTGCCCTCCAGCTTCCGCGAGGATGTGTTCGGCACCGACCCGGCGAGCGAAGCCGTCCTTGCCGCTGCCGAAACGCAGGTCGCCCATCTGGCCTTTGTGGCCAAGGATATCCCCCTCAAGAACGCCCGGCTGGCCATGTTTGTCGAGGCCGCATTTGCCCTGGCCCGCGACCGCAGCACAACGGGAGATCCGGTCGCCGAGAACCGCGCCGCCATCTACGCGCTCAGCGTCCTGCTGGGCCACCCCGGCTTGCAGGAATTCATCGGCTCGGTGGGCACGGACGCCATCCCCCGCGAAGCGCGATGGCGGTTCGGCCGTGCGGTGCTGCGCGGCCGACGGGACTGGGCGCGGCACTTCTTCGTCAGCGCCGGGGTCGCTTTGATGTCGACCGAAAGCGTAAGCGATGCCGCGGGCTTGCTGAAAGAAGA
>JAFGKA010000325.1 GCA_016928855.1 Phycisphaerae bacterium
ATCATAACTAATTGCATCCTATGGGGCAACACCCCGTCACAGGTTTCGGAGACCGCCACGGTAATGTACAGTTGTGTTCAGGGCGGCTTCTCAGGCGATGGAAACATCAGCGATGATCCGGCGTTTGTGGATGCTATGAGCGGAAACCTGCGACTGCAGTCCGGCTCGCCTTGTTGTGATACCGGAAACAACGCGTCGGTGCCGGCGGGCGTGACGACGGACCTCGACGGCCACCCACGCATCCTGAATGGCATCGTCGATATGGGAGCTTACGAGTTCATCCCCTTCGATTTCGACCTCGACGGCGACGTGGATCTGGCTGACTTCAGCTTCTTCCAGGTCTGTTTCAACGGTCCGAACCGCCCGCCGACGGCCGCTTGTGCAGCGGATGCCGATTTCGATGATGACGGTGATGTCGACCTGAGCGACTTCAGTATCTTTGCACAGTGCTTTAACGGCCCGAACAGAGCACCGCGGTGCCCGTAGTGCAGCCCACAGAGAGATACGCCACGCTCGCCATCCATCACACGGACGGCAAGCGTGGCGTTCCTTCTCGCTCAGCATTATGCCAACGGCCACGCCCTTTGGGCGAGAGCAGTTGAATCCCGGCGCGCCGGGAAGCAGGTGATCAGTAGAAGGATGCAGAAGCGGCGGAATGAGAACCACTGCCGCCTCTGCGCGCCAGCCTTGTATCATGCCAATGGGCCGACGTGGTGATCGAAGGTTTCCGCGATCACCTTCCTGTCCTCCTGGGGGACCTTGTTCAGCACGCAGACCTGCAGGGCCCGGGCGAAGGCGTTGCCGCGTTGCAGCCGGGCGCAGAGGGCCAGGAGGCGGCGGGTTGGTGTCAGGGGCCGCCGATCGGCAGACGGCGCAGGCGGATGCGTGTGTCCTCGAACACGACCACCGCACCGGCATCGAGATCGGTCGTGACGGCCTCCAGGTTGGCCGTCAGCAGTTTCAGAATAGCCTCCGTGGATTTCACCCGGCAGCGGAACAACATAACGGATGGGTACCGTTCGCGTCTTCTTGCCAGCAGCGTGCCGAAGTCCGTGTCCTGGGCGATGATGACGCAATGTTCCTGGGCCGCCGCCTCGAAGATGATCTCATCGGTCGCCTGGGCAAGCCCGATGGCGCCCACGTGAATGGCCTCGTGGTCGAGTTGACGCAGGGCCTCGGCCAGACGGGGTGACAGGCTGTTATCGACAAGAAAGCGCATCAAGCGACCCGAACGGGTATCTGCCGCTCGCGAACCGCTTCGGCGGCATAGGACAGGGCCTGCTGGATGTCATCCGGTTCGAGGTCGGGGTAGTCGCTGAGGATCTGCGCGGTGCTTCGGCCTTCAGCCACCAAGCCCACAACGGTGGCCACCGGGATGCGCAACCCACGGATGCAGGGCGCACCGCCCATCCGTGCGGGATCGATGGTGATGCGATCGAAGTCAGCCATAACGAGGGTCTCCTGTACCCTCTGGTCATTTTAGCCGGACGCGGGCCGGCTTTCCAGCCAGCAAGCTCCGGGCCCGCCGATCTTCAGGCGGCACCGTGCGTCAAGGGTCAGCAGCGGCACGTAGCACGTAGGGTCCGCCCTGGCGGACCATTTGGGTGTGTGAGGTGGCGTTGGTGATGCGACGGTCCGCGGGCGCGGACCCCGCGCGTCTATGCGGGCAGGAAGATCGCTCGTTGACGACGCGGGCATGAAGGCGGCGTGAGCCCTTTGGACTGCGGCGGCGCGACGCCGCTTTTTCTGCCCGGCGGATGGCTCTTGCGATGTGTGCACCCGCGTCACAGTGGCGGTTGATGAGGTAGCCGACGGGGGCGGCTCCGCCGCGAGTGAAAGCGGCGTCAAGGCCGCCGCAGTCCAAAGGCTTCGCCCGATCGGATCGCGTTCCGTCGCGCTGCGGTGGCTACGTTCCGGCGTCCTCTACTGCCGGCCATACAGAGACCATTGGGGGGCCTACCGGGCTGGCACGGCTGACGGATCACCATAATGGGTCGCACCTTCGTCTTCCGCCAGCCTTGCATTTTGGGGCCGCCGGGCGCATCATGACCCCCGGCAGTTCGTAACAGTCTCGGACAGGCGGTCGGGAGCGTGGCAGTCGTGGGCGCGGCGGCGGCTTCTGGCCCGGACCAACGGTTGAAGATTGTGAGCGAAATGGCTGACAACGCACGTACGCATCGGCGGTATGCGGGGTTCGCTCCACTGGTGGCGCTGGCAATCCTCTCGGTCGTGGCACCGGCCCGCGACGCGACGGCGCAGTCGCGACAGGCGTACCTGAACCGGCAGCGCGCGATCGAAGAAGAGGTGCGCGACCAGCTCGATCGTGACCTTCCGGCTGATCAGAAGGTCAACATCGACTGGGGCGGCTGGTACAACTCGTGGATCTTCCTCTACGACGACGGGATCGAGAGTTCACGGACCGAGCGGCGCAATGACTTCCGCCTCTGGGCCGGGATGACGCTCGACGAGGGGGCGCACGAGCTTTACGCCCGCGGCCGCTTGAGCTTCATCGATTGGAATCATGGCGATTCGTACGACCGCGACGAGGACGACATCGAAGGGCCGTATCTCGAGCGAGGCTACTACAAGTTCGACTTGCGCAAGGCAATCAAGGCCTATCAGAACCGCAACATCGACGAGAACTTCACGTTCAAGATCGGCCGTGACCTCGTCGAGTTCGGAACGGGCTATGCCCTTTCTCTCCCACTCGAACACATTCTGCTGACGGCCGAGGTGGCGAAATTCGAGGTTACCGGCCTGATCGGCCGCAGCATCGGACATATCGACGACATCGAAAACAGCCGTCCGAACGGGAGCATGGACCGGAACTTCTTCGGCGTCCAGGCTCGCTACCTCGGCTGGGAAAAGCACGAGCCGTTCGTCTACGTGCTCTGGAACGACGATCAGGCCGGCGAAACACCACCCATTCCGTTTCAGAATTTCACGTACGATTCGTTCTATGTCGGCCTGGGTTCGCGCGGTGAGCTGCTCAAGAACCTGCGGTACACCACGGAGTGGGTGTTCGAACACGGCGACAGCTACGGGCATCTGCGCAGTCGCACGAAGGACGACATCAACGCCTGGGCGTTCGACGTGGCGCTCGAATACCTGACCCAGTGGCCGCTCAAGCCGCGGTTCGTCGGCGAATACATGTTCGCCAGCGGCGACCCCGATCGCATCGGCAGCCCGACGAACTCCCTGTACGGCAACATGCGCGGGGACGACACGAGCTTCGTCGGGTTCGGCTATCGCGATACCGGCCTGTCGTTCGCCCCGACACTGTCCAACGTGCATGTGTGGCGGGCGGGCGCGTCGATCGTTCCGTTCGAGCGAATCGAGTGGCTCGACAAGCTCGAACTCGGGACGGACTGGTTCCTCTATCACAAGAATCGTCGCCGCGGCGCGGTCTCCGATCCGACCGCCGACGAGCAGAGCGGATTTCTCGGCTGGGAGATGGACTACTTCGCGAACTGGCGATTGACGTCGGATCTGGCGTTGACAACCCGCTATGGGATCTTCTTCCCGGGCGAGGCGTTCAGCGATCGGACGACGCGAACGTTCTTTATGAGCGGCGTAACGTGGAGCTTCTGAGCGAGCGGCCCGACGGGCCGAGGAATGTGGCCATGAACGTGCCGGTTTCTGAAAGTTGGCGACGGATGCGAATGGTGGCCTTCGCTGCGGTGCTCATGGTGGCGGCGGTCGGCGGGTGCGCCGGCCCACGCGCTACCCCGCCGTCGATCGATCCGCAGACGCTCGACGACATGAGTTTCATGCACGACTACCTCGTCACGCAGCCGACGGTGACGGTGGACGAGGCCTATCGCGCGATCCTGATTCTGGCCGACGGCGAGGATCCGCACGAGACGTTCGACGCCCGCCGGGCCGATCTCGAGGCCCGCGGAATCACGCGACCCGCGTGGAAGCTCCAGGCGGATCACTGCATCGACAAGGGCAGCGCGGCCTACATGGTCTGCGTGGTCCTCAAGATCCAGGGCGGCCTCAACCGTGTGATTTTCGGCAGTTGGGGCCTCGGTGACCGGCGATACGCCCTGCGGGAACTGGTCTATCGCGAGTTGATGGCTGATGCGCCGGCGTATCGGTACATCACCGGGGCCGAACTGGCCGGCCTGATGCGCAAGGCCGACGAGTACATGGAACAGCACGGGCTCTACGAGATGGACAGCGTCGAACTGGGCGAAGAACCGCCGGCGGAAAGCCCGCTTTCGTCGTCCCAATGATCGCGACGCGGAATCTCCATATCGTGCCACGGGCCCGGACAAGCAGAATGGGCTACAATCGACGCGGTGCACGTGTGGATAAGCGAGAACCGACATGAGGAACCGTGAGCGAATCTGGTTGAGAGGGCGGGCCGTGGCCGGCGTGCTCGTGCTGGCGCTGCCGCTCGGGCTGGCAACGGCACAGGACAACACCGCTGCCGCACCCACGGCGACACAGCCCGCCGAGTCCGCCGCGGATACCGAGGCGATGACCGCGGTCGTCGTGAAGCTGGCTGGCGATGTCCGCGCGGCCGAGGTTGCCTCGGAAGGGCAGGAACCGCAGTGGCGCCCGCTGAAGGCGGGCGACCGCGTCGCCGCAGGGACCCTGATTCAGACGAAGAATCGTTCGAGCGTGCTGCTGCAGTTTGGCGATACGGCCATCGCGAAGATCGGCAGCTACACGTCGGCGACCGTGGCCCAGTTCCATCGCACCGCCCAGACGCAGAACGTCAAGCTCGACCTCGGCTATGGCGCCGTCCGGGCCGGCGTGGCCGAGGGGGCTCTCGAAAGCGACATGACGATCGAGACACCCGTCGCCACGCTGACCAAGCGCGGAACCTGGAACTTCGGCATCGAGTACGAGGCGGTCACCGGGCGATTCCGGATCTTCCTCGCCGACCGCGGGCTGGTCGAGGCACTCAACCAGATCACCAACGAACGCCGCCGCCTGCTCGCCGGTCAGTATTTGACGCATCTGATGACCCGATGGATCGACACCGCCAAGTTTGACCGACAGGTGCCGATCCTCGACGTCTTCGGCCTGACCGGAGCCGAAACGGACTTCAATCTCTGGAGTGACTCCGGCCTGAGCGTTCTGTCGGCCGGTGGAGGGGCCGCGCTCGATCTGGGCGATCCGCGCAAACGTCCGCGTTCAGGCCAGTTTGGCTTCCGGCAGCGCCCCCGCCTGCCGCTTCAGCCGTTGGCCGGCGGCCTCGACCGGCCGGAGGGCAACTTCGGCACGGGCGGAGCGATCATTCCACGCAAGTTCTGAACCGGTCATGCCGGCAACCCGGGAGCAGCCACACCGTGTCGCCGCGCCCAATCCCGGCATACCCTTCCGCCGTCGGCCGAGCCCGCCCTTGCCAGCCTGTTGGACGGCTGCCTCGGCCGGAATCGCCGCATTTCAAGGGGGTTGACTCCGACGGGCGTTCCGGGCACAATATGGGGCTCTGTTCTATTGTGCACTGGAGCGTGGCTGTGTACGCGATAATCGAAGACGGCGGGCGGCAATACAGAATCCAAGAAGGCGACACCATCCGGGTGGATCTCCGCGACCTCGACGAGGGCCAGCAGAAGGTCGAGTTTGACCGCGTGCTGATGGTCGGCGAGGGCCGGGATGCCAGGATCGGGCAACCTCTGGTCGAGGGGGCCAAGGTCGTGGCCCGTATCAACGGCGAGGTCAAGGGCGAGAAGGTGATCGGCATCGTCTTCCGTCGCCGTAAGAACGTGTGCGTCAAGAAGGGCCACCGCCAGCGTCATCTCGACGTGACGATCGAGAAGATCGTAGCCTGATCGGCGAACCTTCCCTCATTAGGATCCGGGTCTTGGCTCTCGGTGCTCTGCGTCTGCGCGCAAAGCCGGGCTGGTCCTCTGCATCAGACATGCGAGCCGATGTGCGGCATGCCCATTCCCCGCCGACTTTCCGATATACGAGACCGTGTATGGCCTGAAGGGGGCTCAGCCGTCGTGTTGGGTGATCGCGGCGAAGAGCGCCTCGGCCGTCTTCGCGTTGCTGACGGCCACACGAAACGGCTCCATGAGCATCAGACGGCTGATCCGGGCCAGGGCCTGGATATGCGGGCCGGTCTGGTCCGGTGGGCTGGCCAGAAGGACGATCACATCCACCGGCTGGCCGTCAATGCTGCCAAAGTCGATCGGTTCCGCGGGCTTGCCCACGGCGACGACAAGGCGGCTGCAGGCCGGGCTCTTGCCGTGGGGGACCGCCAGTCCGCGCCCGATGCCGGTCGAACGGGTGTGTTCCCGGGCCAGGACAGCGGCGTAGAGACTCTTCGCGTCGCTGATCTGGCCGTCCGCGGCGAGCAGCTCGATGAGTTCGGCAATGGCGGCGTCCTTGTCCCTGGCCGCCAGCGGCACCTTGATGCACGATTGTGTGAGGATTGCAGAGAGCTTCATGCCCGGAACATTTCCCGCGTTGAAGGTAAGCCGAGTATCATAACACCCCAACCGCGCCGAAACAACCCGTATCGGCGATTTCACGGATTCAATACAGTCGGGTCGCTCCGTGCGTTGGCCTGACAGTCTCTTATTTCGTACCCCGATGGATCGCAGTTTGTTCGCGGCGACCGTGGTTGTCACGATCCCTCAGTTTTACTCGCTCGCTCGCCCGCCGTCTGGCTGGTGGTCGGTGCGTTGGGGCGGGCCAGCGAATCGCGGCGTTGGCGGAACCAGCGGCTCAGCTCCTTCTCGGCGGGCTTGCCGCGGGGCGTGTAGTTAAAGTCATCGGGGCCGCCTTTGGCTTCGGACCATTCCCACCAGATCGCGCCGCCGACCTCAGGCACGTCGCGCCATGTCTCCATGAACGCCACATAGAGCCGCCGCTGCTCCTCCTGGCCGGCTTCGGTCGCTTCCTGTTTGTGGTAGTAGTTCCACGCCTCGACGCTCGCGCCTTCCTGGCTGCACCAGCCAACCTCGGTGAACAGGATCGGCTTGCCCACCGTCGCCTGCCACGTCAGGATTTCGTCCTTGATCGGCTTCCAGGCATCGATGAGCGCCTCCAGCGCGGGACCCGCCTCGCTGGCCAGCTTGTGATACGTCGTCATGCCGACATAGTCGAGGTCGTCCCAGAACTCGATGTGGCGATAGTGGTCCCAGTTCGCCGAGTACGACAGCTTGCCGTCGAAGACCTTGCGAACGCTCGCGATGAGGCGCTTCCACCGGTCGCCGTACTTCTCCGTGCTCACCAGTTCCGACCCGACGGTCATGACCTCCACGCCATTGGCCGCCGCGAGCTTTGCCATGTCGAGGATGTAGTCCTCATAACTGGCGAACCAGACGTCCCAGTTCGGCGGTTTGATCTCGCCGCGCCACTCGGTGCCGCGCGGTTCCGACAGAAGCACGATCGGCATCAGGACCACGCGCAGGTTGTTCGCGTGCGCGACGGCGAAGATCTCCCGCCACTGCTCGGCCGACGGCATCTTCTCCGGATCGTTAAACAACACGGGCGAAACCGCGTTTTCCTGATAGCGAGCGGCGCTGATCATGATTGTGTCCGCGCCGAGGTTGGCGATCTGCGGGATGATCGTCCGCGCCTTCTCGACCACCTTGTAGACGTGCGTGATCTGCCAGGCGACGCCGTTCAGCGGTGCGGCCTTCGGCACGGGCGCATAGACCTTCAACGGACGCTCGACGGGTTTCGCCGTCGTCTGTCCGAGGTGATGTCCGAATGCGAACCAGGCCGCCACCGCGGCTGCCAGTATGATGAGTGTCCACCCGCCTCGACTCATGGTTGTCCTGCTATTGTGGGCGTTTCGAGCAACTGCGGCACCAGGCTTACGCCGTCGATGGCCCCCATGCGCGCCACACGCGTGGGCCCGGCCAGCAACTCGACGATCGTCGGCGCGACATCACATGTCCGCGCGACCGGGATGCGTTC
>JAFGKA010000326.1 GCA_016928855.1 Phycisphaerae bacterium
CAATGGTGGTGGTGGCGGTTCAACAGCAAGGCGCGGCTGGCGGCATCGTTCGGCGGGCCGGTCCTGTTTCTGCTGAACAAGTACGTCATGTTCGCGCATGTGATACGCATCGAGAATAACGTGGATTACGTCGTGATTCTGTCGTCGATCGCTCTGACGACCGTGCTGTGGATCACGGTGGCCCTGCTGACGAAGCCGGACCCCGAAGCGAAGCTGATCGAGTTCTACAAACGCGCTCGGCCGCTGGGCTGGTGGGGACCGATCGCCGAAAAGGCCGGACTTGCGCCGAAAGGATCGATGCCGATCGCGCAAGGCCTCGGCGCCGCGGTCGCGGGCATGGTGATGGTCGCCGCGGGCACGATCGCGTTCTCCACCGCATACATCGCTCAGTGGCGGAGCGTGGCGAGCTTCGGCGCCCTCTGCGTCGCGTGCGGGCTGCTGTTCAAATGGGCCTACAACCGGTTCATGGCGCGTCTCGACGGGGTGGAGACGGAAGAGGTCGCTTGACGCCGCCAGGGCCATCGCCGACCATGGCCGTTCGGATTGTGCGAACCCGCCTGTGGCGGCCTTCCGCCGTGCGCCGGCGCGACCCGATCGCCTTCCCAACGCCGCACGGAAGCATCCGACCGCCCTGTTCCAGGAGGAATCGAACCGTATGTTCCCGACCGATCCTGCACGACCGGCCCGACGGACTATGACGAACCTTTGCCTGAGCATCTCGCTACTCGCGATCGCCGGTGGCCCACTGCACGCAACGGAAGTGACGTTGTCGCCGGCTACCGTCGTCGAGGCGGGCCAGAGCCCGTGGGTGCTTGCCGTCGCCGCCGACGCCCCGCCGCCGGTCCGGTTCGCCGCCGCGGAACTCCAACGCTACATCGAGCAGATGAGCGGCTGCCGGTTGGCCATCGCCACAGCGGGCGCCGACGGGCCGGCAATCATGCTCGGCCTGCGCGAGGCTCTTGCCGCGAACGTCCAGGCTAACCTGCCCGCATCGGCCGGCGGCCACGACGGCTACGCCATCGCGATTCAGCCGAAGCGCATCGTTATCGCCGGTGACAACGGCCGCGGCGTAGTCTACGGGGCGTACGACCTGCTTGAACGTCTCGGCTGCCGGTGGTTCTACCCGACGCAGAATCCGAAAGATCCGGAAGTCGTGCCGAAGACCGAGACACTGCGGCTGGAGCCCGGCCGCTGGGCGAAGAGTTCGCGCCTGCGCTATCGTATCTGTAACGGCAGCGAATGGTTCTTCAAAATGAACCTCGACAACGCCGCCAAACAGCTCGACTGGGCCATGAAGAACCGGTACAACACGATGGGCGTGCAGACCGAAAGCGAAACGCCGCTGGTCGCGCAGTTCCAGAAGCTCCAAGCTGCCGGACTGCTCGACGCTCTCGATCAGCGGGGCATGTGGCTGCACGGCCCGGCGCACAGCTTCGACCACTTCCTCAAGGCGGACGAGCACATGGCCGAGCACCCCGAGTGGTTCGGAATGCGCGACGGCAAGCGCGCGCCGCAGACGTTCGCCGGCGCGCAGTTCTGCTGGTCGAATGCCGAAGCACGCAAGGTCTTCACCGAAAACGTCGCGAGGTTTGTCGAAGCCTGCCCGGCCCTGGATATTCTCTGCATTGTGCCCTTCGATGGCGGTGTGTGCTGCACGTGCCCGGAGTGCGAGAAGCTCGGTGCGAGCAACGCGCTGATGACGCTGATGCGCGAGGTGATCGCCCGCGTCGAGCGAATCCGACCCGACATGCCCGTCGAGACCGTTGGCGGCTACAACCCGATGACGGAACCGCCGACCGACGTCGAGATCCACCCGCGGCAGCGCGTCGTCTGGGCCCATTGGGGACGCATCTACGATTTCGGCTACGACACCGACACATCGGACCGCAAGCAGAACCTCGAGCGGTGGCGCCAAGCGGCACGTGGCGGCATCACGCTGTGCCAGTACTACACGGACAACTTCGCCGAGCCCTGGGTGATGGCCCCGTTCGCGATCGCCATGGAAGGTGATCGGCGGTATTTCCTCGAAAAGAACATCGATGCGATCTACATGCTGATGTGGCCGCCGGGCTACTGGTGGAACCACTCACTCAACGGCTACCTCGCGGGCCGCTGCTTCTATGACGCTTCGCTCAGCCCGTTCGACGAACTCGAAGACTACGCATTGCGGTACTTCGGCCCGGCCGTCGGGCCGCTGCTGGCCGAATACTTCACCGAGTGGGCTCGGAACGTCGAACTTTCGTACCGAATCCGCGGCGGCTCGACCGACGCCGACCGCGCCACGCTCGCCGCGCAGCGCGCGCAGTGGATCGAGCCAGCGATCGAAGCGACGCGCGACGATCCGGTGCTGGCCGCACGGGTCAGCCGCGTCACCGGCCTCCACACGCTCGCTGAGCGATTGATGGAGGCGCATCGTCAGCGGCAGGTGATTCGCGACCTGTATGCCAGCGGCGCACTGGACGAGGCCGAGCAGGGCCTCGAAGCCGCGCGCACGTACACGGATGAAATTCTCGCCTGGTTCTACGCGCTGGCCGATCGTGAGGAGGGCCTGATCGACCGCAAGGAAGTCCCGACGTTCATCCAGGCCAACGTGAAGAATTGGCTCGACGAGGAGGCCAAGGCCATTGCCGAGGCCCGGCACGAGGCGGCGATGGACGCGGTCGAGCCGGCTTTCGTCAATCCGATCCGCGAAGGGGCCGACCCGTGGGTGATCCAGCACGGCGACGCGTATTACACCTGTCGCTCGGAGGGTGACCTCGGCATCTCGGTGTTCAAGTCGGACCGGCTGACGGACGCCGGCATCAAGCGCATCGTCTGGAAGGCACCGAAGCAGGGCTGGAACGCGAAGGAGGTCTGGGCGCCGGAACTGCACCACATCGGAGGACGATGGTATATCTACTACGCCGCCAGCGACGGCAAGAACGCCAACCACCGCAGCGGCGTGCTCGAAGCGACCACCGATCACCCGCAGGGGCCATACATCGACAAGGGCATGCTCTACACCGGTGACGCCATCGAAACGCGGCGCGACAACCGGTGGTCGATCGACCTGACGCCGCTGGAACTCGGCGACCGGCTCTACGCCATCTGGTCGGGCTGGCCGGCCGAGGACGACGTGCAGTATCTCTACATCGCGCCGATGGCGAATCCGTGGACGATCTCGGGCAACCGCGTGAAGCTCTGCGCGAACGATACGTACCTCTGGGAGCGTGTCGACGAATCGGCGTCGCAGCGCGGTCTGCACGAAGCCCCGCAGGTAATCCAGCGTAACGGCAAGGTTTTCGCGGCCTACTCGTGCAGCGGCTCGTGGCAGCCATCGTACAAGCAGGGAATGCTCTGGATGCCGGCCGATGCCGACCCGCTCGACCCAAAGAGCTGGACGAAACTGGACAAACCCGTCATGCAGGGCACGCCGGAGGTGCTCGGCGTCGGCCACGTCTCGTTCGTGCAATCGCCTGATCGGACAGAAGACTGGATCGTCTACCACGCGAAGGTCTCGCCCGAGCATGGCTGGCGACGCGCCGTTTCCATTCAGCCGTTCGGCTGGACGACCGACGGCTTCCCCGATTTCGGTCAGCCCGTCCTACCGGGCAAGACACGGCGCGCACCCTCGGGCGAGCCGGCGAACCAGCCCGGCGGTTCATTCATCGAAACGTTTGGAGAGAACAACTGGGATCGCTGGAGCTACTACGGCTACAACCGTTACATTTGGGTGGAAGGCGATGCGTTGACGCTGGGTGGCGATCCGGGTTGGGGACTGGTCAACCATTATCGCACGGGCGAAAAGGCGCTGGTGCGCGGTTATGAGTGGTCCGACCTGTCCGCACAGGTTCGCGTCCGCATCGAGCGCGGCGAGAAGGACGCCGGGCTGTTGTTCCGCGTGCGCCGACCCGCGCTGGGCTACGACGCGCAGCGGGGCTACTTCGCCGGACTCATCTCTGGCACGCAGAAGCTCGTGCTCGGCAAGACGGACGGGCGCCGGTGGCAGCAGATCGCGCTGGTCGATTGCCCTGTGCAACTCGGCCGGCCGAACACGCTCGGCGTCGAAGCGATCGGCCCGCAAATCCGTGTGTTCGTGGACGGCGAGCTGAAGATCGAGGCGACGGATAGGGACTACGATCGCGGCATGGTCGGCGTCCGCGTCGTCGATGTGCAGGCCTGGTTTGACGATTTCCGCGTGGATGCCCGATAGCCGCGATCCGGCGGCAGGAGGCTTGAATGGCGCAGCCGCGGCTCCGTGATTGTGTGTGGATCATCCTTATGACCACCGGGGCGGCCGGCATCAGCTTTGCCGCCGACAACCGCACGGACTCGCCGTCCATGCTCGGCACGGTGCGGCTCAACGGGCTTGATTCGTTCGACAGCGATTCGATCGCCAACAATGCACCCAACCAGTGGACCTGGCTCAGCTTGCCGCACAGCCGCTTGGTCGTGAACCCGGCCATGGCGCACACGTTCGCCCCCCCGCCGCGCGGGCCAACGCTGCCGCTGCATGTCGGCTACTACGTCGGCGACGAACCACATCGGCTCCTTAACCTTCTGCAGATGGGCATTCGCGGCGATGATGCGCCCGAGGCGGAGGTCTGGACGTTCACGTCGAAACCGGGGCCGGAGTGGACAACGTCGCCGTCGGCGTGGAAGGCCGAGCGCGTGCAACTGGCCAACGACAACGGACTCGGCAGGATCACGGTCGTCGCGCCCCGCGACGAAAGCGTAACGGGCGCCCACCACATGCAGCACGGCGCCGCCAGAATACGCGTCATCCCCCCATTCCGCGGCACGAGCGCTTCACTGCGCATTCGTGTCGCAAAGACGGACGGCGCGTGGGCACTGAAGCTCAACACCGGCGGCGAGCGCGACATCACCATCCAGGGCGACACCGCCCAGACGGGAACGTTCGTCTACGACCTCGACTCCATCGACGCGTGGCGAACCGTTGACGCGTTCGACATCAAGCTGTTCGCCATTCACGCCGGCAAGAGCGTCTGGGTCGATTCCGTCGAGCTGCAGATCCGCGCGGATGAACGGGTCGCTGCCGCGGACACGTATGCGACCCGGTGGTATCCGCACAAGCTCGGCTTCGAGGCCAGGGTGGACGCCGCCGGCGCCATCGTGCACGGCGAGGATTTCTTCCACGATCTCCACACGCTCGTGCGCTGGATCGAAATCGAGCGAACGACAGCCACCGGTGCACCCGCGCCGGCCTTCGAGCTGTTCGGCATCACCCCGGGCCAGACCCATCGCATCGAAGGCAAGACCCCCATGCTGCTATTCGATTGCGGCGAGTTCTTCTACGCCGTCGCCATCGGCCGGTCGGCCAACGTCGCCGGTTCCGCGATGCCGGCGCCACACGAACCCGAGATGAACAACTGGACATGGCGTACGCGCATCCCGTTGATCGACGGTCCCACCGACCGACTGGCCATCGCCGTCGGCTTCGCCACAAAGACGGAAGGTCGCGCGGTCGCATTGGAGCGCGCCGCCGCCGCATTGGACGCGCCCGGCCCGGCGCAGCGCCTCGCGGCACGGAAGGCCGAGTGGGACCACTGGCTCGCGCATGTGCCGGCGCCAATGCGATTCGGCATCCAGAGCGTCGATGCGATGGGCATCACACCTGAGCAACACCGGCGGTTTTACTACGCCGCGTGGGCGTTCGTCATTCAGAACGTGCTGCCGACGATGCCGGAGAACGACTTCGACTATCCGCAGACCCCGGCCGGCAAACCGTCGCTCTGGAACTACGGCGCCAGCCGGGCGAAGGCCTCGGCCGCGTGGGAGAGCTTCCTCGCGCAGCAACTGCTCGTCTACGTCCTGCCCGACGTCGCCTGGGACGCGTTCGAGGGCATCATGATGCAGGTGGACGCCGATGGCTGGCTCAACGGCGAGTGCCTGCCGTCGCGAAAGGCCCAGACGGCGTGGATCCTGTACGCCCACACGCAGGACAAGGACCGACTCGCCCGCGTCTACCCGCCGATCCGGCGGTATCTGCTCTGGCGCGAGAAGAACCCGCGCTGGATCCACGGCGCGCATGATTACCCGCACGAAAAAGACGCATCCTTCGTAGACCACCTGCTGGTCGATCTGGACTTCGCTGTCGAGATTGCGCGCGTCCTCGGCCACGACGCGGATATCGCCCTGTGGCACGCCCGGCGCGACGTGATCCTCCAGAACTATCGTGAGTGGTTCTTTCCCGCGGACGGCCCGCCGGTCGAGTACTACCACGTCGATTCCGGCAAACGCAGCCCCGGTTATCACAACTGGGTATGCTCCGGGCTGCACATCCGCGATCTGCCGGCGGATCTGGCACAGGCCTTGGAAACGCTCTACCTGAGCCATCACGACGCTGGCAAGAACCTCGCCGGCCACCCGTCGGTGAAGTTCGGCACGATCAGCTTCGTCGCCTACGGCCTGTTGGAGCACGCCCTGACAGAGACGGCAACGGAGCTGACCAACGCCCTGCTCCGCGACCAGATGCGGGCCGGCGAGTTCTCGGAGAACTACCATCACGAAGCGAATCCGCCGATCGCCTCAACGGGCGTCAAGCCCTCGCAGTTCGGCGTCAGTCAGATGATCGAGTTTACACTGATGAACAACGGCGTGCGGATCGACCGCGGCCGTCCGGTACGGGTACATCCATAGTCTTTTCCCGAGAGGAAGGTACGCCATGGTTCGAAGCATGCTTGTCCTGCTGGCCGGGATCGTGAGCATCGGCCCCGTGGTTGGAGCCGAACCCGCAGAGTTTCGCGGCGTCTGGATCACCCGCTTCGAGTGGCCCGATCAGGACGCCGAGACGTGCAAACAGCGGATCACGCAGATCTTCGACACGCTCGCCGAAAACCACTTCAACGCGGCCGTCTTCCAAATCCGCGGCGCCGCTGAGACGCTCTACCCGAGCGAACTCGAGCCGTGGTCGCCGCTGCTCGGCGAGAAGGATCCCGGCTTTGACCCGGCCGCCTTCGCAATCGAAGCGGCCCATGCACGGGGCATCGCATTTCACGCGTATATGAACCCCATGCCGCTGCGCTCGACACGTTGGCGCGAGCCACCCGCATCGAAGAACCACCTCTGGTACGCACACGGCCCCGAATCGGACGAGCCGTGGATCTGCATGAACGAAGCCGGCGAGCCCTCGCGCGAGGAATACTATTACATGTCCGCCGCCGTGCCGGAGGTGCATGCCCACCTTCGCCGCGTGGTTATGGACGTCGTCAACCGCTATGACGTTGACGGGGTTCACTTCGACCGCATCCGCTCGCCCGGCTCGCGCTATGGCCACAACCCGATCGGCGACCGGCGATTTCACGGGCGGGGCAACCCGAACCGCAAAGAATGGGCCGATTGGCAGCGCGAACAGCTCGACAAATTCGTCAACGACATGGCCGCGGAGATCCGCGAGGCCAAGCCCGAGGTCATCTTCTCCTGCTCGGCCTGGGGTATCTACAATCGTCACAACATCGAAGGCTACGATGGATTCAGCAGCGGCTACCATGACTACTTCCAGGACACGTGGAACTGGTGCCGGCTCGGCGCGATGGACCTGCTCATGCCGATGATCTACTGGGATATCCCTGATCCAAAGCCCAACTACGACGAGGTCGTGCAGGATTTCGTCCGCGGTGTCGGTGGCGAACGGGTCGTCGGCGGCCAGAGTTCGCGGCATGCCGCGGAGATCGTCAACCAGGTCCGCGCCTCGCGCGAGGCCAAGGCGGCCGGCAGCGTACTGTTCAGTTTCCGGTCCGCCAGTCGTCGGGATGTACTGGCGGCATGCAGGAACGAGGTGTATACCGAGCCGGCGCCAGTGCCGACGATCGAACGCGTGACCGCACCGAAACATGGTACCGTCCTCGGAACCGTCACTGACGAAAACGGTCAGCCGCTCGTGGACGCATGGGTTTCGCTCGCGCCGGCGCCGCCGCAGTCAGCCCGGGCCGACGTATTCCGACTCACATGGCCCAGCAGCGCCGACGGACGGTTCGCGTTCCTCAATGTGCCGCCGGGGCGGGTCGTCGTCACGGTCGAATATCCCGGCGCGCCGACCCACACATCCGAGCCGATCACGGTCGAAATCGGCAAGGTTGCGCGCGTCGAGCTGGCGGTGCGCGACAGCTCGCTCGCGCGAGCGAAACCGTATGTCGATATTCTGGCCCCGGCCGACGGATCAACGACCGACCACGAGGCCGTGCACCTGCTCGGCCGCACGCAACCTGACCATCAGGTGACCGTTGGCGGTGTCGGCGTACCGGTATACGCCACCGGCGCGTTCGTTCGCGACAACATCACCCTGGCAATGGGCGAAAACACCATTGACGTTTCCGTCATCGACGCGAACGGCAGGCATACCGTCCGCCGAGTGACCGTGACACGGACAGAGGCCAAGCCGGTTGAGCCGCCGAAGACGTTCCGCATCATCGAGCCGGCAGAGGATACGACGTTGCTGCCGGGTGATCGATTGGTCGTCCGCATGGTCGGTCCGGCCGGCTACAACGGCGAGGCCGAATGGGCGGCCGCCGGCCTGCGGGCGCCGCTGACCCAAGTGCTCGACGCGGACGGCAAGCCGACGGGCGAATACACCGCCCTGCTGTCCGTCCCGACTAACGCCACACCCGCCAGCGGCAAGCTTCAGATCCAACTGGCCGCCACGGACGGCGCCGCGGCGCAGACGATCACCGCCGACGCAACGGTGGAACTGTGGGACACCGCAACCGTTCGCATCGGTGGGACCACCAGCGAATGGACCGGCATCACCGCCGGGCTACACACGGTGCGCCTCGGCGGCCCATGGGTTGCGACCGCGCCGCGCGGCACACGGCTCGAGATCATCGGCCGTCAGGGTCCGCGGCTGCATGTCCGGTATTCACCGATGCATACCGGCTGGATTTCGGCGCGTCAGGTCAACGAACTGCCGACCGGCACGCTGCCACCGCACAACTACTTCACGTCCTGCTCGATCGACGGCGACGAGCGTGAGGATCGCGTCGTCATCCCGCTGAAGGAGAAGGTCGCATTCACCATCACGCCGGAAACCGAGCCAACGAACCGGCTGTACGTCGATCTCTACAACACCCACCACGCGCTGACATGGGCCAGCCACAAGAGCGGCGCCCGGATCGTCGGCGCGGTCGAGGCTGAACAGGTCGCCGACGATTGCCTGCGACTGACGATTCCGCTGCGATGCAGGCAGATCTGGGGCTTCTGGGTCGAGGTCGGCAATCATGCGATGACGCTGCACATCCGCCGTCCGCCGCGACTGGCTGAAACGCCGGCATCGCCGCTGAAGGGCCTGCGAATCGCACTGGAAGCCGGCCATGGCGGCTCGGGCAGCGGTGCCGTCGGTAACCTCGGCACGAAGGAGAAGACGATCAACGCCAATGCGGTGCAAGCTCTGCAGCGCGTCCTCGAACATCGTGGTGCCGAAACCGTACTCGTGCGCCCGGGCGACTCGTCGCCGAGCCTCTCCGAACGCGTCGAACGCACGAACGAGGCCGATGCCGATCTTTTCGTGTCGATCCATGCCAATGCCGCCAGCACCGCGCGGGGCTATCTGCGCGTCTCGGGTACGAGCACATACTACCGCGAGAAACACGGGTATCTCGCCGCGGCGCGCGTCTATGAGAAGCTGCTCGATCTCGGCTGGGACGAGTTCGGCATCGTCGGCAACTTCTCCTATTCACCGCTGGGCAACACGCGTGTGCTGGGCATCCTCATCGAGCAGGCGTTCATGTCCAACCCGGCCGATGAGGCCCGCATGCTCGATCCGGAATATCAGCAGGCCCAAGCCGAGGCAATCACCGAAGGACTCGAGGCATTTTTGAATGAAGTACGGGAATAGGCGCGCCGGCAAAGACGTCAGCCGCCACTGGAGTCGAACGGAGTACGACGATGATGAACGTGTTTGCAGGAAGGCATGCGGTGCACCGTCTGGGAATCGGTGCGGCGCTTATCGTTCTGTACGCAGCCGCGACAGCCTTGGGCGCTGCATCAGCGCACCCGGTCTACGAGCCGAGCGATGGAAGTCTCTTCGACGGGGCGGCGAATCTGTTCCTCGAGGCCGCCGTCAGCAGCTCACCGCACTGGAACGACCGTGCGGCGACGTTCGCGGTGGACGGCGACCACGCCAACCCGGCGAACCACTGGGCAGCGGAGAACATCCCCGTTACCCTCACAGTCGATCTCGGCGAGGCCAAGGGACTCAACGCGATTCGGCTGTGGACGTACTGGGGCGGCGGTCGGTATTACCAATACCGCGTCGAAGGCTCGCTCGACACGCAGTCGTGGATCCCGCTCGCCGACATGCAGACGAATACGATGCCGGCCGATGCCGCAGGACGCACATTCATCTTCCCGACGCAGACGCTTCGCTACGTGCGCACGACGTTCACGCACAACTCCGTCGACGACAAGAGCGGCGGCCACATTGTCGAAATCGAAGGCTACGCCCTGAGCGATGACGCCGTCGCGAAGGTGCAGGCGTGGGATACGGTTCCGGCCGGCCTGCACGCTTCAGTCGCCAGCGTAGACGTCCGCTATCCGCGAAACGTTGTGCCCGATGTCTCCGGCTCGCAAGAGTGGTCGGGCGTCGCGTGGCGCGGCGAGCGACTGCACGCGCAGCTCGTTCTGTGGAGCGCCGATGGCGCCGAGCAGGTGCGGACCGCCACGACGCCGCTGCGGAACGAACAGGGACACACCCTTCCACCCGGTTCTCTGCAAACGCGTTTTGTGCGGTACGTCCTGGGTGACGGCCAGCTTCAGCCGGACATCCTCGATACGGCCCATCGGCTGGCGATCCCGGCCAGGAGCGTTCGACCGATCTGGGGCACGATCGATATCCCGGCCGAAACGCCGCCCGGAGTCTATCGCGGCAAGGTAACCGTCAAGACCGCCGGACAGGCAGCGATACCCTTTGTGTTTTCGGTCGAGGTGCTGCCGCTGGTGCTGCCGCCGCCCGCCGAGTGGGCGTTTCACCTCGACCTCTGGCAGAACCCATGGGCCGTCGCCCGCTATCATCATGTGGAGCCGTGGTCCGAGGCGCATTGGCAGCTACTTGAGCCGCTGCTGACGATGCTGGCAAACGCCGGCCAGAAATGCATCACCACATCGCTGATCCACCAGCCCTGGGGCGGGCAGACGTACGATGCGTTCAGCTCGATGATCGAATGGCGACGAAGGAGCGACGGGAGCTGGGCGTATGACTACAGTCTGTTCGATCGCTACGTGGAGTTCGCGCAACGTTGCGGCATCACGAAGCAGATCAACTGCTATTCGATGGTACCGTGGACCAACCGGTTCCACTACACGGATGAGGCCACCGGCGAGGACCGGTTCATCGAAGCATTGCCCGGCACACCCGAATTCGCTGCGCACTGGCGACCGTTTCTACGCGATTTCGCCGAGCACCTGCGCCAGCGCGGCTGGCTGGACCACACGCTAATCGCAATGGATGAGCGGCCGCTTGAGCCGATGCAGGCCACGATCGCGCTGGTCAAGGAGGTTGCTCCCGAACTCAAGATCGCGTTGGCCGGAAATTACCACAAGGAAATCAAATTCGACATCCATGACCTGAGCATCATCATCGACCCGCCCACCGATCCAGCGCTGTTGACCGAGCGCGTCGAGCGCGGCCTGCCGACGACGTTCTACGTCTGTTGCGTGCCGCCGCGACCGAACACGTTCCTGAACTCGCCGCCGGCCGAATCCGCCTGGCTGGGCTGGTACACCGCGGCGCACGGCTACACCGGGCTGCTTCGCTGGGCGTACAACAGTTGGACGGCCGACCCATTCGATGATACCAGCCATAGCGCGTGGCGGGCCGCCGACTGCTTCGTCGTCTATCCCAACGCCCGCAGCTCGATCCGATTTGAGCGACTGCGCGAAGGCATCCAGGATTTCGAAAAGATCCGCCGGCTGCGCGGATTTCTCGTAGCGAACGAGACCGACGCAGCCAAGGCGATGCTGGCCGATCTGGACGCCGCACTCGAACCGTTCACGTATGCCGCCGGCAAGGAAAGGCCCTGCGCCGATGCGGTCAACGCTGGCAAGCGAACGCTCGAAGATCTGTCGCGGAAGGTTGCCGCGACGCAGGCCAAGGCGCCAACGCAGAATCGCTAACGGCGGCGAGGCATCGGCGCGCGGCCACGAGCCAAAGGAGCGCTACACATGGATCTGCAGAATCCGTCCCGACGTGATCTGTTCGCGGCGACCGGCCGCGGCCTGTTGGCGGCATCATCGGCGGCCTGTCTTGCGCAGGCCGCCGCTACCCCGGCAACCGCGGCGGAGGCCAAGGATGAACGACGCGGGCATCAGCGACTGAGCCTCAAACGCCTGCACACGTGGGAGGCGATGCGCTACGGCATGTTCATCCACTTCGGTATGAGCACGTTCGTCGGCCAGGAACTGCCCGATGGCAAGACACCGCCGATCGCCTACGCACCCGACCGGCTGGATGTGGATCAGTGGATCTCCGTCGCACGCGACGCGGGCATGCAATACGCCGTGCTGACCGCCAAGCACGTCGCCGGCCACTGCCTCTGGCCGAGCAAGCACACGCAGTACACGGTTGCCAACAGCTCGAACACGGCCGATGTCTGCGAACAATTCGTCAAGGCATGCGAGAAGCGAGGCGTGCGAGCCGGCTTCTACTACTGCTCCTGGGACAATCACAATCGCTTCGGCAGCCGCACGATGAGCGATCCCGGCGTGACCTGGCAGGGCTGGTCGTGGAAACAGTACAACTTCGCCGACGCCGAAGCCAAAGAGCCGCCCGACTCGACGAGCCAGGCGTTTCCCTACACGACATCGGTATACCAGAACTTTCAGACGGCACAGGTCCGCGAGCTGCTGACACAATACGGCCCAATCGCGGAAGTCTGGATCGACATTCCCGGCGTGCTCGGCCGTTCGTATCGCACGTTTCACTACCACGACATCGCCCGCCTGCAGCCGGAGGCCGTCATCATGAT
Source organism: Phycisphaerae bacterium (assembly GCA_016928855.1). Lineage (GTDB taxonomy): Bacteria > Planctomycetota > Phycisphaerae > UBA1845 > PWPN01 > JAFGKA01. The sequence continues at coordinate 12,957 of JAFGKA010000326.1, forward strand.
GAACAGCGGCATCAGCACGGGTGAGACCTACGATGTGGACTACGCGTGGCCGTCAGATCTGATCGCGATCGAACGCCGCGTTCCGCCCGGCACGGGGCACGCAACCTGGCGCACGATCGAAGGAAAGGAATACTACATGCCCGGAGAAGTCTGCGATCCGATCGGCAAGCACTGGTTCTTCGTCCCTGACGATGTGCCCCGCCCCGACAACGAACTGGCCGAACAGTTCGAACAATGCCGGGCGCGCAACGTCAACTTTCTGCTGGACGTCCCGCCGGACAAACACGGCCTGATCCCGGACATTCACGTGCAGGCGCTCAAGCGGCTGCGGGCCAACGTCAAACTGTAGCCGAATCCGCGCGATCCACGGTGTCCGCCCCGCCGGACACCAACGGCGAAACAATGTCGCTGCTCGGCAATCGCCGCCACCAGAGCACGTACAAAGCCACCGCAGACGCTGCACAGATCGGCCCCCCCCACGCGACGCGCAGCCAATTATGAACGACGAGATCCATCATCAGCACATAGAGGAAGATGAAGAAGACGGTTGCCACGATCGCCACCGGGAGATCGTAACGATCGCACGGCCGGCAGCTCACGTCGCCACCCTGCGCCTCGACCATCTGCCTCGCCGGCGCCCAGACGCCGAACGGACGCACCCTCGCGTAGTACTCGATGAGCGTCGCCCGCGGCGCCGGCTTGAATATGAACGCCGCGACAATGCATGAAGCCAGACTCACCGCCGTCAGCAGCGGGAAGTACTGCAGCTCCGTCCAGCCCTGCTGGTAGACGTAGACGGCGATCGGCGCGGTGCACACGATGCTGCAACAGTGGGCCCAACCGCCGAGCCGCCACCAGTACAGGGCCAACAAGGACGGGGCAATCATCGCTGCCCCCACCGCGAAGTTGATCGGGTTCCAGATATCGCGAATGTGCTGCGTTCGAAGGCTGATCAGTATGCCCGCCGCTACGACCACAAACGTCGTCAGGTAGCCTACGACCACCAGTGCTCGCGGGCTGGCGTGCTTCCAGACTGGCTTGACCAGATCGTTGACCACGTACGAGCTGGCCACGTTGACGGTTGAGTCGAACGTGGACATGAACGCCGCCATCAGGCCCGCAATGACCAGCCCTTTCACACCGACCGGCAGCACGGTATTGAGCACCATCGGCAGAACGCGTTCGGCGTCCGCTGCGTCCGGATGGCCGGCCCAGTGCATCAGCCCGAATGCGGTGATGCCCATCACCAGCGCCCAACGGATACTGATCACCACGCCCCAGGCCAGGCCGACCTTGGAGGCCTCGGCGTCACTGCGCGCCGCGCAGAAACGCTGAAATTCGACGCCGCCGGCCGAGCCAAACATGGCGAACAGGCCCTTGCCGACCCAGAGCATGATAAGCAGACCGAAAGGCTCGGCGTATTCGACCGGGGCGTCGGCCAACTGCCAGAGCGGCCGCAGGTCGAACCAGTCGGCCCCGACCATCTGCCGGAAGTGTTCCGGATCAATCTGCAGAAACGCGGCGACCGCAATGTAGACAGCGGCAAACGACAGCAACACTGTCTGAAAGAGGTCGCTGTACACGACGCTGAAAAACCCGCCCAGCAGCACGTAGAGCCCCGTGAACGCGAACAGCAGCGGCACAATCTGGGCCTTCGTCAGCGGCAGAAACTCTTCGAGGAACTTGCCGACGCCGGTGCCCGCGTAGCCAAGCATCAGCACCATCGCAACGATGCCGACCAGTACGGAGACAAGCCGCACCGCCTGGCCGGCCGGGCCGTGACCGTAGCGAAACACGAGCCACTCCATACCCGTCAGCACGCCGCTGCGGTAGGCCCATTTCGCCTTGTACGCCATGACGATGCCGGCCAGCGGGAACGCCCAGAAGCAGTGGACCCACAACCCCCGCATGCCGAGCACGAAGAAGACCGACACCATCCACATCGTGCCGGTGATGTCGAAGAAACTGCTGCTGCCGCTGGCACCGAGAAGCCACCAGGGGATCGAACGATTGCCCAGGAAATACGACTCGATGTTCAGGCTCGCCCGCCGCCCCATCCAGACGCCGATCACGAACACGAAGACCAGATAGCCAAGCACGATCCCCCCGTCGAGCAGACCCAGCTTGGCCGTGTGCGCAGCTCCGAGCACCGAAACGACTCCCTGTGTTCGCCCCCAAGCCTCCGCGACATCCCCGGTGCGGCATCATCCCCGCTGCGCCGCGAAATGCCAAATGAGCAAACTTGTCTTCCGCGCGCAGGCGTTTTGCAGCCAACGATCCAGGCCGTGTACAATACCGATGCACATCCCGTTGAAGGGCGACGACCCGTCCGGCCCCGTGCGATAAGGAGACCTCAAATGCGTCCGTCCCGACTCGTCGCCATCATGGTTCTCGGCGTGCTGGTTTCGACCTCAACGGCCGATTTGGCCGGCAAGCCCCAACCCGTTACGGAACCAGAAGCCGCGGCGTGGCTACACCATGTGGTACCCCTGCCGAAACAGGTCGCGATCACCGGCCGCGTCGTTGTTGCCCCCCAACAGGTTCACATCGTCACCGCCGACACGGCGCCGCCGCTCGTGGCGCAGGCCGTCAGAGAATTGCGCGAATGTCTCGGCCAGCCACCGGACGGCCCGGCCACCCAATCACCCGTGTTCACGATCACGCTTGAGCTTGGCAGCGAGGCCGCGCAGGCGCTGGCGAGCCTCAAGAACGCCGACCAGGCGTACCGTATTGTGCCCGACGAACGGAGCAGCGTGTTGCGCTGCGTGGCACGGGAACCCCGCGGCCTCTACTACGCAGCCAAAACCCTTCAGCAATTGATCCGGGCCAGGGCCGAAGCCCGCCAGGTCTCAATTCCAATCTGCGAGGTGACGGACTGGCCCGACATCGGCGACCGCGGCCTGTGGGGCAGCGATGCGTGCGATCACCTGCGGTGGCTCTCGGACCGCAAGATGAACTACATGGAGCAAATCGCCACCAGCCGCGTCACCGAAGACAAACGCGCCACCGTCGCCCTCGCGGACTACAAGCGGGTCATGGTCGAACACGGCCCGACGTACGGAATCAATCCCGTCCCGGCCATTGTGCACCTCGAACAGCTCTACGGCCACGGCCTCTTCAACGTCTACCCGGAACTGAAAGGCCAAGGCGGCAAGGAAGGCGCGATCTGCTACTCAAAGCCGGTCTTCATCGACATCCTCGCCGACTGGATCGTCGGCTATGCCACCATGCCGGGCATAACAGAAGTGGATGTCTGGATGACAGAGAACCTGCACGGCCAAGGCGGCTGCCGCTGCGCCGAGTGCGCGAAGACGGACCGCGACATGCTCGAAGCCCGCGCGATCGTAGCCGCCTGGAACAAGGCGAAGACCCGCGTACCGGACGTGGGGCTGCGGATCCTGACCAGCGAGGAAACCGCCGACGGAAACGAAGCCGTGTTCCGCGAACTGCCGCCCGAAGTGAAAATCTGGTACTACCACAGCCTCTTGACCTACACGACGGGCGAGGAGCCCATGGTCCTGCCGGCTCTTGTGCCGCTGGCGCGCGAGGGGCGCTGGGCAGGCGTATGCTTCAACATCTGCGCCTTCGTGGCAATGGCCCAGCCATTCACCGGCGCCGATTTCATCCACTACCGAATGCGCGAGTTTGCCAAGAAGGGCATGTCGGGCCTGCTCGGCTACTCGACCCCGCGACTCGGCTACGGGCTTTTCAACGTCGAAGCAGTCGCCGAATGGTCCTGGAACGCCAACGGACGCTCGCCGCGGGAATTCGCCTTTTCCTGGGCCGTGCGCGAAGGGCTCGACGATCCAGCGCTGTTCACGGAGTGGTCGCAGACGCTCGGGCCGGTCGCCTGGAATGTCTACGGCTCGGACTGGCCCGCCGGCGAACAGCGCAAGGCCCTGGCGAACGTTGCACGGCAACTCAAAGAAGGTAAGCTCCCCGAACTGGGCTTCGTGCTCTGGGGCGTGTACCGCTCGCCGTGGGGCGATATCAAGTCGGCCGAGCAGCTCGATCGTGACGTCGTCGCCGCGAAGCACGCGGTCACGCTGGCCCGGCGCATGGGTGTGCCGACGTACCTGCAGGAAAGCCTGATCGTCGAGGGCTATGTGCGGTCGCTCGCGGCGTTATGGTCCCTGCGATCGATCGTCACGCCGGACGGTATCGCCGAGGCGGACCGGCCGACTGCGAAACGGGCGTTCCGGGACTACATCGACAGCCTCGATCAGGCCCGGACCACGCTACCGCTATGGGAAGCAACCGTGCGGAAGGAACACGAAGCGAATCGATACACGGACAAGGCGGTCGAACTCCTTGGCGAAATGATGGCGGAGATGAAAGCGACGGCCGCGGACCTGGGAATTCAATTGCATGAGTAATCAATCGACCCTGCACGTGCGCGACGCGCGCCCCGACGACGCGGCGATGATCACCGAGTTCAACTGTGGCGTCGCCTGGGATTCGGAACACATCACATTGGACCGTAACCGGGTCCGCGCCGGCGTGGACAAAGCGCTCGGCCGGCCGGATCTGTGTCGCTACTTCGTGGCCGAGCGAAACGGCGAGCTGATCGGCCAGGTGATGATTACGCTGGAGTGGAGCGACTGGCGGGCGAAGGTGTTCTGGTGGATCCAGAGCGTGTATGTCGCGGCGGCCTGTCGGCGCCAGGGTGTGATGCGCGCGATGCTCGAGCATGTCGAGTCGCTCGCCCGACAGGATCCCGAGGTCTGCGGCCTGCGGCTCTACGTCGAACAGGACAACAAAGCTGCCATCCGCGCGTACGAGCGCCTGGGGCTGACGCCTAGCGGGCACGTGATCTATGAACGCGACTGGGCGTGGCCCAAGGGGTCGTAGGTGCGGCCGGGCGGGCGGGTGAGGCGAATCGACTCATGGGGTTGCTGTGCTCGCGGAGAAGACACTGCTCGCAGAGCAGTGGCACACAGTTGAAGAAACTGCTCATCGAAGGGTAACACACGGTTGAAGACGCTGTTCGCACGGAGGAATGCTGTCATGAGGAACCGGCATGCATCGTTGCTGGTCGGCTGCGTAACTGTTGCTCTGACGTCCGGCGTCGCGCGAATGGCTCCCGCCGCGGAACGGCCGAACGTGGTCGTCGTCCTGGCCGATGACCAGGGCTGGGGCGACTTCAGCGTCAACGGCAATACCAACCTCGCCACGCCGCACATTGATTCGCTGGCCGCGGCCGGCGCCAGTTTTGAGCGGTTCTTCGTCTGCCCGGTCTGCGCGCCGACGCGGGCGGAGTTCCTGACCGGCCGGTATCACCCGCGCGGCGGCGTCCGCGGGGTGAGCACAGGTGGCGAACGGCTGGACCTCGACGAGCAGACGATCGCCGACGTGTTCAAGGCCGCCGGCTATGCCACCGGAGCGTTCGGCAAATGGCACAACGGAACGCAGTATCCCTACCATCCGAACGCGCGCGGCTTCGACGAGTTCTACGGATTCACGTCCGGCCACTGGGGAACCTACTTCGATCCGCCACTCGATCACAACGGCACGCCGGTCCAGGGCAAGGGATACATCACCGACGACCTGACCGACCACGCGATCCGGTTCATCGAGCAGAACCGCGACCGCCCCTTCTTCTGCTACGTACCGTACAACACGCCCCACTCACCGATGCAGGTCCCGGATCGCTTCTACCGCAAATTCGCAGACCTCGAACTCACGATGCGGGCCGACTCCCGGGTCAGCGAGGACGTCGCCCACACGCGGGCCGCGCTGGCCATGTGCGAGAACATTGACTGGAACGTGGGCCGTATCCTCCAGAAACTCGATCAACTGAAACTGGCGGACAACACCATCGTGATCTACTTCAGCGACAACGGCCCCAATGGCTGGCGTTGGAATGGCGGCATGAAGGGCCGCAAGGGCTCCACGGACGAAGGCGGCGTCCGCTCGTCACTCTTCATCCGCTGGCCGGGGCACATCGCCGCCGGCCGGCGCATCCCGCAGATCGCCGGCGCGATCGACCTGCTGCCGACACTGACAGAACTGGCCGGCATTCGGCTCGCCGGCGGCAAGCCGCTCGACGGCGTCAGTCTGAAGTCGCCGTTGACGGATGATGCCACCGCAATCGACTGGCCCGATCGCATGATCGTTTCGCATTGGGGCGGGAAGATCAGCGTCCGCACGCAGCAGTACCGCCTCGACGCGACCGGCCGCCTGTTCGATATGCAGGCCGACCCCGGCCAGCACCGCGATATCGCAGCCAGGCAAGCGGACGTCGCCCGCCGCCTGACTGAAGCCTCCGATAGATGGAAGAACGAGCTTCTGCCCGGCCTGAAGCACGACGATCGTCCATATCCGGTGGGCTATCGGCAGTTCCCCTTGACACAGTTGCCTGCCCGCGACGGGCTGCCGCACGGCAACGTGCAGCGCAGCGCCCGGGCGCCCAACTGTTCCTATTTCACGAACTGGACGAGCACCGACGACTCGATCACGTGGGATGTCGAAGTAGCCACTGGGGGCGAGTACACGGCCACGCTCTACTACACCTGCCCGCAACCGGACGTCGGCTCGACCGTTGAGCTGAGTGGCGGCAGCGACCGGATTGGGGCGCGCGTCGCCGAGGCGCACGATCCACCGCTTCTCGGCGCCGCCGACGATCGCGTCTCACGCCAGGGCGAATCCTACGTCAAAGACTTCCGGCCGCTGCGACTGGGTGTGATCACGCTCAAGCCAGGCCGCGACACCCTGACGCTCCGTGCCCTGAACATTCCCGGCGGGCAGGTGATGGAAGTCAGGATGCTCGAGCTGACCTTAGGTGAGTGACGGCATTCGGCCAACACGATATCACGACTCCGATCGCTCCACATTCCAGCGTACTCGCCCGCGGTTCATACATGAGGGCGGCGGCTTTCCCAGTACGGCACCCCCCTGTACAATGCTCACCCAGTCGGGCGAAGACGCGTCGAACGCTGACGGATAGAGTGCTATGGATTTCCCCGCGTTTCATCTTGACCTCATCGGCAACCGGACACTCATCGCCGTTATCGCCATCGTGCATGTGACCATCAGCCACGCCCTGGCAGTCGGCGCGATGCCGCTGATCACACTGATGGAATGGTGGGGCCACCGCACCGGCAACGCCGACTGGGATCGCCTGGCCTATCGGCTGCTGGCAGTCTGCTTCATCATCACGACCAGTCTCGGCGCGATGACCGGCGTCGGCATCTGGTTCTCGACCGCCCTCGTCAGCCCGATGGCGATCGGCAGCCTGATCCGCATCTTCTTCTGGGCGTGGTTCTCCGAGTGGATCGTGTTCACGCTGGAGGTCAGCCTGATCCTCACCTTCTTCCTGACCTGGAAACACTGGCGGGGCCCGCGCAAGCGTCGGCACATCCGTCTCGGCATGGCGCTGAGCGTCTGCTCGTGGCTGACGATGGTGATCATCACGGCGATTCTCGGCTTTATGATGGATCCGGGCCTCTGGCTGAACCGGCCGAGCTTCCTGCACGGCACCCTCAACCCGATCTACCTTCCACAGTTGCTCTTCCGCACGCCACTGGCGATGACCGGAGCAGGCATTTTCTCGCTGCTGCTCGTCTACTTCTTTACCAACCGTGCCAGCCCGTTCCGGTCGCAGGCCGTGCGGTTCGTCTCGCTCTGGACGCTCGCCTGGGCAGGGCTGTGCCTGGCCGGCGCCTGGTACTATTGGGTCTCGATCCCGGAAGCGATGGTCGGCAATCTGCCTGTCGCGCTCGGCACGCAGGCCTTCGAGGCCTGGCATCGAACCGTCGCCTGGCTCATCGCCGCGGCCACCGCGACCGTGCTGGTCATTGCAACCTGGGGCGTCCTCAAGCCGATGTGGCTGCCGCGCGCGGTATCGATCGTTCCAATGCTGCTGTTGCTGGCATTGCTGGGCTACTTCGAGCGCGTCCGTGAATTCATCCGCAAGCCCGACGTCATCGCGCACTACATGTACGGCAATGGACTTCGACGCGCCGATGCACCCTTGCTGCAGGTCGAGGGGCTGCTCGCGCACGCCGCATACACGCCGACCCGAACCATCACCGCCGAGAACCGGGACCAGGCCGGCGAAAC
>JAFGKA010000327.1 GCA_016928855.1 Phycisphaerae bacterium
GCTGCGCGAGCTGGACGAGACGAGCGAAGCGATCCGCGTGATGCAGCAGGCGTTGGCCCTCAAGCCCGACTACGTCGATCTGCACTATCAGCTCGGCTGCCTGTTCGCCGACCGGAGCCATTTCGAGCTGGCGGTGGAGCATTTCGAACGCTGCAGCCAGAGCAATCCGCAGAACCCGGAATTCACGGCGAATCTGGCGCTGGCCCTCGAAGGCATGGGCCTCGTCGACAAGGCCGCCGCCACCTGGCAGAACCTTCAGGAAACCACCACGAAGAGCCATCAACCGGGCTTCGAGCCGGCGACCGCGTCCCGCCGATAGCGCGAACCCCCCCACGTGGACACCGGCAGCGCTCGGCGCCTCTCGGGCACGGGGCCTTCGTGCAGCCGGGACGAATACGATATAACCTCAAAGGACAGGGCGCGGCACTGGACACGTCATGACGCTCATCGTGGAGGTGCGGCGGATGCGGGGGGTTTCGAGAAGTATTGCGGCGGCAGCCAGCACGTATGCAACCACCTTCCTGTGTGGACGTGCGCTTCTCTCAATCACGTTCCTCGTATGTTCGACGCTCGCTGCGGCGAAGGCTGAGCCGGTGGATGTCTGCCCGCCGGACGCGATTGCGCAAGTTGCGATCGATGCGTATTACGAAGCCGAGGCCATACGGAACCTCGGCGCATACGTGGAGAGCACGGACGCCGGCGTGCTCGCCTGGAGCGAGAGCTACCTCCTGAAGGCCTTCGTGGCGATGTACGAAGCCACGGGTGATATGGATCAGTTCGTCCGGGTGCGCAACCAGGGCCAGACGATCATGGCCCATCGCGGCGACCGGCTCGGCATGATCGATGAACCCCGCGGCTATATCCTCCCCGCCTGGATCGCAACGCCGCGGCACGAACTCGGCCCGCACGCCTGGATTGTCCACCAGGGCATGATCACGTATCCGCTGGCGCGATGGACCTACCTCGTGCATCGCGATCCATCGCTGCGCATGCACTCAACAATCCGCCTGCGTCACAGGCGTCGAAGGAACCTTACGGACAGCCGGCAGCCGGCGCCCGGTTCGGACCGTTGAAACAGGATGCGAATACGCTGAAGTCCGTCAGGTCGACGTCATCGTCGCCATCCTGATCGATACATCCGCACTTCGCGAGCAGGTCTGCCGGGAACGACACGCCGTACGCGCGGTTCGGGCCATTGAAGCACTGGCTGAACACACCGAAGTCAACCAGGTCAACGTCACCGTCACCGTCGGTATCCTGCACCGGATCGTTGCACAGCGGCGGCTCGGCCTCGAACTCGACCGTGACGACCTTGTTGCCCGTCATCGTGACCGTGTTCTCGTTGGTCTTCAGCGAATCATTGTCGGTGCCCGTCCAGGCCTTGACCTGGAAGCCGGGATCCGGAGTCGCCAGAAGATCAACGTCCGTGTTCTCGACGTACGTACCCGACGTTGGCGCGACAGAACCATTCCCGCCAACAACGCTGGCGGTCAGGTTGTACATCACCGGCGCCGGCGCCAGCTTGACGCGGAACGTGATCGGCTGCGTCAGGCTGACGATCGGATTCGGCACGTTCGCCGTATCCTGGGTTACGACGCGGACCCAGTGACTGCTCGCCTCATCCGTGAACCGCCATTGGATCCGGTTGCTGTTCGTGCTGCCATCACCCGTGCTGGTGACGACCACGGCACTGCTGCCACCGGACAGGTGCGGTCCGCTCGTACCCGAGAGGCCCGGAGCCCGGAAGATAACTTCCGTACCCTCAGCGTACGTTTCGAAGCTACCGAAGTTGACCCCGCCGCTCGTGATGTTGTCCACGTACAGCGTGTACGGTCCAACATCCGGGCTGGCCGGATCGGCACTGATGGCCAGATGCTCAAGCACACCCTTGGCGTCGGCGAATGCACCGTCACCGAGGTTGAAGCTCACGATCGGATCCGACGTCGGGTCGAACGTGACCGTCTGCCAGTCGTTGCTGGGCACGATCTGCACGCCGCCAGGAGGCGCGCCGCCGGCCGTCGTCGCACCGAGCCATTCGATCGAAGAACTCGCAAGGCCGCCATCCTCACCGATGGCACCGGACGGGTTCGTCTCGCGGATACCGACGCACAGCATAATGCTGCTGTTGCCACCAGAACCGACCATCACGCCGGTGGCCGGCAGGCAGCCTTCGATGCCGGAGATCGTCTGCGTCGCCTTGACCACGTCGCCCTTGACCAGCGGCGGGATCGGAGGCGCGACGGCGACGTCGTTCACGTAGACCGTCACCACCTCGGCCGACGGATCCACGCCCTCAACCGTGACGTTTGTGCTGCCGGCGTCCAGACCAATTGGGCTGACGCTGACCGCAGAGATCTGTGTGCAGCTATCGACGATCGGGCCGCCGGCGGGCATGCAGGCTTCGTACATGCCGCAAATGCCCAGCCAGATACTCTGCGTGGCCACGATCGCGTGGCCGCTGACCAGCGGCGTGACCGGCACGACCTCGGTTCCCGTCCCGGCAAAGCCACTCGTGAGCTGGCCGATCGGCGTCGTGGGTGTGGCCGAGTCGAGGTCATAGACGGTCACGGCGTTCGGCGATGGGTCCACGCATGTCACGGTCACCGATGTTTGGCCCGCCACCAGGACGCCCGAGATCGTCACCGGGGGCACTATCGCGCACGACGGGACGCACTCGGTCATGAGCGAGATGTTGTCCACCTGAATGCTCGCCACGGCGGGGTAACTGCCCCAGACCGCGGACGTATTCGCACGGCTCTCCGTGACATCGCCCGTCATTTGGGCATTAGGCTGGGAAGAGTAGCACTCGTTCCAGAACTCGTCGTAATACGCGACTTCGCAGCCATCCACCATATCAAGGCGATCGTCGCAGGTTCCAGGGATGCCGTCGGGGCCGTCCAGGAAGGCTACGTTCTCCCACGCCGTATGCACGTTTGTGCTGAAGACGATCAGCAGGGTGTCGCCCGTTTCAGCATAGAACGCGTTCGTCGCGATGTTCTGCGTCGGAAGCGACGTGTCATCACCCGACGTCAGACCGAAGTACGACGCTACGGCGTTGCCCGGCTGCGTGAGATCCACCGCATGGATGGCTTGGTTGTGGCAGGTGCCGCTCGTGCGGTGTTGACCGTTGACGATCACACCCATCTCATACGCACGAATCGAATTGGGCTGCGCCGGGTCCTCGCTCACATGCATGTCCGCGGTCAGGTGGTAGGTGCCGTCTGCCGGAATCACGCTGGCGTAGATCCGGTAGATACCGTTCATGTAGCCGCCGTCGCCAATTCTAAGGGCCTGACTGCCATCCAGCGTGGCGCCATCGATGGTCCCAAACCAGTTGGCGCCCATGATGGCGTACCAGATCTCGTAGTCATCGACCGGCGGGTCGGCGGTTCCACCATTTGCGATCGTAGCCTCGAAATCGTCGATGAGCCTGCCCGCTGTCACGGTGATCGCGACGCAACGGGGGCTCTCGACCGACGCAACCGTCTGCGACGCAGAGACCTCATCGCCGACGCGCAACCACGCGCCCAGGCTGGCCAGATCGAAAGTGTGCTGACCGTCGGTCAGATCGACGCCACCGACGCCGTGCTCGGCCGTCGCCACGACGACCGGATTGCCCAGCCCGTCGCTGATGTAGTCGATGTACAGCTTGACATTGTCGGCCGGCGTGATGCCGTCGATGAAACCAACACGCACGCTGGTATCAAAAGCCGCGAGGCCGGCATCCAGAAGGATGGGCGGATCCGTCCCCGGCGAGTAAATGACGATGTCATCCACGTCGAGGAAGATCTTCATCGTATCGTCGTCCAACGCGGGCTTGCGGATTGCCAGCCCCGCCAGCGTGGCGCGATCGTCGGCGGCCGACAGGATCCCGTCGCCGTTGATGCAACCGGCGATGTCCAGCGTCTGCGGCGTGCCGCCATCGACCGTCACGGTCACCTTCGTGTTGTCCGAACCGAACGCCCATTCGACCTCGTACCAGGCGTAGCCTTGCCAGTCGGTCAACGCACCACCGCTGCTGGTTAGCGCGGTGCCGCCGATTGGCGTATACGGCGAGGTCGTCCCGTTCGTCTGGCTTGCGTCGACACCGACGAACTCGAGGTTGCCGGTGGTAGCGCCGCCATCTTCACCCAACGGCAGCGCGTTACCGGTCTCGCGGAGAACGAGCGCCACCTCGAGTTGGCCGGCGGTGTTCTCGACCATTCCGCCGCCACCGTCGTCCTTCTCCAGATAGACCAGGAACTTCATCTTGATCGAGCTGCCGTCACCGATGTCCACGGTCGGGTTCGGGAAGATCGGCGTCACGCCGGACGCCGCCGCGGTGATGATACGGACCCACGACGTGTCGTCCGTCTTGTCGGCCCAACTAAAACGGATTTCCTGGGAGTTGTTGTCCGTCTCCACCGTGGGAGCATAGTAGAACCAATGCGTCAAAAATGTGTCATTGCCGTTGTCGCCGGCACCACCGTGGCCAAAACCCGTGCCGTCAGCCCCGATGAACCCAACGGTCTGCGTGCTGTACGCGGGCATGTTGAAGATCGGCGGGGGCGTCCGATTGACCTCGTCGGCATCCGGCCAGCCATACGGGTCGTGCGAAGACGGATCGTTGTTATAGTCGAACGTCCGGGTCGCACCGAACGCTACGGGGGCAGTCAGGAGCAGCACAGCTCCAACCACCGCACCAACTCGAAGGCTCATTAGACGTTTCATAGTGTCCTCATCCTCCTCGATACGCTAGGTCCACAATTCCATTCGTTTCGGAGCGCCCCGGGTGGTCTTCCTCCCCTTCTTGGGCCCCTGGAGCCCGCTCCACCATGTTCGACGCCGCCGTCGTGGCCCCCCTATTCCCTGTGCCTCCGTTCCACCGTCCCCCTTGGCATGTTGGCATCAGGATTCAGTTTGTTCCTCTCCACGCCTCCCTCATTTATTCCGAAGCCGCTTCGATAAAAGCCCGTGTGGGGCGGGCGGCTTGGCCCGCCCACACACGGTTTCAATTCTCATCTGCTTCGAACCGGACAGCCCCCGCGAAAAACGGAAGGCCGCCCTGTGAGGAACCCGGTCCGCCTCTGCTGCAACGTCAGCGGAAAGCGCCCCTCACGCTACGCGCGGGAGCCTCCCGCTTAGGCCCTGCGACGACGCAGGAACAGACCGCCAAGACCGAGCAACGCCAGCGTGGCGGGCTCGGGCACCGTCTCAACAACGACGTTATCCCAGTTGGCCGGATAGTTAACGCCGGCGCTGGGCCCCCCCACGCGGATTTTGTCCCACGTAGGGGTATTGAGGAACGTCGCCGACGTCGTGTACTCGGGCGTACCGTCCCTGTCCATGTCGATCGTCCACGTGATCACGTTCGACGTGAGCGTCATCTTCAAGGTGTGCCAGCCCACTGCCCGCTCCGCGCCAGGGAAAGTCAACCAGCCGGCTCCTCCATTGAGGTAGGCCCGAGTCGAGTAATGGGTCGAATTCTGGTACATACCGAGCTCGAACCACCCCGCACTGCCGTTGACACCCGTGGTGCGCAAACTCATTGTCTGGCGGGTGTTGTAAATGTCGTCGTACATGCCATCATAGACGTCCGACTGGATTACCAACGGGTTTTCATCCGTGGCCATGGTGGGGGTGAAGAGGCGGGCCGCCGGAATGGCGCCCGTCGTAATCCGGAGGGCCGGCGTCGAGTTGTCGGGGTTAACCGAAACGCCGCCCGGAACGATTAAAGCGTTTGTACCCAAACTCCCATCGGCTTCCCAAATTGCCGGAATAGGGCTGCCGTACGGATACCCACTAAAATCGTCCTGCATAATCACAGCCGCACTCGCAGTGCTGACACACGCCAGTGCCACCACTGCACTCACCAACAGTTTCGCCTTCATAACTTTTTCCTCCTCTTTGCTTTTCGCCCCCGGCACAGCTACGTGCCTAACAGGAGCCTACCACCGATATGCTTTTCGGGGCGAGACCTTCCCGCCTCCTCACTCATACACACATTCAAGAAGCGATGGGATGCGGGCAGAAACGTGAACGCCACCTCCCCGTCTCGCTTCTTTTTCCATCGAAGTCGCCGCTCGCCTCGAAGTGTTTTTGCAGCAGCGACTTACGATAACGCTTTCCCATCCTCGGCCACAGCACCGGCGGCGGATCTCAAAGAAACTCCACCGAGCCGCCGCCATTCCCCTACTCAAGCATAGCCGAAACCGGCCCCGGATGCAACCCCCGAAAGCCGGCGCCGGGAAAAAAATCAATCAGCCCGGATTCACCGTACCCCGCCAATTCCGGACCCCCTCGCCATGGCCGTCGAAAAACACCGCATTCGTCTTGCCCGTGGTCAGTCGCGGCGAATTGATCGCGTTGTCCTGCGTCAACAGGTCCTGGGAAAACGTCTTTGTCGTATTATGATACGGGAACGCCGGAACCTTCAGGCCGTTATTCGAAACCGAACCACTGACCCCTTCCTCGAGCGCGAACGGCCACGTGCCCACCCGTACCGTGACGCTGCCTCGCCCACCAGTGCCTGCACGCCAGTACCAGAGATCCGCGATGGCCCATTCCTCGGCCGCCCTCTTGATCTTGTCGATGTTCTTCGGCTGGTTTGCCGGGGGCAGCGTTAACGGGTTCTGCCCCTGGTTCAAATAGCCGAAATAGTTCGGTGGATTCGTCTTATATCTGACGATCATAGTCTTATCGTCCGACCCCGCGCCAGCCCCGGTGTTGGCAATCATCTGATTCTTGGGCTGGTACGTCCACGGCTGACCAGCCGATGACGCCACGCTGATCCGCTCGGCCGATGGACAGGTGGCGATCGAATCGATGATTTCCGAACTCTTTCCCTTGTCGCCAATATATCGGCCGAGGAAATACGGCAGATTCGTCTTGAAGAAGGCCTCCCCTGCGGCCCCTTGGGCGTAGAAGAGCTTGGCGGAGTTGATGTACATGACCATGTGAATCGGCCCGGGCAGGATGCCCTTGTGGTCCCCCGTGTACATCACGAACCCGTAGCCCAACTGCTTCTGGTTCGCCAGGCAGAGGACCGCGCGAGCGTTCTCCCTTGCGCGGGCCAACGACGGCAGGAGGATCGAAATCAGCAGCGCGATAATGGCCACAACGACCAATAGCTCGATAAGCGTGAAAGCGCCCCGTGTCCCCGCATGCCCAGTACGTGCATGTTTCCGAATCATATTACTTCTTCCTGAATACGAAATAGTTTCACCCGCCAACGGGCACCGTTCCGCCGCTGGCTAGGCCCGGTCCACTCCGGCATTGCCGGATCGCATATCGAACCAACCGCTCTCATTGGAGTATATCGTTATATAAAACCCTCTGCAACCCCTGAACCGGCCAAAACTCGGACCCTGCCGAGTTTTCTGCCCGCCGCCCCCGCGGCAGGCGCCCATGGACGTAGAATCCATATAAGCATTTCCAGGAAAAGAGGTTACAGTTGGTATTCGTCCGGAATACGAGACCACGCAGCCGGCCAGCCCGGAGGCGGGCCGTACTTTTTTCTGAAAATCTGTTCCGCAGCGGGTTGACACGGCAAAAAAACGTTGTCCGCAGCGCCGACCGCGTGTCAGTGGGCATCTGTCCACAGGTGGTTCTGGCCGCATTGCCGTGTCCTTTCAAACGAAACCGCCGATATCGCCCGCCCCCTGATCGAAGGCTTCTATCTTATTCTACCCTAGCCGCCTCCCGAGGCAATCGCGGCGGCCATTTTTCCGACCACGAGCAGCGCGACCGGCGTACCGATAATCCCACCGAGAATGGCCATCAGGAGCCCTACCGCCGCCAGGCTCGGGTGAAACGCCGCCGCCACCACCGGCGCGGACGCCGTACCCCCGACGTTGGCCATCGACGCCGTCGCGACCATGAAGAACGGCACGCGCAACAGCCGCCCTCCGAGGGCGAGCACAACGATGTGAATCAATAACCACGTCGCACCAACCGCGAACAGCCAGAGATCGTCGGCCTCGATCAGTCGAAGGTCCGCCTGCGCGCCGAACGTCGTCAGCAGCAGATACAGGCCCCCATAACCAACGGACATGGCACCGGCATCGTCGAGGTCGCGCATGCGTGTGAACGACAACACGATGGCCGCGCCGGTGGTCAACAAGATGCCCCAGCCAAACGCGGAAAGGACCTCGCTCAGATTCACGCGGGCCATGAAACCGGAGGCGGCCTCGACCGCGTCGACCTGCGCCGCGACCAGTTTGCCGCCGAACAGACAAAGCTGGCTCACGGCGAATGCGAGGCCGATCATCAGTGTGAAATCCGGCAGACGAAGCGGGCGGGCGCGTTCAGCGTGACGGGCGGACAGGCGGGCGGCCAGTTCGTGGATGATGCTCGAATCGGCCCGATTGAAGCGGTCGATGTGCTTTTCCACGCCGATCAGAGCGATCAGCACACCGAGCCAGGTGTAGGCGCAGACGGTATCGACGACCACCATCTTGCCCAGCAGCGTCGGATCCGTACCCAGACTGCCCGCCACCGCGGCCATGTTGGGGCTGCCGCCGATCCACGAGCCCGACAGCGCGGCAATGCCCTTCCACGTATCCGGGGCGAACGTGCCGGCCGGCAGGATCACCGTGAACAACCCGAAGCTGATGCCGGCGCCGAGCACGATGCCCAGCGTGCCGATGAGCATCATCGCGACGGCTTTGCCGCCGAGTCGGGCAATCGCCCGCGTCTCCGACGGCACCAGCAGCAGCACGATCACCGCCGGCAGAACAACGTACAGCATCACCGGGCCATACAGCGGCGACGTATTCGGGATGATCCCCAGCGTCGAGCACGCCATCGGCACGAAGTAGGTCCAGATCAGTGCGGGAAAGTACCGGAAGAATCGCTGCAGGGCCGGCTGTTGCGACAGCCAGAAAATGCACGCCACAATCGACGCGAGAAACGCGAACAACGCCGGCGGAGATTCGATCCATGGACCTTCTGGCATCAGAAGCACTGTCTCCAAAGAAAAGGAGGCGGCAAGTGAGCAAGGCAGCCAGTCCGAACTTGCTCACTCGTTAACTCGCTCACTCGCTGCCTCTCTCGGCATCCTTGACGCGTGGCGCCGTAGACGCCAAATCTTTCAATCGAATGTTGCGATACTCGATCCAGCAGCCCTTGCGGGCGTGGGAATCCTGCAAGCCGATATACCCACGGCGGGCCTTCGATTTGAGCGCGTCGATGGTGCTGCAATCGGCGTTGACGACGCCCACCCCATCGACGGCCACGGCGATGCGCGGCCCCTCACAGCGGATCTCGAACGCGTGCCACTTGTCGGCCGATTCATCCGGCCGCGGATTCGGCGCCACCACCCCGTAGAGCGAACCGGTACAGTGCAGATCATCGCGGGGCGCGTTGGTGATCTGGACCTCAATGCCGCCCAGCCAAGGCTGTGCGCCCTCGCCGGCCCGGAGGAAGACGCCGCTGTTGCCGTTTTCCGCGACCCGCCACTCGAGCTTCAGGACGAAATCCGAGTACTGGCGGACCAAGCGAAGCCATCGCCCCTGGCGGCCCTCGCTGCGGATGACGCCGTCCTTGACGAAGAAGCCGTCCGGCTCGCCCATCAGGACCCAACCGTCCAGCGTCTTGCCGTCGAAAAGCGAGACGAAGCCGTCCTTGTCGGGTTTCGCCTCAGGACTGCGGCAGGCCACCCAGCGGATCGCGTTGCCGACAAGTGTGCGGTAACTCTCGTTGCCATAAGCCTTTGAGTCATGCCCGAGCTGGATGTAGGCCACTCGTGCATTGCCGTAGCGACGTGCCCAGGCGATAGCCGGGTCGTTGTCCGGGTGGTCGGTCGTCAGCAGCGGCTTGACGTCCGGGCTGAACCGCATCCGGAGGTACGCTTCGTCGTGGATCGTGAAGTCCTTGATGCCGGCCACGACGGGATGGTCTGGCTCGGCGACGTGGATCTTCATCTCGCAGCCATGCTTGAAACTGGAGGGCGGCTCGTCGGACAGGCCCGGAACGTGGTACTTCGCACCGATGATCTTCTCGTATTCGGGCCATTTCTGATAGCTGGCGATGCAGTGGTGGAGGGCGAGCAGCCCCTTGCCCCGCCGCAGGAGGGAGACGAAATCCTTCTTGGCCTGCTCGGAGATGTCCTGCCAGAGGTCGTAGAGCACGATCACGTCAAAGTCGTCGGCGACCTGATCGCTCTCCGCTTCGGCTCCGGCGGCCGGCGCGAAGCGCTTGTGGGCGTCCGGGTGGCGAACCTCGGTGAACGTCACATCCGGCAGCAACCTAAAGAGCTCGAAGAACGCCTCCCGCTCGAAATCGTGGCCGCCGGTGACGATCAGGACGCGGATCTTCTCCCGCGGCGACTCGCCGTGGAGACCCTGCGGGCCGACGGCCATCGCCACCAACCCGATCAGCCCAACTCGTGAAACCGACCTCAGCATACCGAAGGGCTCCTCTCGGCAGTTACGCTCCACCCCGCGCCGCCCGCCGCAAAAAACGGCAAACCGCCGCGGATGTCAACTCCCGCCTGGGCGGAGAGCGGGTCAGCCCAGGGCAATCGCATCAAAAGCGCCGAAGCTCATTCAGCGGCCGCGTGTCACTGCTCTTGAGCTTGCTGTTACCCACATCCTATGTATGCGTGCCCAATGCACAACGACCCCGTGGTTGGGCAGAGTTTCGAGGCCCCTTCAGGACCTTTCCGACCGCAGGCCGGTTGCCCGTGCCGTCCTCGGCAGGTCGGTTTCGTTCTCCGGGGGCCGCCCGTGGCGGCCTTCCAAGCGCACTGGCGGACAAGCCGCCAATGGCATCCGGCGCTGGCGGTCACGAAGTAGGCGTCAGCCCTTTGGAGTGCGGCGGCGCGACGCCGCTTTTCCTGCCTAGCGAAAGGTACTTGTAGTGTAGACTCGTGCACGCTCGTGCGATGCAGCGGCAAATCGTGACGTCGCCGACAGAAGCGGCTCCGCCGCTAACCATAGCGGCGGCGCGACGCCGCACTCCAAAGGCTGCGCTGTGCCGCGCGTTTCGGTGCGCCCAGGCGGTCCATCCCTTCGCAGCAGCCCGTAGCCCGTCTTGCCGAGCGTCCCTTCCCCACCATGCGACGACCCGCATTCGGCAAGAAGGAGCCAGACGCGCAGGCACGCTAAGCACGTACTCGTGACGCTGGGCTTCGCTGTGGAACACCCTTGGCCTTCCTTCGCCGCTTGACGTTGCTGGGCAAGCCGTTACCGTGCGGATCTTCGGGGCCCGCCAGAGACGACGCGGCATGGTCCCGGATGACCCACAAAATCAAACCACCAGGAGCAGCTTGATGTCGATGGAACAGTATCTTGAGGCGTGGATCGGATTGGGCGGCCAGGCCGCACCGGCGGCGACGGGACATGCGGATGCGCCGGCCAAGCCGGCCCGGCTGATTCTGCTCGGCGCGCCGGGGATCGGTAAGGGCACACAGGCCACGCGGCTGAGCCAGGGTCTCAAGGCCCTGCACCTGTCCACGGGCGACGTGTTCCGGGCCGCCAAGAGCAACCAGAACAAGGGGCTGACCCCCGCGCTGCAAGCGGCGGTCGGGTACATGGTGCGCGGCGAACTCGTCCCGGACGAGACGGTCGTGGACCTCGTGCGCGAGCGGAAGGCGATCCTGGCCGGGGCCTACGGCTTCCTGCTGGACGGGTTCCCGCGGACGGTGCCGCAGGCCGAGGCGCTGGATGGCATTCTGACCGATGTGAACACAAAACTCGACGGCGTGCTGTCGTACTCGCTGCCGATCGAGAAGGTGATCGAGCGGATCTCCGGTCGGCGGATGTGCAAGCAGTGCAGCGCGTCGTACCACCTGAAGGCGATGCCGCCGAAGAAGGCGGGCGTCTGCGACAAGTGCGGCGGCGAGCTCTACCTGCGCGACGACGACAAGCCCGAAACCGTCCGCGTCCGGATGGAAGCGTACGAAAAGAGCACCAAGCCGCTGGCGGACTACTACCAGCGGCGAGGCCTTCTGATCGAAATCTCCGCCGACGGCGCGGCCGACGACATCTCGGCGCGCACGATGAAGATCCTCAAGGAGCGATGTGGGCTGGTTCCCGCGTAGAAGGAGTCGGCATTACGAACCTGGACGCCGGCGGGCAGGTCGTTTTCGAGCGGCCTGCCCATTTGTTTGCCCGGATGCTCAGCGTTCGGCGAGGGCGCCGCGGATTTCGGTGAGGAGTTCGTCCACTTTGAACGGCTTGAAGAGCACGGCCGAAAGGCCTTCCTGGCGGGCACGGATGATGGA
>JAFGKA010000328.1 GCA_016928855.1 Phycisphaerae bacterium
CATATGGACGAATCCATCGCGTCGTGATTCTCACCATCCTTGTCCTCGCAGGCCGGCCGGCCGGCGCCGGCGAACCGGGCCCGGGTACCGCGGTCCACTTCGAGGAAACGCTGGCGGCGATGCGTGCGCGGCATTACGGTCGGCGCGACGTGGATATCATCACAACGGGGTTTCGCCCCGTCGGGGGCACGGTCGCGGATTTTGCCGTCGCCGAGGACAACGAACGCCTGCATTTCTTCTACATCGAACGCCGGCTCCAGGAGGGGACGCCTTTCTACCCCGGGCATGAGATCTATTTCGGTCATGCTTCGACCGTGGATTTCTTCCGATGGGAAGTGCACGAACCTGTGTTGCTCATCCGGCCCGGAACGTGGGAGGGGGCCCATGTGTGGGCGCCGTGTATCGTGCGCCGCGGGGACGAGTTCATCATGGCCTACACAGGCGTCAATCGGCACCTGTCGCAAGACATCGGGCTTGCATCCAGCGCGGATTTGTTTAACTGGCGGCGCTGGGACACGAATCCGATATCGCCCTGCAAAGATGCCCCGTGGGCATTCTGGCGGCCGGATGCTATCGCGAGCTGCCGCGATCCCAACCTCATCGAACACGATGGACGATACTGGATGACGTACACGGCCAACACCAAGGAGGGGGCTTCCTGTATTGCCCTGGCCAGCACGGCGGATTTCCTGGCGTGGCGAGATCACGGATCGATTTGTGTCGGTCCGAGCACCGGCTACGAACCACGGCTGGCGGGTGGCCACAAGCAGGGCAGCCTCGAATCGGCGAACCTCGTCCACCGACGGGGGCGATGGATGCTGCTGGTCAAGGCGAAAGTGCGAGACTGCGATGTCGCCGAATGGATCATCCAAAGCGACCGGATCGGCGCGTTCGACTTTGCGAATCGGCGTCCGTTCTGGCCCGGCGCCGTGGGAGTGGAGGTTGTTCGAAGCAGGGGCGATCACGCCCTGCTGGCCGCCTTTGTCGACGGCCACATCCGCTTCGGTCTCGTGGATTGGAGCGACCCCGAAGCGACGGCCCGATTCGTCGAAACGAGCGACGAACTCAAGGCGTGGATGCGATAAAAAGGGGCCTCCCGTATGCACATCTGAAGGCTCCATGCGCATCGATGCCGTCCGATTCTGTCGCCGCGAGCGGCACGAATATTGGCCCGTCGTCGAAACCACAGCAGCGCACTCACGCCTCCCTAATTCAGTACGCGTGACGGACGTCGCCAACGAGGCGGTTTCTCCGTTGCCGGAGCAGCTTCACCACCGTATCGAACTGGAAATCACTCCGCAGATATCGGGATTGCACCCGATGCCTTCGCGTCGGCTGCAACGAGTACGTCAGCAAACCCATCAATCGCGAAATATTGCTGAATGTTATACGGACTCAGCTCGCGGGGGCGAGACATCCGGAGTGAGCGAACACGTCGATAACACCCGCCGTGGCAGAATAGCGATGTTCACGAGCCGCACCCGATTCATGGCGATTCCGTGGGAATCGCCACTTGGGCCATTGCATCACGCCTTGAAAACATTTTCTTTGTTTGGCGCCGGATCGATTCGTATGTTGTTCGTGAGGCCCGACTGAATGGAGGCCTCATATGTCCGATAAGGTTCGCCCTCGCCGACGACCCGAAAGGAGGTCGTGATGAGCACATACCGTAACAACAGAAACGCGCCGACCCGTCAGGATGCGGAAGCCGAAAAGGCGCAACGGGTGTTGGCGAAGAAGAAGACGCGATTGGCGCGACGTGCCCAATCTGCGATCGGGATCGAAGCGCTCGAGCCGAGGATTCTCCTATCCGCTACCTGGGTGGACGCGGATGCGGGCGTCGCGATCGAGGCTGCGACGGAAGGCAATGACGTATTCACCGGCGGCAACGGCGGAAACATCGCCGATGCACTCGGCGGCGATGACGTCATCATGGGCGGCAATGGGAAGGACATCCTGAGCGGTGGCGCCGGCAATGACATCCTCATGGGTGGCAATGGCAGCGATTCGCTCTTCGGCGGTGATGGAAACGATATTCTCTCCGGCGGCAACGGCAAGGACGTCCTCGACGGCGGCGCCGGGATGGACACGGCGGATTTCAGCGACTCTCACTCCGGCGTCAACATCGACCTCAGCGGAAGTGACTCCGATCATGGCAACAGCGAGGATATGCTGATCAGTATCGAGAACGTCAGGGGCACCGATCAGGCCGATAGCCTGTCGGGCGATTCGGGCATCAACGTGTTGGACGGCAACGGCGGGGATGACACACTGATCGGCCGCGGGGGCGACGACATTCTCAACGGCGGCAGTAGCAATGACACACTTTCCGGCGGCAGTGGCCACGACACCCTCGACGGCGGAACGGGTAACGACACGCTGCACGGCGGCAGCGGTGCTGACACGCTTATAGGCGGCGAAGGCAACGACATGCTCAGCGGCGGGCGGGGCCAGGATACCCTTGATGGTGGAACCGGTGATGACGTCCTTCATGGCGGCGATGGCCGGGATAGCCTCGACGGCGACGAGGGCAATGACGTCCTCCGCGGCGGCGGCGGGCGAGATACGCTCGATGGTGGTGCCGGTGACGACGTGCTCGCCGGTGGCGGCGCCAACGACACGCTCCACGGCGGCGAAGGCAATGACACGCTCCACGGGGGCGATGGCCGCGATACGCTCGATGGCGGTACTGGTGACGACGTGCTCCACGGCGGTCGTGGTGCTGATACGTTGACGGGCGGTGAGGGCCATGACACGCTCAGTGGCGGGCAGGGCCATGATACGCTTGACGGCGGAGCAGGCGATGACGTCCTGCATGGCGGGCAGGGTTCCGACACGTTGCATGGCGGCGACGGAAATGACACGCTCGCCGGCGGCACGGGCCATGATACGCTCGACGGCGGTACGGGCGACGACGTGCTTCACGGCGGCGACGGCCGGGACACACTTATTGGTGGCGAGGGCAGTGACGCCCTGCACGGCGGCGCAGGCCGCGACACGCTGGACGGTGGCACGGGCGATGATCTGCTTGCGGGTGGTGGTGGCAACGACAGCCTGGACGGCGGCGCGGGCAACGATGTCCTCCGTGGGGGTGACGGCCGCGACACACTGCTCGGCGGCGAAGGGAACGATACGCTCGCTGGCGGAAAGGGTAATGACACCCTGGACGGCGGAACGGGTGATGACCTTCTCAGCGGTGGTGACGGTCGCGATACGCTGGACGGTGGCGAAGGGACTGACGTTCTGCACGGCGGCCGCGGCGCCGACACACTGACTGGCGGCGAGGGCGATGATGTACTCGTCGGCGGCCAGGGCAACGATACGCTCGACGGTGGCGCCGGTGACGATGTGCTTCGCGGCGGTGATGGTCGCGATACGCTGGACGGCGGCGGTGGCAATGACACGTTGTACGGCGGGCAGGGCCGCGATACGTTCCAATTCACAGACGCGAAGAACGGCGATGTGATCACCGTCAATGGTGGACAGGGGAAGGACACGTTGGACCTGTCTCCCTTCGGCGATGAACAGATCAATGATGATGGCTCCACCGTCGTTGTCGACATGGGCAACACGGAATCCTTCACGATCAACTACAGGAACATTGAACGCATCGTGACGCGCGACAGCGCCTATTCGGCCGGGACACTGCAGAATGCGTCGCCTGTGCCCGACGTAGACAACGATGTGGAAGATCCGGTCGATCCGGTGGCGGATATGGACGACGATATGGAAGATCCGGTCGATCCGGTAGCGGATGTGGATGACGATGTGGAAGACCCGGTCGATCCGGTGGTAAACGTGGATGACAATGTGCAAGATCCGGTCGATCCGGTTAGCGGGCCCGATGAGGATGCTGGTGACGACGTGATTGATCCGGTTGACGAGGTCGGTGATGACGCCGATGACGACGAGGTCGACCCGGTTGATGAGGTCGATGAGGATGCCAACGATGACTTCGTTGATCCAGAGGACGGCGCTGACGATGACGTCGTCGCTTCGGTTGGTGGCGCGGCGATGCCCAACACCGTCGGGGTCCACCCGGTCAGCCAGCCGGATGCCGAGACGAACGTTCCGGTGACCTCGGATGACGATGTCGTCGACGACAGAACGACGGAAGGGTCGCCCGTTGCCACTGAGCCGACCACGCCTGTTGCGGAAGGCACTGCGGAGCCAATGACTGAGGCTTCACAGGATGACTCGGCTGCCACAGATCCTGTTGAGAGTAACGAGGTTGAATCCGAACCGACGGCGTCGGAGCCTGGCCAGGCGGGGCAAGAAGATGCCGCCGCACCGGTCTCCGGACAGTACCACTCAGATACCCAATGGAACGGCGCGGAGGACCTCCAAATCCTCAATCCGCAAGACGGACTTGACGGCAGCGTTGAGGTCGTCAATGCCGGTGTCGATTTCGATGGTGCGGATGTGCCGGATATCGAAGCGGCCGCCCAAGGTTTGCCAGCGGATTTTGAGTGGGCCGATGAGGTGCAGCTTGCCGATGCTGCCCAGATCGAACTGGGCGACTCGCCCGGCGAAATCGCCACGCCGGGCCTGAGCTTTGACGACATGTACGAGGATGCCGACGTTGGCTCGCAGGCGGATGCCCCGGCTGACATGCAAATGGCGGACCTGGGCGCCGAGCCAGGGCAGACGGATGCAACTGTCGAGGCGGACGCCACGGCTGAGCCGGCCTTGGCAGGCAGCGTTGAGCGTGCGGGGCTGTTTACGACGTTCTGGGCGCTGATCCGCGGACACGCCGGTGCGTCGTCCTCGTCTTCGGACAACGTGGCCGACAGTGTGCGCGAGCGGGGCAGTCCGCGTCGCACGCGGCGGTAAGAGCAATCCGATCCAAGTCCGAATAGTATCTGTCTCCGGAGGGTGCCCCGCGGCGCCCTCCATTTTGTCATTGTCCAGCTTACAGACCGATCCCGCGCATGCGAGTTCGGACAGGATGCGATGATCCGCTACGCCCCATAAAAGATGCGCGCAGGCATCTAGGGGAAAGCCGCCCGCGCACCACGCGTGCGGACGTAACGGCGTTACGCCGGAACGCAACATTTCTTCAAGCTCCATCGAACGCTATGCCTCCAGTCGCGACTCGTCTTTCAACTGAAAAACATGCGGTAGTCGGCCGATATCAAAACTACTCGGGGGGTTGTGTCGGTGCGCCCCCGCCTGACTCGCAACACCCTATTGGCGGTGAAGGTATGAGGCGCCTGTTGGCAGTATGTTCGACCTTCGCCATGGCTGGCGTGGTCATGGCTACGTCGTTCGCACTGGCGGACGGCTCCATCGCGCCGCCGGTGGCAATCCAGAATCTGCCGCTGTCGGCGGGAGAGGGTACGTCGTTGTCCGCAACAACGACCGTGAGCGGTATTACCGCCGCTCACCAGACCGCGCTACTGGCAACGATCGAGCAAAGCCGTATCGCCCAGATTCTTGTGGCGGAAGGGGGCACGGCCGGGCAGGATGATCGGCTCGTAACACTGGACGATTCCGTCCAACGCACACAGGTCGAGATCGCCCAGGCCCGCGCGGAATCGATGCTCGAGATCAACCGCACGAAGGCCCGCAGCGAATGGGCCGAGAAGGAATTGGCGCACGTATCGGAACTTCACACGAAGGGCATTGCATCCCCGAAGGAGCTGCGTGATGCGCAAATGGAGGCTGACGTCGCACGCCTCGACCACGCGATCGCCCGGTTTGAGCACGAACAGGCTGTCCGTGAATACAAGCGTCAGCAGGAGATGCTCGCACGGCTGCACATTCGTGCGCCGTTCAGCGGCTATGTGACCGAGGTGCTCAAGCAGGTTGGCGAGGCCGTGGACGAGGGTGAAATCATACTGCGGCTTGTGCAGCTTGACCCGCTCGACGTGTGGATCGACTGCCCGTTCCGATTCGCGGATGCCATTCGTACTGGAGCATCGCTTGCCGTGCAGCCACTCGATGGACGTCGGCCGGTGCGGACTGGGACGGTCTTTCTGGTCAATCGCGTGGTAGATCCAGGCAGCCAGACCTTCAAGGTCAAACTCACGGTGGACAATAAGGACGCGGGCTGGGCGGCCGGAATGAAAGTCGTGGTGGATTTCTCCACGTTGGTCAGGGCGAATGGCGAAAAGCCGTCGGGATCGGCCGAGGGGTCAACATCCGTTGATCGGGTGCAGGCTCGAACAGAGGCGCCCACGGCTCCAGCCGGGTCCGAGGATAAGTGAGCTTCACCATGTTTGATGATCTCGACAATCTGGACGGGCATCTGTCGGAAGACGCCGCCTTCGGCCTGATGCGGGAGCTCGAGCAAAACCGCTCCGAGGAAATCCGTAAACAACGCGCCCATTTCCGTATTGCGATCAAGGCCCGCATCACGATGCAATCGGGCAATGCCAGCGAGCTGCTGAACTACAAGGTGCAGGGCACGACCGGTGATATTTCTGAAAGGGGCCTCGGCGCCATATTCCCGATTGCACCACGCGTGGGCGATATCTATCGACTCGCGTTCAATCCTGAAGACATCACGCTTCCGCTGACATTTGCGCGATGCGTCCGATGCCGTCTTGTTCAGGAAGGAGCATACGACAGTGGCTTCGTGTTCTTCTCGGCCATTGCGTTGCCGGAGAACGTGGCGGCGAACTCTGCCGTTCTCTGACGGAACAAGTGGGGGTACGGACACCATCAAGCGCGCAGTGAGAACGGGGTAATCCACGGTGGCATCAAGGCCGCAGAGCACCAACAGGGCGAAACGACGCGATCCGGACGCGAGGCCGGACGTGTACGCCGACCTCATTGCGCTTGGGCGCACCGCGACGTCGCGGCATGTTTTCTTTCGCGGTTGCCTCAGCGCCATCGCCGAGCACTTTGCCAGCCCCTATGCCGCCCTCTACGTCCGCGACGCTTCAGAGGTCATCCAGGAGGACTGCCACAGCGGTCCGACGGATCCCGAATTCTGGAAGAAGGGGCTGCAGAGCTTCTTGACGGAATCGCTGACCCAGCCAGGCGCCCGGGCGAAGCGGCTGAACTCCAAACGCGGCAATACCCATGTGGCCTTCCTTGGCGCACCCATACTTGACGGCTCCGGCGCGGCCATCGGTGCCCTGGCGCTGGTTGTGGCGCGTCCAACGACGGATGATGTGAGCCAGCCCCTAGCAGTGCTTGACGCGCTCGCGCAGATCGCGTCACACCTCGCCGAGTCGCTCGGCCAACACCGATCCAGCCGGCACGGCCGTTCGGCGGACGAACCCAATCAGGCGTTGACGCAGGCCGCGGAATCCAACAGCACTGAGGAACTCGCGTTCGCCATCACGAACAGCCTCCGCAACAAGCTGGGCTGCGAACAGGTGGCCATCGGCCTCGTCGTGCGGGGCCGGATCGAGATTCTATCCATTTCCGGCTTGGATGGGGTCGCGGCGCAGAGTCACGGCGTCATCCACATCCGCTCGTCGATGGAGGAATGCCTCGACGCTGACAAGCCGATCGTCCAGCAGGCCCAGGAGAAAGGGGCATCGGCGCCCATGGCGCGCGGATACCGTCTGCACCAGCGGTGGCAGGCGGCGGTGAACGGAGATGCGATCGCGTCGATTCCACTTCATGCGCAGAACGCAGTTGCCGCTATCCTCACACTGCGACGGCGGCCCGATCAGCCCTTTACCATCGAGCATATCGAGAAGATCCAGAAGACCGTCGAGCCATACGCGGCGGCATTGCTCCTGACCCGCCGCGCCACGCGAGGGCTGCTGCGCCATACGATTGACAGCATCCACTCCGCGAAGACCATACTCACCGGCCCCGGCCACCGCGCCCGTAAGCTCGCTGCGGCGATCCTGGCGATGGTGGCGGGATGGTTCGTCTTCGGCGCCGTTCCGTACACGCTGACGGTCCCCTGTACAGTCAACCCGCTCCGCGCCAACGTCGTGGCGGTTCCGTTCGACGGCACCCTGCTGACAGCCGCGGCAGTGGAAGGTGATCGGGTTACGGCCGGGCAGGTGCTCTGCGAACTCGATTCTCGCGACCTGCAGCAGCAGCGAAACGAGCTGCTCGCGGAGATTGCGGTATTTGAGCGGGAGAAGGACCACGCCACGGCCGCGCGCGATCCTGCCGGCGCCCAACTCGCCCTGGCACGGCAGGAACTGGCCCGCACGCGCCTGCAGATCGCCGACAGCCGGCTGGAACGGAGCGTGATTCGCGCGCCGTTCGACGGTATCGTGGTCGCGGGCGATCTGCGTAAGCAGGTGGGCAACGTCGTGACGAGGGGGCAGGCGCTCTTCGAGGTAGCCCCGCTGAGCGGCTGGCACATCCAGCTTGAGATTCCCGAGACCGATGTCGACGAAGTGGCCGCGGGAATGACGGGAACGTTTGTGCCGCACGCGCGTCCGGAAACTCAACAGACCTTCCAGGTGGCGCGCGTCGGCCTTCATGCCGAACTCCGCAATGAACGCAATGTCTACATCGCCGAAGTGGACACGCATCTGCCGTTCGCCTGGATGCGTGCCGGCATGGAGGGCGTCGCGAAGGTGCATGCGGGCCGGCGTCCCGTGTGGTGGGTGGCGCTACACCGTGCGATCGATTACGTTCGGCTGAATGTCTGGTCATGAGTGTGGATATTCAACAGGCCGGTTCCGATGGCTCCGCGATGCGTGTCGCGGATCGGCTGCGCACGGTTCATGTATCCACACGACGCGATCTCGATGTATCCCGTCATCTGTTTCGGGGCGAGGCGGCCTACGTCCTCTCGGATCCGCTGACGCTACAGAACCACCGGCTTACACCGCGGGACTATTACATCTTTGTCGCCATCGACAACGACCGCCCGCTCGGCGACATCTTCGAGGAACTCGTCGCGCGCGCCATTCTGGCCGAGGCGGATGAGGACGGATTCTACCGTTTCATCCTGATGCTGCATCGGCTGAACTTTCTCAATCTGCCGATCTCCGACGAGAAGCTGCTGTACCAGCGGTATACGGTTCGCAAGCGGGCGGCACGCCGGGCGAAGCTGATGGGATTCCTGTTCTTGCGCGTTCCCGTTTTCAATCCGGACGCGTTCCTGTGTCGTACGATCCGATACGGCCGGCATCTGTTCAGTCCCTGGTTCTTCGCCGCCTGGTGCCTGTTGATTGCAGCAGCGATGGGCGTCGCGTGGCGCCGCTTCGACGAACTGGCCGCACCGATCCAGGGCGTGCTCGTAGCCGGCAATCTCCCGCTGCTGTGGATCACGCTCGTCGTCCTCAAGGTGATGCACGAGTTCGGTCACGCCTATGCCTGCAAGCACTTCGGAGGCTATGTGCCGGAGATGGGTGTCTACCTGATCGTATTCACGCCGTGCGCCTACGTCGATGCCACTGCGTCCTGGGGTTTCACGCGACGACGAGACCGGCTGATCGTGTGCCTGGCAGGCATGTACGTCGAGTTAGCCGTGGCGGCCATCGCCCTGCTGCTCTGGTCAACAACACCGGCCGGATTGGCGCATGATCTGGCGTACAACACCGTGATTCTGGCGGGCGTGGTGACGGTTCTGTTCAACGTCAATCCGCTGATGCGCTTCGATGGCTACTATGCCGCAAGTGACCTGGCCGAAAGCCCGAATCTGCGGCAGCAGTCGATCCAATGCGTGCTCGCGCTGCTCAAGCGGATCTTCCTGGGGATCCGAAGCACCCGGCTTCCGGGCGGACGACGATTCCGTCTGTTCCTGCTCGCGTTCGGGATCGCCGCGACGGTCTATCGGATCGGCATCGTCCTGGGCATCTCGGCGATGATCGCGTCCAAATTCTTCCTGATCGGCTTCGGTCTCGCCGCGTTCTTCATCGGAAGCACGCTGCTGACCACGGGCCGCGGCTTGTTCCGCTACCTCTGGTTCGCGGAGGAGACGGCGCCGGTACGTGCCCGCGCCATCGCGACGAGCGCCCTGGTGGTGATCGCCACCCCCGCCGTTCTCTTCCTGTTGCCGATGCATTCGCACGTGCAGACAGCCGCCGTCATGGGCAACGCCGAGGAGCACGTCGTGCGGGCGGGCGTCGAGGGGTTCCTGGTCGCCTCGCGCGCGCCACTCGGACGATGGGTGGGCCCCGATGATGTGCTCTTCGAGATGACGAACGATGAAATCGACGAGGCCGTCGCCGAAAACGCCGCCAACGTGCAGGTCTCGGCGATTCGGAAACGAGTTTTTGAAACGAATGACCCGGTACGTGCCGCACAGGAGGAAGATCGCGGAGCCGCGCTTCGCGAGAGGCTTCGGCAGCAGCGAGAGCGACAAGAGGATCTGACCCTTCGCGCGGGGGCCTCGGGCCGCGTTGTTCATGGTCTGCGCGTCGAGGACATCGGGCGATTCATTCACGAGGGCGAGCCGGTCGCGTTGCTCGCCGGCGGTGTATGGCAGGCGCGCGTCCTCCTGACGCAGGAGGAGATGGCCGCCATCCAGCCGAAACTGGGCGAAACCGTCGAACTGCAGTCGAGGGCGCACGTCGGCGTGGTTCACAACGGATTGATCACGCGCATTGCTCCGGCCGGCTCGAATCAGCCGTCGCTGGCATCGTTGACACAACTCGGCGGCGGGGCCATTGCCGTCGATCCGCGAACCGGCCACGCCAGTGAGCCCTACTTTGAGGTGACCATCGACTTGCCCGATGCAAGCGACGAAGCATTCCGCTACGGCATGACCGGGCATGTCCGATTCCGCGCCGGTCCGGAGACACTGGCCATGGCTGTCGCACGTCGCCTGATCCGCTTCACCGACAAACTCATGCAAGGCTGAACGCATCATGGCCACCTGCGCAACGGCAATGCGGGCCGGCGATGCGGAATCACCGTGCCAAGGCAGGCAGCACATAGGCACCATTAGTGGCCAACGCGGCTCTCCGATCCATAAGATCGCTCGTTGCGACACGGCAACGACAATAGGAGGTCGATATGCGATACGTGATATCGCCATTGGCCGTCGTCTTCCTGTGCGGCGTGGCGACGGGCCACCAGCCTACGATGAGCGATGGTTCAGCCGCGGATGCCGACAACGCGATCGAGTTCCAGGACGTCCAGATTTCGCGCGTGGTGTATCACGAGGTGGCGGATGCCGACTCGCCGCTGTGGATCACGTTCGAAGTCGATCGCCCGCAGACGCTCCGGGTGCAGTTGGGGCTGCCGAAGGTGGATCGGCTCATCGACTACCGGCCGTCGCTGGTACTGCTTGGGCCGGGTTGGCCGCCTGTTGATGCGCCGTTTTTGCCGCCCGACGGCCTTGGCGGGCTGCGGCTCGATACGGACGGGCTCACGGATCCCGAAGTCTTCCACGAACCGTTTTCGGGCACGACGTCGTGGATCCTGGTTACGGAAGACGTCGAACTGCCGGCGGCGGGGCGGTACTACGTTGTTGCATTCCATCCGAACGGCGAGGCCGGCAAGCTCTGGGTGGCGTTGGGCGTGAAGGAGGTCTTCGGTCTCGAAGACATTCTGGCGCTGCCGCAGATCCTTGCCGAGGTGCGCGCGTTCCACGAGATGCCGGCAGGCGCCGGGCCGCCATGCTTCCTCTTCCCGGCGGCCGCGGCGTTGGCGGGCCTCTGCCTGTTCGGCGCCCATCGGCGCATCGCGCGACGTCGTTGACGCGGAAGCCATAGCGTCGGTCAAGGCGCGGCGACGAGGAAGACCGACGTTACCGGCGGCAGCACGAGTTGGACTCGCGTGACGGCCTGCGTGCCTTGCGTCTCGACGGACGCCGATTGCGGACGGATTTCGCCGGTGTGCGGGTTCCAGACTTCGAGCGTGTGTCGGCCGCGGAGGCGTACGTGCGTATCGACGGGCGTCTCCGACGAGTTGCCGAAGAACCAGATCTCGCGGTTGTCGACGACCTTGTGGATATACGACAGGTTGCCGTTGGCGACCTTGATGTCCTCCTCGAACGTTACGTCGAACACGCTACCGGCATCGTCCAGCACGGTACGCAGTATCGGCGCCGTTGGCGTGGGGACGAAGTAGGCCTTTCCGCCCGCGGCGTTCGTATGCACGCTGTAGCCGGACCGCTTCGCGGCGTCGTCCGGGTTGAACACATCGGCGACGGCCTTTTGCACCACCGCGTCCTTGCCGAACTCCGCAGCGTGTTCCGGCAGGCAGGTCGTGGCGATCACCACGCCGCCGGCTTCGAAGAAGCGGGAAACCTTCTCGATCGTGGCCGCGCCGATCGTCTTCGAGCCGGGCACGATGAACACGCGGTATTCTTCAAAGTTGACCGGGTTGTCCAGGCGCAGGATGGCACCATCAATGCGGCACTTCTCATCGAGGATCTCGGGATGCACGAACGTGAAATCCCGCCGCACGTCGAGTGCGAGCCGCTCGCCGATGTCCATGTAATCCGCCTCGGTCGGGATGACGCCGCCTTCGTAAGGCTTGCCCACACCGAAATGGTAGCCGGCCTGAAGCGTGGCGATCGGATAGAGCACACCGATATCCGCCACATGCCGTCCGCCCTGAAGCAGTCGCTGCAGGCGGCCCATGTATTCGTTGTATGCCGGAAGCTCAGGGCCGTAGATCGGGCTCTTGTATGACAGCTCAGGCTGAAACACGATCTTCGCTGAGTCGTACCACACGGCGTGCGGGACCATGACGTTGATCCCCTTGGCGAACTGATCCATCGCCTCCTTGTACAGATTGGCGACGGGCATGTCGTTGATGCCGCCGTAGCATTCCGTCACCACGAACGGCCGGTCATAGTTGTACGCAGCGGAGCTGACCACCTTGTACGCTTTCGACGCGCGGCCATACTGGAAGACCTGGTCGATGGCCGGCATGTCCTGGTGCTTGAAACACTTGATCAGGTCGCCGCACAGCCCGACGGGGTTGACGATTTCCTCCTGGTCCTGATGGCCGGTCAGCGCGATCTTGTGCTTGCGGCACCAGTCGTTCAGCGTCTTCATGAAACCCGTCGCGTATAGCTCGGCCCGGAAACCGAACAGGGTGTTGCGAGCGGCCTGGGTTTCCGGCCCGATGTCGTCCCAGATCGCGGGGTAGAAGGGTACGGGACTGTAGCCGTGTGCCTGCTCGAACTTCGCATTGAACGCCGGCGTCCAGGCCCGGCCACCCTCGATCCAGTGGAACGTCGGCTCATCGAAAAACGCGCTGTCAATGGTTGTGCCGAAGTGTTCGCCGAACTTTGCGTAATAGCGTTCGTACGTCAGCTCGATGAACCGTTCGACGGCGACGGGGTCGAGATAGTCCACGTTACCGCGCGCGCCGTCCGTGACACATACGAAGAACAGGACCGACCATTCGCCAGCCGGCACGTCCCATCGCAAGAGGCCGTCCCGGACCGCCGACGTGATGTCGATGCACTGCTTCGTGTCGCGGCGCATGGCGACCACGCCCATCAGCTCGCCTTCGGGCGCCGGCTGCTCGAACGTGCGCGAACCGCTGACTTCGACAGCCACGCGGTCGAGGCGTTTGCCCAGGGCCTCGGGGAACCGCTTGGCGAGTTCGCCGCCGGCCGAGCCGCTGGGGAACCAGTACTCGTCGTAGAGGCACATCTTCAGGCCCAGCGCCGCCGCGTGATCGACTGCTTCCTTGTAGTGGTCAAGGAACTCGGGCGTCATGAACGCCGGCGTCATGTGCTGCGCCGGCAGGATGCCGAAGCCGTAGTAGCCGCTGGCCTTGGACCGCTCCATCATCTCGCGCGTGTGCTCGCGGCTTAGCTCGCCGTTCCAGAACCACAGCGGCCGGCTCTTGAAGTGCCGCGGGGGGTCGGCGAAGTCGCTTCGCATCTCCGCGCCCGCCGCACTGGCACATACCGCAACGATCAGACCGCACACTGCATGTCGCGTCATGAAGGGGCTCCTTGTCGTTCAGCGCCAACCGGGGTACGTGGGAACAACGCCAGAGGCTTACGGAAGATTCCAGTTCGCCTGTTGGGTGACCGCCTTGTGGTCGGCCAGCCATCGCAGCAGGAATGCATCCGCGAAGATCCAGCAGGCCATCTGCTCACGGCCCGCATACTTGTCGAATTCGCCGTCGGCGAACACGCGGCGATCCTCGTGCCGGGCCTGCATATCGAGGAGTCGCTCGGCTCGAATCCGCATCCATTCCGCCGCGCGATGCGGCCAGCCCTTGTCCCAGCCCAAGAAGTCGGCATACGTATCCGCTTTGTAAAATACGGGGAACCGAAAGCGGCTCCAGTCCGTGCCCTGGGGGTAGTAAACTTCGGCCTTGCCGGGAATGTACATCGTGCCACCCGGCGGGTCATAGGGAGGGGATGACCATTCCTGTCGGACGAGGCAGGTATACAGGACCTTCGCATTGAAATCGGCTGCCTCCGGCACCGGCTGGCCAGCCAGCGACAGCGTCGCGAACGCGCGCAGGTTGAGACTGAACGTGGTCATGTAGTCACAGTGAATCAGGTTGTGGTTGACCAGCGCGCCATCGTCACGGATGTTGTAACCCTCGAGCCAGGCCTTGACCGGCTTGCCATCGAGCACGGTCTCGTTGGATTCCATGTCCGCCTCCTTCGCAAACGCGGAAACCATCAGCTCGCTGCCGATCTGCTTCCACTGCGGCACATGCGGGTGCTTCGGCATCATGGCGACGGCGAGTTGCAGCACGGTGGCGTTCCACGCGTTCTCCTCGGCCTTCGTGTCGCCACCCTGGCCGTTCCAGTAAGGCATCACGTAGTCCGGCCGAATGAACCGGTCGGCCTCATACTCGACGACGGCCGGCAGCCATCGTCGGGTCTCGGCGTCGAGATCGTCCCACAACATCCAGCCGGCCTCACCGGCCAGGGCCGCCCACAGCGCGGACTGCCAGTGATCGCCCCAGCCGGCTTTGGGATCGCCGTTGACGCGATGTGTCGCGGCCACGCCCTTGATCAGCTTGAGCGCCCGGCGGCGGGCCTCGGCCACGGGCACGCCGGTGACCTTCTCGTCATAGATGCCGGTCATCAGCCCCGTCGTGATGCCGAACGCCGCACTGGCCGGCGGGCGAATGCCGTGCTCCTTCATGCCGACGATGATGTAGCGGTCACCGCTCGACGATGACTCGTACGTGCATTCCGCCCAGCCGAGGTTGTAGCGAAGAGCGTTCTGCAGCAGCCGCGCGGCTCGTTGCGTGTCCTCCG
>JAFGKA010000329.1 GCA_016928855.1 Phycisphaerae bacterium
GAACTGATCCGGGATTTCGTGGCCAAGTGGCGCGAGGGATACGAACTCGTCTACGGCTATCGCGAAGGGCGCCGGCCGCGGTTCGGCTATCGCCTGATCAACGCGCTGATGCAGGTGGAGATTCCGGCCGAGGCGGCCGACTTCCGGCTGATGGACCGGCGGGTGGTCGATGCGTTCCGCGAGATGCCCGAGCGCTCGAGGTTCATCCGCGGGATGCTCAGTTGGCTCGGCTTCCGGCAGGTCGGCGTGGGGTATCGTGAGTTGGATCGCTTCGCCGGCGAGCGTTCGTACACCCTGCGGCAGACGCTCCGCATGGTGCTGAACGCGGTGCTGTCATTCTCGCATGTGCCGCTCCGGCTCGCATCGCTGCTGGGGTTGTGCACGCTGACCCTCGGGCTGGCTTACGCAGTCTATATTCTCGTGGCGCGATTCGCCGGCGTGCCGATCGAGCGCGGTTGGACAGGCATGATGATGACGGTGCTGATTCTGGGTGGCGTGCAGTTGCTCTGCCTGGGGATCATGGCCGAGTATCTCGGGCGGGTCTATGAGGAAGTGAAACGCCGGCCGCTGTATGTTGTGCGCGAGCGCATGGGTTTTGAAGCGCCGGCACGCAATCACGATACAACAGGTTCCGACGCCTCCGTGGGATCATGACGCTATCTGGGCGACAACGCCGGTTGCTCTGTGCGGCACTGTTCATCGGCCTGCCGCCGGTGATGCTGGCCGGCGCATGGCGACTCGGCGGCGCGAGCGCGCTGGAAGACGATCTCATCTACTACTTGCCGGTCCGCGCATTCATCGGCGAGGCCATCGCCGACGGCGAGTGGCCGCTGTGGAATCCGCATGTGGGCATGGGCACGTCGCTGGCCGCCGATCCGCAGGGCGGTCTGTGGTATCCGCCCACGTGGCTGTTCGCGATTCTGCCCATGCTGTGGGCGTATCCGGTCACGATCTGCATGCACTTCTCGCTTGCGGCGTGGGGGATGTATCGATTCCTGCGGGCGATCGGACGTGAATGGCGCGCGGCGTTGCTGGCGGCGGTCGCGTTCGAGTTCTGCGGCTTCCTCGTGGGCCATCGGGCACACCTGACGATCCTGCAGGCGGCGGCATGGCTGCCGTGGATGCTCTACGCCTGGCATCAATTCGCGGTTTCGCCCCGGCGGGGGTATCTGGTGCTGGCCTCCGCGGCGCTCGGCCTCCAGATGCTGATTCAGCACATTCAGATCACTGTACTGTGCGTCGTAATCGTGACGGCCTACGTCGCGGTAATGCTCTGGCCGCGCCGGCGGTCGCTGCTATGGTGGTATCCGGCGGGCGTGATTGCCGGTGGCATGATCGGTGCGGTCCAGACGCTGCCGATGCTGGCGGCATTCGCCCGGTCGACGCGAAGCGCGCCGGCCTACTACCTTTTCGTCGAGAACTCGTACACGCCCACATCGCTCTTCATGTGGCTGTTCCCGTTCATCTTCGGCACGCGCACGCCGAACTTCTATGACCAACCGTGGTGGGGCTGGTCACACCTGTGCGAGCAGGCCACGTACGCGTCGATCGCGGTGCTCGTGCTGGCGGCGGCTTCGTTGGCGCTGTGGCGGCGAGATCGACAGGTGCGGTTCTGGTGGCTGGCCGGCGGTGCGTGTATGCTGCTGGCGCTCGGTCGTTTCACGCCGCTGGCGCGGCTTCTGTTCCACGTTCCGCTGTTCGGATCCTTACGCGTGCCGGCCCGCTGGGTGATCGGATTCGACGTCGCGATGGTCGTGCTGGCGGCGTCGACGTTCGACGCTTTGCTGCGCGGCGGCGATACCGCGGCGGCCGTACGACGATGGACGCATCGTTTTGTGCTGCGCGGCCTGCCCATCGCGGCCGGGCTGTGTTTCGTGGCCATGGCCGTCGTCCGGGCGATGCCCGACGCCGTGGCCGGCGGCCGTGTGGCCGACGCGATTCGTTCGGGGATCGATCCACGGAATCCGGCGATCTGGGTGCCGGCGCTGTTGATGGTCGCCACGGCGTGGGCGTTGCTGCAAGTTTGTCGAGACGCCGGCCCGCGGCACGTGCTCATGCTGTTCGCTGTCGTGCTCGTTGACCTCGCGAGTTTCGCGGCTTTCGTGGATGTCGATACGCGGCAATATCTCGACGTGGAGGCTTTGTTTTCGTCACCATTGGCACAAGCGATCGACGAGGCCGAAGGCCCAAGGCTGAAGCCGGAGGCAGACGCGTTTTCCGCCGAGCGGCTGTGGGTGCCTCGTGTGCAGGCGGACTACGCACGGCCGGTGGACGTGCTCTGGCCTCACACGAATCTGCTGCATGGCGTCAGCGTGTTCAACAGCTACGGCCCGTTGTGGTCGGCGGAAAGCCGGCTTCTGTTTCGCTTTATGCCATGGGGTTCGAGCGAAGATGCGGTCGGCCTGTTGCGCAATCCGGCGCTGTTGCAGGCGTTCGGCGTTCGGTGGCTGGCGGTACGAACCGACGCGGAACGCGAGCTGATGGGCTTCGCCGGGCCGCAAGCAGATCCGCCGCTTGATGCAATGTTCAAGCCGGGTGAAGTCATCACGATTCGGGATTTCAGCGGCTTCGAACTGCCGGTGTCGGTGCCGGCGCCGGGGTTGTATGCGGCCGAGTTTCGCTCGTTGCCGATCGGCCGCAACGCCAATCGCTGGTTCCTCTGGATCGGCGACGGAAACGGGAACGAGGCCAGCGATTGCCGCATGTTCGATCCGGCCGACCATGGCGTGATCGAGCGGACGGTGCGCTACTATCTGCGGGTTCCCGAACCCGTGCCGGCGGCGGTGCTTCGCGGCTGGGTCGATCCCGGCGGAGCAGTCTCGATCACGGACGTGCGGTTCGGGCGTGTGGCCGGCCTGGCGAGCATCGCGGTCCCTGAGCCATACCGCCATGTGGCCGACCTGCCGAACGGCGTGACCTTGTTCGAACTGGACACGCCACGTCCGCGACTGGCATGGGCCGACCATGTCACGGTGATCCCCGACGTCGCTCCGACGGTGGAGCGATTGAGGCTCGACCCGCAGGGCGTCGGGTTGCCCGGCGGCGTCATCGTCGATCGCGCGGTTCCGGCTGCGGCGTCCGAGCCAGCCGCCGGCGATGTGGAAATCGTGCACGAAACGCTCCAGCGGCTGGCCGCCGACGTCCGCCGGACCCAGGCCGAGGTGCTTGTGTTCAACGAGTCCCATGACCCTGGTTGGCGGGCGTGGATCGACGGCGAGCCGGCCGAGATCCTGCGAGCCAACGCCGTGGTCCAGGCCGTGGCGGTGCCCGCCGGGGCACACCGGGTCGAATTCCGCTATTGGCCCCAGGCCCTGACCGCCGGCCTCGCCCTCTCGCTTGCCGCCCTGGTTGGCCTGGCTTTGGCGCTGGTGTTGAACCTGCGGGGGCGTTCAGCGTAAAAGAGCACGCGGCCTCAAGGGTTGGCCGGGCGGCATCAGGGACACGGTTTCAGCCGCAACTGCTTTTGGGGTAGAATATTACAACGTGAACACCGAAAGGCTGACAGGGCGCGGGCTCGACAGCCGTCTCTATTGGACAGGGTAAGCAGTAGCCCGGCGGCCGTGACAGGGCCGCTCGGCAGACAATAGCCGAAGGAGGTTCTCAGTATGGTCGCGATGCATCGCAGACGATGGCCGTTGTTGGTTGGATTGTTCGTGACGGCGGTCCTGGCGTACGCCTTCCATTCGGAGGTCGTCGGACGCCTCGCGTATGCGGTGGAGAAGGGGAAGATCCAGGCCAGTAGCGAGGAACTCGCCAAGGTCGAGGCCCTTTCGAGCGTCTTTCGGCTGGTGGCCAAGACGGCCCGCCCCAGCGTCGTGCAGATCGAGACCGTCGGGCCGGTGAGACGCCCATCCACTGAGGAATTGCCCGACGTGCTTCGCCGCTTTCTCGAACAGCATCGCGGCATCGAGGTGCCCGAACCCGAACCCGATCCTGAGCCGGAACGTGGAACCGGTAGCGGCGTCATTATCGATGCCGAGAACGGCTACGTCGTGACGAACAACCACGTCGTCCAGAATGCCGAGAAGATCGAGGTGCGACTTTCGGATCGGAGGCGGCTTGAAGCCAAACTCCTGGGAACGGATCCGAAGACGGACCTTGCGGTGATTCAGATCAAGGCCGACCGACTCCACGCCGCGCCGCTTGGCGACAGCGATACGATGGAAGTCGGCGACTGGGTGCTGGCGATCGGGGCGCCGTTCGGTCTGGACCAGACGGTCAGCCAGGGCATCATCTCGGCCGTGGGCCGCAGCAACATCGGTCTGAATCTGGACTATCAGGACTTCATCCAGACGGATGCGGCCATCAACCCGGGTAACAGCGGTGGACCGCTCGTGAACATGCGCGGCGAGGTGATCGGCATCAATACGGCGATCAAACGGAACCCGCTCCTGGCCGGCTTCGTCGGGATCGGGTTCGCGATTCCCAGCAAGATGGTCAAGCAGTATCTGCCCGATCTCATCGCGGGCCGCGAGATTGAACGCGGCTATCTCGGCGTGCGGATTCAAAGCCTGCGCGAACAGCCGGGGCTGGCCAAGACGTTCGGACTCCAAGAGGACACGGGCGTCCTGATCGAGGATATCCTCGCTGGCGGGCCCGCGGCGAAGGCGGGCCTGAAAGTGGAGGACATCATCCTCGAGTACAACGGCGAGCCCGTGAGGGATAATACGGATGTTTCGTCCCGGGTGGCGGTCACAAAGCCGGGGACGGTCGTCACGATGAAGGTGTGGCGTCAGGACAAGGCGATCGACGTCGAAGTGACCATCGGCAAGCAGCCGGAAGGTTTTTCCACGCGGGGATACCTCGATTCGGAGGCTGGCGCCGAAGAGACCGACGAGGCGGCGGAGATTGAGCCGCTCGGTATGACCGTGGCGCGGCTTACGCCGGAGCTGATTCGGAAATATCGCTGGGACGAACAGGCCGCCGGCGCGGAGGACCTCAAGGGCGTGATCGTCGTCAAGGTCGATCCGTACGGCGAGGCCGCTTCGCTTCAGATCCGGCCCGGCGAGCTGATCGTGTCCATTCAGGGCAAGCCGGTGAACACGCCGCGCGACGTCGTGGACGCGGTGGACGCCGACGCCTTGAAGGAAGGGATCCGGATGCGCGTCCGTAGCGTGCAGGGCAGCCGGTGGCTGCTGCTGCAGGCGGACTGAGCCACTGCGGTGTGGAGGACGGGCTGGACTCACCGGCCGCACATGAATGCGGGGGGCTGCCAGTGGCGCACGACGCGGGACGCCTTCGTCCATCGAAGGCGCCCCGCGCAGATGATTCGGAGCATCCCCCGGATACCCGAGGGCCGCTCGAGCGTTACTGGCATGCGGGCGGACGGTTCGGCCCGTTGAAACAGGTGGCGAACATGCTAAAGTCACCCAGATCGACATCCGAGTCGCCATCGTAATCGACCACTTCGCAACCACTCGTGGCCGGCGCGCGATTCGGGCCGTTGAAGCACCCAGCGAACAGCGCGAAGTCCGTCAAGTCCACATCATCGTCCAGATCGAAATCACCGAACGATATGGTGAAGGTCACATCCTTGATGTCGGAGCCGAGCACGTTGGTCGCCGTCACGGTCAGCGTGTGCGAACCGAGCGACAGCCCGCACACGGATTCGCCGCTGCTGACGGGCGTATCGTCGATCGTGGCCTCAACGGATCCGTTGCACACATCGGTCACTTCAAACTGCACGCTCACGCAGCCATGCGGGTAGTCGGCCGGTACCGGCGAGCTGATCGTGACTTCGGGCGCCGCTCCAACCGTAATCGCGGTCGATGCCAGGTCACCAAACGCGCCGCCACGGGCATCATCCTTGAGCATCTGCCACTCCGTGGTGTACGTCCCACAGGTGGTCGGGGCAGTCATCGACACCGCGAACTCCGCAGTCTCGCCAGGATAGACGACCGCGCTGGACGCAAGTTCAATCTTCATGCCGGGAGCGATCTGCTCATTGGCGGTCGCGGCCAGCTTCCACACCGTGTAGGCCCCATAGACCTTCGTGGCTGTATCAAATTTATGGCCCCAGCACCACGCCTGACCGAGGTTTCGCATGGTGATGGTTCCAGAAATGGCTTCGCCTGGCGCAACCTGTGACGGCAAGTTCACCGATACGAGCTCCGCTGCGAGCCGCGACTTCGGTGTGATGCCCCAATACTGACACATGCCTTCGTACATGCCCCAGGCGACGGTCGACCGGAAAATCTGGTCCATCATGAACACATGATCGGGGTAGAACTTCCAGTCATCGTGAAACGCGAGCTCCATCAACTGGGCGGGCATCTTGGCCTCGCGAATCTCGCCCATGTTCGTTGTCTTCACGCCACGATCCTGCCAGCCGGTCGTGCCGCCGGGAATGGATGAGCCATCGTGTTCGTAGCCATAATAGGTCCCCGAAGGCCACTCGACGGGCGTTGTTCCCACCGGGTACATGGACTCGGCCCAGAACCCGTCGTACTGATTCTTGATCGCATTGATGACCTTGGCCTGGACGGCGGTACAATAGGCTTGCGCTGCCGTCTGGAGATGCGGATACGTCGTCGTGTACCAGAAGGTCTCGGTGCCGCGTGCGGTACCTGAACCGGCCGCATTGCTGTGCAGGCTGAACGAGACGCAATTGCCCCACACGGCCTGGCTGCTCTGGTCCTGGCCAGGGTATTTCTCGGCCATCCGATAGTTGGCATAGTAGGGCCGGGCACGAATATCCTTGTCGGTCTGCGCGGTCAGCGCCGGCTCGTTCCAAACCCACTCCGGCACGTCGCCACGGTCCTGCAGATAGTACTTCGCCGCCGTCTGCCACTTCGGGAGCGGGAACGAACAGTTCGGATAGCCGTAGTAATTGTAGTCAAAGTTGCCCGCGTTCTTGTCCAGATTGCGCGAAACCCAGACCTCGGCGCCCGAGGAGCCTACGTAGGCCGCCAGGAAACGAATCGTCTCCGGGGACATATCATCCTCATAGAACGATCCCCACTGATAGCCCGCCGTCCAGAAATAATAATCGCTTGGCTGGTAGGTGCTTCCGGTCCAGCCCGGCGGCAGGTTCGTTGACGGATTCGGGCCGCACAGCGTTCGCATCGCGCGATACCAGTAGTTGTAGGTCTGGTGCCAGTAGCTTCCGTGGCTCGGGTGCAGCACGACCAGCTTGCCGGACAGCTCCGATGACGTGGTGGCTAACATCGCCTGCGCCTCGGCTTTCGGCGCGGCGATCTTCATCGGTTCGGCGACAGGGGATCCCTCGCCGCCCGTGGGCCGTGGCAGATACTCCCACAACGCTTTGCCGGCCACGGTCACTTCGATTGCGCTGATCTCCGGCCAGATCGCCAGGGCGTCTACAATGGCCTTAACCATGGCATCCGCTTGCGAGTCACCCAGGTCCGTCGGGGCGGCTTCTTCGCTCAGCTCGACCACCGCGCTGGCCTCGTCCACCACGACACTTACCACCGATGTGCCCGCGGGGAACGCGTCGCTCGCTGCAATCGCATCGGCGACGGCATCGTTGGGCGTTGATTGCGCCCAGACTGGCGAGCCGGCCAGGGCTAGGCACGCCACTGTCAATACGCACAAGTAGTTCGTCGACATCTCGCAAGACCTCCTTCTTCGCCTGAATGGTGTAAACGGACAAAGAGACAGACGAAACACCGACATGCTTGCCAATTCCACCTCCTTGATCATTGACGGGCGTCAAAAATCCCGAGTTGCACAACCGAGGTGGCGGTTTGCCTGAATGGCGAGTAAGAAACTCCCCCCAACCCGGTCTACCCAAGAGCGTACATCCGGGGCTCATACCGGTCAAGAGTGAAGGAGGCTCGTCGACGCGACAAGCCCAAGCACTCGTTCCGTGCAGACAACCGTGGCTCGGATGACGGTATGAGGCAGGACAAAGCCGAGCTGTAGTGCCCGAATCGGTCTCCGTCATAACAAAGCTCCGGCTGCGGCAACGCCGAACTTCAGGGAGCGTTTGGGTTCGCAGTGCTGTAGTTGCCGCCGCAGCCGCTCGCCACGGAGGTCTGAGTTCCGTCGGCTGGCGATTGGCCTTGCAGAACAGCGTCCTGGCTTGTTTTCCGACATGGCTGTGGCTTCCCAGCCACCGAGGGCACATTCAGTGTCGCACGCACGGACGCGGCGGTGGCCGGCCAGTCACGGGGAAGACCGGCTGCCGACGGGTCACGCCATGCTTGAGTGTCAGGGGGGCGTCGGAAGCCGCAGGGCCGTTCTTGCCATCGGAACCGCCCGTTGCCGGGGGTCCATGGGGGCCCCAGAAGCCCTCCCGGCCGTGGGGTTCCGGAGCGGCCGTTGACAAGCGACCCCCGCGGAAGCTATCCTCTGTAACGATCTTCGCGCCGTCGCGAGCTGGGCGGCGGTCTACCCCTGCGGTGTACCCTGAGCGATGGATCCCAGGATGATGCGTAAGTCTCTTGTTTTCGGGATGTTGGGTTCGCTGTGGCTGGTCGCGATTGGCGATGCGGCACCGAAACCGTCGCTGGCGCCGACCACCTGGGAACTCCGGTTCCGCTACTCGGATCCGGAGCGGATCGCGGTGACGGTGCCGGGGCAGGCCGAGCCGGTGGTATACTGGTATATGCGGTACACGATCGAGAACCAGACCGGCGATACGCGCGATTTCTATCCGACGTTCGAGATCGTGACCGATACGCTCCGCGTGACCCAGAGCGAAGTCGGTGTCAGCCCGGAGGCATTTCGGGCGATTCAGCGCCGATGGAAGGATGCGCTGCTGCTCGAGCCGTCGCGGATGAATGGTCCGCTGCTGGTGGGCGAAGACCGGGCGAAGCACGGCGTGGCGATCTGGCCGGACATCGATCCGAAGGCCAGAGAGTTCACGGTGTACGTGCGAGGCTTGTCGGGCGAGACATCGCGGGTGCGGAATCCGGCGTACGATCCGGCGAAGCCGGCCGGCGCCGAGAACCGGCCGAATTTCATTCTGTTCAAGACCTTGGCCATTCCGTACCGGCTGCCCGGTGGTGGCGGCGAAGCCCGATCGATGGCCGTGCCCGAGCGGCTGAGCCGGGATCCGCAATGGGTCATGCGATAGATTCGTCTGAGGACAATGAAGCGACGCCGCGGGCGCGGCTCGCAGGAGTGATCTGAGATGGCACATAAAAAAGGACAAGGTTCGAGTCGCAATGGGCGCGACAGCAATCCGCAATATCGCGGTGTGAAGATCTACGGTGGCCAGACGGTCCGAACCGGTGCGATCATCGTTCGGCAGTGCGGCACGCCCTTCAAGCCCGGCCTCAATGTCGGTCGTGGGCGAGACGACACATTGTTCGCGCTCGAAGACGGCATCGTCGAGTTCAAGGGCCGGCGCGTCAGCGTATTGAAGGCGTGACGCCGACGAACCGCGAAGTACATGGTCAAGGGATGGTCGCGCGCGGCCATCCCTTTTTCGTACGCCCGGCT
The DNA here is from genome assembly GCA_016928855.1 of Phycisphaerae bacterium. Taxonomy (GTDB): domain Bacteria; phylum Planctomycetota; class Phycisphaerae; order UBA1845; family PWPN01; genus JAFGKA01. The sequence continues at coordinate 9,409 of JAFGKA010000329.1, forward strand.
CGAGCGGCGTGAGGTCAAAACAGAATCGTGTTTGTTGATGAGGCGGAAATCTTTGTTCGAGCGGGCAACGGCGGCCCCGGTTGCATGAGCTTCCGGCGGGAGAAGTTCATACCCAAGGGCGGGCCCGACGGCGGCAACGGCGGCGACGGGGGGGATGTCTGCCTCGTGGCGGACGCGGACGTGTCTACGCTGCTCGACCTGACGGGTCGTCACCATTGGATTGCCAGAAACGGCACGCCCGGCATGGGCAAGAACATGCACGGCCGCAACGGCGAACACTGCATCATCCGTGTGCCGCCCGGCACGCTCGTCTACGATCGCGACCACGGAATGCTGCTCAAGGACCTCGACCAGCCAGGCATGCAGGTCTGTGTTGCTCAGGGGGGCCGTGGCGGCCGCGGCAACGAGGCGTACAAGTCGGCGACAAACCAGGCACCGCGGCAGGCCGATCTCGGCGAGCCGGGCCAGGAACGCTGGCTTCGCCTCGAACTCAAGCTCATCGCCGACGTTGGCGTCGTCGGACTGCCGAACGCCGGTAAGAGCACCTTGTTGAGCCGTCTGAGCCGGGCCCGGCCGAAGATCGCCGACTATCCCTTCACCACGCTCGAGCCGCAGCTCGGAATTGTCGAGCTGAGCGGCTATCGGCGGTTCGTCATGGCGGACATCCCCGGCCTGATCGAGGGGGCGCACGAAGGCGTCGGTCTGGGCGATGCGTTCTTGCGGCACATCGAGCGCACGCGCGTGCTGGTGCACCTGGTGGACGCCTGCCCGATGGATGGCTCGCCGACGCCGGTGGAGGCCTATCGCACCATTCGCGAGGAACTATCGAAGTATTCCGCGACGCTGGC
>JAFGKA010000330.1 GCA_016928855.1 Phycisphaerae bacterium
CTGCCCGGGGCCTGGGAAGCGGCTTGAATCAAGGAGGCTTAATTGATGGCACGCCGAACGAACCGTCGCGACTTCATGAAGACCACGGCCGCCGCGGCCGGGGCGGGCTTCTGGGTCGCCAGTCACAGCCGGGCCGCCGAGAGCACGTCGGCCAACGAGAAACTCAACGTTGCCTTCATTGGAGTGGCCGGCCGTGGCGGCGGCAACCTGGGTGGCATCTCCGCCTTCGACGACGTCAATGTCGTCGCCCTGTGCGACGTCGACGAGGGCTACGCGGCCAAGAGCTTCGCAAAATTCCCGAAGGCCGCGAAGTATCAGGACTACCGCGTGATGATCGAGAAGGAGAAGGGCATCGACGCGGTGGTCATCAGCACGCCCGACCACCATCACGCCATCGCCGCGATGATGGCGATCAAGCTGGGCAAGCACGTGTATTGCGAGAAACCGCTGACGCACACGCCCTACGAGGCCCGTATGCTGACGCAGGCCGCGGCCGAGTACAAGGTTGCCACGCAGATGGGCAACCAGGGCACGGCCGAAAACGGGATGCGCGAAGCGGTCGAGGTGATCCAGTCCGGCGCGATCGGCCACGTTCGCGAGGTACACGTCTGGACGAACCGTCCGGTGTGGCCGCAGGGGGCGCAGGCCGCCCTGAACCATAGCGGCGTGCAAATGGCACTGCACGGCGAGTGCAAGGACCACGAGAAGCGTTCCACGTGCCCGAACGACACGCATTGGGACTTATGGCTCGGACCGGCACCGTATCGGCCCTTCAATCGCGCCTACTTCCCGTTCGTGTGGCGCGGCTGGTGGGACTTCGGCACCGGGGCGCTCGGCGACATGGCCTGCCACACCGCGAACATGGCGTTCATGGCGTGCAAGCTCGGCTCGCCCACGAGCGTCGAGGCCGAGGTGTCGGAACTCAACAGCGAGACCTGCCCGCTGTGGAGCGTGATTCGCTACGAATTCCCGGCCCGCGGTGATCTTCCGCCGCTGAAATGGACCTGGTACGACGGCGGCAACGAGAAGCCGGCCTGGGTCAACAAGAAGCTCAAAGAGCTGGCGCATGGCGGCGACATCCCGGGCAGCGGCTCGCTGCTGATCGGCGACAAGGGCACGCTGTTCTCGCCGAACGATTACGGCGCTGCGTACACCCTGCTGCCGGAGAAGGATTTCGAGGGCTACAAGCCGCCGGCCCCGTCGCTGCCGCGGTCACCCGGCCATCACCGCGAGTTTGTGGACGCCTGCAAGGGTGGCCCGCCGGCGATGTCGAACTTCTCGTACGCCGGTCCGCTGACCGAGACGGTCGTGCTCGGCAATGTGGCCATGCGTGTCGGCAAGAAGATCGAATGGGACGGCCCGAACCTCAAGGTCACCAATGTGCCTGAGGCTGAGCAGTACGTTCGTGGCACCTACCGCGAAGGCTGGTCGCTCTAGGCTGGCCAGCCGCGGCATCGCGTGTAACCAAACAGCGTCCTGCGGGTCGTGCCCAACGGCCCGCAGGACGCTGTCCTTTTGGGCACCACTTCACTCAACCCCACTTGCCCTTGGACATATGGCCGGCCTGCTCCGTCATCGAGAGCTTCATCATCTCGTAGCTGCGCGCGAGCGATTTCTTGAATACGTCCACGCAGCCGGGGTCGAGGTTGTCTTCGATACCCTCGTTGCACAGAACTTCGATCTCACGGGCCAGCGCCACGATGCGCGTGTGCAGCATGTTCGTCCGCCGGGAACGCTCAACGAGATTCGCCGCGGCGTCGTCGAGCTTCTTGAACTTCTCGGCCGCCGCGCCGCACTTCGGGCACGCGCCGCTGACGGCGTCGCCGTCGTGGATGTAGCCGCACACCTCACATCGCCACTTGACCGCTGACTTCGCCATGGGTCCGTCCTTTCGGTTTCCAATCGTTCAAGGTGCGGCACCGTATGGCGGCGCAACTCGAACGGGTGTCTGGTGAGTCGTCAGGGCAAACACTACCCGACGCGAGCGCTATTATTTGTCGCATTCATCGGGGGCGTCAACGGGATCGTAAACATTTTCCCCGATTTATGTCCAGAGCCGTCAGGGCAGACCGTGGCTCATGGGTTGGCTCGGGGGGGCCGAAGGGGCCCTCCTGGACAATGTGTGGAGGTAATCCGCCCCTTTATGCAGACAAATCACTGCAACTGTCATATGATGGGTACACGAGTAGGGCAGTCCGTATTGTCGGGTTGGCTCCACGAGGGTGATGTGCATGCCAGATGATCGCGTCGAGAAGGCCGGGCTACGGCTGGATCCGGCCGAGGTGGCCGAGTGGCTCGAATCCCTGGAGGATGTGCTGCAGCGGACAGGGCGGGACGGCGTCCGCCAGTTGCTCATCAAGCTGGAAGAGACGGCATACCGGCGGGGGGTCAAGCTCCCGTTCACGGCCAACACGCCGTACATCAACACGATCCCGGTCGACCGCCAGCCGCGTTACCCCGGCAGCCGCGAACTGGAACGCCGGATCAAGAGCATCATCCGCTGGAACGCGCTGGCGATGGTCGTGCGGGCGAATCGCGACTCTGACGGCATCGGTGGCCACATCTCGACGTACGCGTCGGCGGCGACGCTGCTTGAGGTCGGCTTCAACCACTTCTTCCGCGGCAAGAGCGAGGACTATTCCGGTGATCAGGTGTTCTTCCAGGGCCACGCCTCGCCGGGGATCTACGCGCGGGCGTTTCTCGAAGGCCGACTGAGTGAGGCCCAGCTCAACCACTTTCGGCGCGAACTGCAGCCGGAAGGCGGGCTTTCGTCGTATCCGCATCCGTGGCTGATGCCGAACTTCTGGGAGTTTCCGACGGTGTCGATGGGGCTGGCGCCGATCATGGGGATCTACCAGGCGCGTTTCAACCGCTACCTGGAAGACCGCGGCATCAAGGACACGTCGGGCTCGCACGTCTGGTGCTACCTGGGTGACGGCGAATGCGACGAGCCCGAGACGCTCGGCGCGATTACGCTGGCCTCGCGTGAGAAGCTCGACAACCTGATCTTTGTGATCAACTGCAACCTGCAGCGGCTCGACGGGCCGGTCCGCGGCAACGGCAAGATCATCCAGGAACTCGAAG
>JAFGKA010000331.1 GCA_016928855.1 Phycisphaerae bacterium
GCCGTCGTCGGCTACACGCTGTTCATCCATGGGTCGCTGACGGATGTTCTCGCCCGGGAGACGACGCTGGCGCAGTACCGCGGAGTGCGTTCGGATGTGGCCACCAAGCAGCATGCCTGCGTGGCGGAGCATCAGCAGATCGATGAAATTGGCGCGCATCTGGCCCAGGCGCAGGCGAGCCTGCGGCAGTCGCGCGATGTGGGGGCGCTGCTGGGATATATCGCGGAGCTGGCCAAGGAGTGCGATGTACAGGTCGGTCGCTGGCAGCCGTTGGGCACCACCAAGCATCCCGAGTACCAGGTGCAGAAGTTTCTCGTCGAGGGCAAGGCGAACTTCCCGGCGATTCATCGGTGGTTCGTTTCGATCGAGACGCAGGCGGCTCATCTCGATGTGACGAACTTCCGGATCGCGACCTCCGCGGGCCGCTTCGGCGAGGCCTGTGATTTTGAGTGTTCGACGCGGTCGTACACCGCGCCCGAACCGGCACCGCAACAAGTGGCGAAAGGTGGCTTGTGAAGCGACTAGGCCGTACCAAGACGGTTGTCTATGTGTTGCTGCTTGGGGCCACGGGCAGCGCGCTGCTGATCGATCGCGCGTTCTCGCCGGCATCGGCGGTGGCCGAAGAGGCGGCGGGGGCTCGACAGATCGTATCCCGCGCGTTACCGGACGCGAAGGATACCCACGTGGCGGCCCCGCCGCTGGCGGCCGTGTTTCAAACCGAAAAAGGCGATTCATCCGCCGCCGCGCCCGCGCCGTGGGCAGTGGTTCCTCTGCGGGACCCCTTCACGGTTTCACCGAAGCTCCAGAGCCTCTTTCCGGCCCACTCCCAGGAGCGACAGGATGCTGATCAGCAGCGGGCCGCCGAGGCCGAGGCTCGCCGGAAGACGATTGACACGTTTGCCGATCGCCATCGGCTGGTAGCGACCATGGTGGCGCCCGGGCAGGCGTCGGCGGTCATCGACGGTCGAATCATGTGTGTGGGCGAACAATTGGATGGCTTTGAGCTGCGTGCGATCGAACATTATCGGGTGCGCTTCGAAATGGGCGAAAGCGTGATCCATTTGACGCTCCCGGAGGCCACCGGATCTCAAGTGTCGGGGCCTGAAAGTCGATAACACGGACGAGATTCACCCGTTGCATGAGCGCGTCAGCGTTTGTGGGGTGGCACGGAAACGATTAGTGACACGGAAGCGGGGTTCCAACATGAGAAAGTACCGAAGAGGGGCGTTCAGTCTGATCGAGCTTGTGATTGTCATCGTGATCCTGGCGGTCATCTCGGCGATTGCCTTGCCGCGAATCAGCCGAGGAGCCAAGGGAGCTGGTGAATCCGCGCTCGGACAGGACCTCGCTGTGTTCCGCAACGCGATTGAGCTCTATGCGGCTGAGCACGGCGGCGATTTCCCCGGCGTGAAGGCGGACGGCGCCGGCGGTGCCGCGAACAGCTTTGCATCGTTCGAGTCGCAGCTCACCAAGTATTCGGACGTGTTCGGCGCGGTTACGGACACCAAGGATGCGACGCATAAATTCGGCCCGTATCTGCACAAGATTCCGCCGCTGCCCGTGGGAATCAACCAGGGGGCAGCCACGGTCAAGGTGGGCAATGTCGCGGCGACAGTTGATGTGGCCAGCGGCGACGGGTGGGTCTTCGATACCAGGACTGGCCAGGTCATCGCCAATGCCGACGATCTGGAAGAGGCGGGCGTTCGCACGTACGACGAGTGGTAAGCTTCGTCCTTGTGGCCCCGCGGCCCGTCTGATTTGAGACAATCTGATCGACAATGCCGGCGGCTCGCTTCCATGCGGGTCGCCGGCTTCTCTTTTGGCCATGCCAGGCTGACCGGATTGCGATACAGGGTGCCCGATCCCGGATTTCTGGGGTCGGGTTCGTTTCTTTGAGGTAATCTGCGTTCGCCCCGGAGCCGATAAAGTGCGGCAAAGGAGCGCGTTATGGCATCGCAAGTAACGAGCGACCGGGGCGTGCATTATGGGACCGTCGTCGTGGTTTTCGTGGCAGGAGTCCTGATCGGGCTGCTGGCGAACGAGTGGCTTTCGCCCGCCAACGCTCAGATTCCGGACGCCGGCTCACAGCGCAACGAACTCCGCCACGAGGTGCAGCGGACGAATGCGCTGCTTGCCGAAATGCTCGATACGCTGCGACGCGAGACACTTAAGGTCGAGGTTGTCGAGGCCGATAACAAAGATGATGGCCACGCCCGCGATCGCCAGCGCCGATCTCAGCCTGCGCGGTCAGAGCGATCGGCGGCGCCGGGCAATCAGGGCCATGAATAGCCGACCCGGTGTGTTGTAACCGTTTCGCACGTACTACCGAATCGTCGATCGGTAGACCGGCGCGGTGAGTCGGCAACGGACCGCGGTTTGTGGAAAGGGAGTCATTGTGAGCTGGATGACGGAGCATCCACGAGTGGTTGTCGTCAGCCTGGTGACCATGCTCGGAATGGTTGCCGGCCGAACGGCATGGGCCCAGCCCCCGCTCAAGGAAGGCAATACAGTCGTCGTCACGCCTTCGGATCGCGTGGAGCTGCATGTGAACGAAGCGCCGCTGGCCACCGTGCTGCGGCTGCTCGCCACGCAGGGGCGCCGCAACATCGTCGCCAGTCCACAGGCGAGTGGCACAGTGACGGCGGATCTGTTCGATGTGAAGTTCCATGAGGCTCTCAAGTCGATTCTGCTGGCCAACGATTGTGATTTTGTCGAGCGCGGGAACTTCATCTATGTGTACACCTTAAAGGAACTCGATGAGCAAGAGGTGGCCACCTCGCGGCAGGTGCCGGTGGCACGGTTGTTTCGCCTCAGTTACGTGTCCGCGGAAGATCTCCTGCCGATGATCGAGCCTCTGCTCAGCGATGAGGGCACGATCGTCGGCACGCGGGAGAAGAAGGTTGGCCTGGCGACCAGTGCCGAGGAGGCGGGCGGTGCGTCGCTTGCCGGTATGGATGCGCTACTGATCTGCGATTATCCGAGCCGGTTGCTTCAGATCGAGAGTGTGATTGGCGAGCTGGATGTCCGGCCGCAGCAGGTGCTGATCGAGGCGACAATCCTGCGGGCGCAGCTCAACGAAAACAACGCACTGGGCATCGACTTCAACATTGTCGGTGGCGTCGATTTCCAGGTGCTGGCTTCCCAATCGCCGGCCGTGACAGATGTCATGCCGGGGAACGTGCCGAACTCGGCGTTTCCGAACTCCAACTACACGGTACGCACGGACTTCAACGATGCCGTTCCGAACGGCGGGTTGACGTTCGGGCTGATCAAAGATCACGTAGCGGTCTTTCTGCGGGCGTTGGAGCAGGTGAATGACACGACTGTCGTGGCGAACCCGAAGGTGCTGGCGCTCAACAAACAGCGCGGCGAGGTAATCGTCGGGCGTCGCGATGGCTATCTCACCACGACCGTGACGGAGACGACCGCCGTTCAGACCGTCGATTTTCTCGAGACCGGCACGAAGCTTGTCTTTCGGCCGTTCATCGGCAACGACGGGTTTGTGCGAATGGAAATTCACCCCGAGGACAGTTCCGGCGGATTGAATGAGGCCCAGTTGCCGTTCAAGCGGACGACTGAGGTGACGACCAACATTCTCGTTCGCGACGGTCACACGATTCTGATTGCGGGCCTGTTTCGCGAATCCACGAACACGATCCGTGGTCAACTTCCGATTCTCGGAAACGTGCCGGTCGCGGGAGCCCTGTTTCGCACGACAACGGATGAGACCTCTCGCGAGGAAGTGATCATTCTTCTGACGGTGCACGTCGTCGAGCCCGAGAAGTACGCGGACGCCGGCGCGGGTGCGGCGGAGGATGTCGAGCGGGTTCGCATCGGTGGGCGTCGGGGGGTCCAATCCTTCGGTCGGGACCGGCTTGCGCTGGCGCACTACCATTGGGCGAGGGAGCACCTCGCGGCCGGACAGCTCGACAAATCGCTGTGGGATGCGCGGATGTCGCTGCATATCAGCCCGACCTACCAGCCCGCGGCGAGGTTGAAAGAGGAACTGATCGGTTCACATGCGTGCGACAAACGCATTGGAAGCATTCGCAATTTCATCAATACCCGCCTGATCGATGGCGGGATAGTGACGCGTTCGGGTCCGCCGAGCGAGGATGAATCCCCATGAAGTGTTGTGCCTGGATCGTCAGCGTGGTCGCCGGTGTGCTTGTTTGTGGATGCGCGGATTTGCAGCAGCAGGCCAATTCCGAACAGGCTCAGCAGCGGTGGGGTCGGGTCCGGGCGCGTGTGAAACTGCAGCTTGCCGAACGGGCGTTCGAGCACGCGGTGCTGGACGAGGCATTCGATCATTGCCGCGAGGTCGTTGCGCTGGATCCGGATCTGCCCGAAGCCTATCTGCTGATGACCCGCATCCAGCTCGAACGAGGTGAACTGGCGGGGGCGGATTCAGTGTTGGGCTACGCTGAGACATTGGCGCCGGCGTCGCCGGACGTGGCCTATCTGCGCGGTGTGATTTCCGAGCGGCGGGGCCAGCATACTGAGGCGGGGGACCACTTCCGTCGCGCCTACGAGGCGCAGCCAGGCGACCTGGACTTTCTCCTGGCTTACGCGGAGTCTCTGCTCGCGGCCGATCAATCTCAGGAGGCCCTGGAGTTGTTGCAGGCTCGCTGCCTGGATTTTGAGCAGGATGCAGCGATTCATACGTTGATCGGGCAGGCGTTTTCGTTCCTGGGCCGTCACGATGAGGCGGCCGGATCGTTGCTGCTGGCCACCCAGCTCGCACCGCAGGACGCGCTGTTGCGTGAGCAGGCGGGTCTGGCGTTGCTGACGGCTGGGCGCACGAACGAAGCGAGCCTGCTTCTCGAACCGATGCTGGACGATGCGACGGCGAGCGTCTCGCCGGGCCTGATTGTGGCGTGGGCGGGGGCGCTGCTGGATAAAGACAACGCAGCCGAGGCGATCCGTGTATTGCGGCGGGGCTTGGACCGGCATGAGGCCGATGCGTTGCTGTGGACGCTCTATGCCAAGGCGCACCTCATCACCGGCGAGCTTGACACAGCCGGCTATGCGGCGTCAAAGGCCGTCGCGCTGGCGCCGGACCTGGCCGAGGCCGGGCTTCTGTTGGCATATCATGCTCTTGTGACCGGCCGAAGCGATGATGCGGTGTTGGCGATTCAGTCGCTTCTGAAGAAAAACCCGGACGATATCGAAGCGCGTCTGCTCTACGCCCATGCGCTCGAAGGCCAGACCGGCGGCCAGTCGCAGGCAGTCGAGCAATATCGCCGTGTGCTTGCGTTGGTGCCCGACCACGCCTTTGCGAGGGCTCGCCTCGATCAGCTCGTGCCCGAACCCGTGCTCCAAAGCTCGCCGTCGCCCGAAGCGGCGCCTGAGCCTGAATCACCCAACTGATCACGACCCGCCCGTGCTTCCATCAGCCGGCCAGGGGCAATTCGGGAATCGAGTCCCGCGTCGATCGCATCGCTTGTGTTGTTGTTCGTGTCTTGGCCCTTCTCGCGTTCCTTTCTGTTGCCTTTTCGGCGATTGGTTCGTAACGGATCGAGGTCAATGGCTGCAGCGCCACCTTGGAGCTGCGACGGTGAGTACGCGCTTTACCTCGTGTCGGCTTACGCTCGACGAAACCCGCAAGCGGGGGGCCCGGCCGGCATCTTCCCCGCGTCCGCACATATATCACACACGGTGTTCCGTTCGCGCTGGCGTGAACGGATCAGGCAGGAAGGCAATGATCCGCAGATTGCACAGATTACGCAAATTGGCGGGACGCAATGACGGGCGTTCTTCAAATCGGCGGAATTGGTGGATAGGAAACACGGAAGGGATCGATCCGCAGATTGCACGGATTACGCAGATTAGGAGCCGCCGTATCGGTTTGTGTTGGCCGGCTGGAATGGGTACACTGATACGTGACAGGGCGCACCTTCGGTTGGCTCGATGGTCGCGTGGGGAGGGAAGCGCACGTCGCCAGCGCGGGACTGGTCAAGCCCCGCCGCATTTCGCCGAACGGTGGCCTGTTCGAGGGGGTCGTGCGCGCTCGGGCGCGTGCCGCGCTCCGAGACGTTCCGCCCCGGTCATTTCGCATAGCATAAGGGCAAGTCCCTCTGTCAGGAGGAATCCCGATGAATGGAACCGCGACTCGAGGAAGCGTACTCGCGGTACTGCTGCTCGTGTGGCCGAACATCGTCTGGTCTCAGAACTCCGCCCCCGTTGTGGGCAATGTGACGGCCAGCCAGTTGTCCGGGACCGGTCTAGTGGAGATTCGGTACGTGCTGGCTGACGCGGATGGCGACAGCTGCACGATCTGGGTCAAAGTCAGCGACGATTGGGGGGGGAGTTGGGACGTTCCAGCTTGGAGCTTCACGGGTGACGTGGGCACCGGCGTGAGGCCCGGCGCGGGCAAGCGCATCGTGTGGGACGCGGGAGCGGACTGGCTGGGCCAAGCCGGCCAGCTCAAGTTCCGCGTGTATGCCGAGGACAGTAATGGTCAGGAGGGCATGGTCTTCATCCCCGCCAGCGAGTTTCTGATGGGTGATACCCTCGATAAGTATACTCAGGCGAAGGCCCGCTGCTCATACACGCCGACCGAGCCGCTCGCAGTGTACTTGGTGACAACTCGGCGCCGAAACGCGGCTATCTCTCCTCCGTACAGCACGAGGAGCCCAAAGTGTCCACTTGCGATTGGAATATTCCTGGGAACGAATCTGCACACGCCGAAAGCGTTGGTGTTGTGTCAACAACGACCTCAACAGAGGTAGCAGCGACTTGGCGGCAGGGCGACTGTTCTTTTGTACGCCGCCATTTGGTCCACGACCAGCTTCAGCATGAAAGGACCGGTCATGGTTGGCTGCGAGTGTTCCGAATGTGAAGTCACATCCCGCGAGTTGGCTGGCGCTCTCCCCTCGATAGGCCGGATAGAAGTGGGTCTAATCGGGCATCCAGGCAGACACATTAACATCCTACTCGTGACCGCTTGTTTTGTTTGCTTGACTGCGGTCAGGACCCGTGGCCAGTCGCCCGAGTGGAGACGCGTGCCACAGTTGCCGGTCAAGGCGCACTCAATGGCCTACGACAGCACTCGTGGTGTGACTGTGCTGTTCGGTGGTTGCACCCGCGACGGCGAGCCTTGCAGCAGTACGTGGGAATGGAACGGCATTCGTTGGATTCGAATGGCTACCACAGGGCCATCAGCACGGGAGTATCATGCCATGGCCTACGACAGCGCTCGGGGCGTAACCGTGCTGTTTGGCGGTTCCGGCAAGGGTGGGGATTACGGGGGGGACACCTGGGAGTGGGACGGTACCACCTGGACGCCTAGGGCGACCACCGGGCCGTTAGCACGGCGGGATCATGCCATGGCCTACGACAGCGCTCGGGGCGTAACCGTGCTGTTTGGAGGCATTACCGCCAGCGGGGTTGAGCTTGGCGATACCTGGGAATGGGACGGGAACATCTGGACCCAGCGAACACCGGCTAACAGCCCATCGCGGCGTACGCATCACGCGATGGTTTACGACATCGCTCAGGGCGTAACCGTGCTGTTCGGCGGCCTTGACAGCAGATGGGACCGATTAAGCGATACCTGGGAATGGGACGGGAACATCTGGACCCAGCGAACACCGGCCAACAATCCACTTCCACGTGCGGATCACGCAATGGCGTATGATAGCACGGGTGGCGTCGTTGTCCTGTTCGGTGGCCACACCAATAGTGGACGCAATGGTGAAACCTGGGAGTGGAATGGCACAGACTGGGTTTTGGTGAGCACGACGGGCCCCTCCGCGCGCTTTCTGCACGCCATGACCTACGACAGCACCCGCGAAGTGACAGTGCTGTTCGGGGGCGACGACACCGGCTATACGGATCGTAGTAACGGTGAGACTTGGGAGTGGAGCGGCGCTGCATGGACGATGAGTGTCGCCACAGATCCGTGGCCCCGCAGCTATCACGCGATGGCGTACGATAGCTTACGCAGCGTAACAGTACTTTATGGAGGGTGGCGCACGTATCCCGGTGGCGGCGGGGTCGATTATGAGACCTGGGAATGGGATGGAACCGTTTGGGCGAGAAAAGCCATTGATGGACCTCCTGGTTACTACGTCTGGGACGACAACAGGGGGATGGTCTATGATATCGCCCGCGGAGTGACGGTTCTATTCGTCAATACTGGTGGGACGTGGGAATGGGACGGCAACACCTGGACACCACGAACACCGGCTAGCAGCCCGTCGCCGCGTTCCGGACACGCTATGGCCTACGATAGCACTCGTGGTGTCACCGTGCTTTTTGGAGGTGAGTTCAATGGGGACGAAACTTGGGAATGGGACGGAACAAACTGGACTCAGGTGAGCACTGCGGGCCCTTGCGCTCGCTATAGACACTCCATGGCCTACGACGGCAACCGTAGGGTGACTGTGCTATTCGGTGGCCGCAACTACATAATGCGTTTTGGTGACACTTGGGAATGGGACGGGAGTACTTGGACTCAGCGAACACCGGCTAATAGTCCGTCGCCGCGATCCAGTTACGCTATGGCTTACGACAGCGCTCGCGGCGTATCCGTCATTTACGGAGGTTACAATGATGATGGCTATGCCAATGAAACGTGGGAATGGGATGGATCTACATGGACCCAACAGACTCCGGTTACTACTCCGTTAGCTCGGATCGGCCACGCAATGGCATATGACAGCAGCCGCGAGACTACTGTGCTGTACGGAGGTGCCACAGAAGGACAAGAAGATTACACCAGCCAGACTTGGGAATACGGAGTTCCGAGTGATTCGGCGAATGCGACGAATGTCCATGCGGTGCAAGTAATGGGTACTCGCAGCGTTTGTGTGAGTTTTGACCTATGCTCCACCGATGGTGCTCCGGCGCAGATCTCCATGATGGTTTCGGCTGATGGTGGCTTGAGTTTTAGCATACCACCGGTGAGCATCAATGGTGCAATCGGCGGCTCTGTATTCCCCGGCAGCAATCGAGAGATCGTCTGGGATGCTGGCACCGACTGGCCGAACCAGCAGTCCAGCGAGATGCGCGTGCAGATTACGGCCGTGCACCCTACTGGTACTGCAGCGTCGACATCCTCATCTCTTTTCGCGCTCGATACGCGCGATATCTTCACGGGCACGCTGACCGGACGAATCCTTGATGGTGCCACGCCAATCGAAGGCGCGACGATCACGCTGGAGGAGCCGGCGAACCTGGCGACGATGAGTCAGGCCGACGGCGCGTTCACGCTGGCCGACGTGCCTGTTGGGACGGGCTATCTTCTCCAAGTCATCGCTGCCGGCTACGAGGTGGTAACCGTCAGCGGATTTGACGTCGTGGGAGGCGTCCAGGATCTCGGCGACATTACTCTGACGCCGGTGACCGGGACGTTCGTCCTGCGCCCGCTCGTGCCGGACATCAACCCGGCGATCAGCGAGGTGGAGGAGGATGGCTTTGCTTATCGGTATTACCTCGTCCGGCATGCGTCCGACCCGATGAGCCCGGCCGACGGTGTGTCTGTCGGGGTCCGCGAAGAAGGTGGCGGGATTTCGGTCAGCCAGGCCGAGGCCACGGCACACCCCGGCGTGGCCGGCAAGGTGGCCGGTGTGTCAGACACCGGAAGCGGAATCGTGCGACTGCTTATCCCGGCCGAGGCGGTTGGGCCGGCCGGTTCGACAAAGACGTTCGAGCCGGTGATCGGCGATGTCGCGGGGCCAGCCTTCGCGGTGACGGTCAAACCCAGAAGCTACGAACATGTGTGGGAGCAAGAGACAGGGGCGAGCGGAGAGGTCGGCATCAAGAAATACATCAAAGTTGGGCGCAACAACGGAGCGAGGACAAGACTGAGCCGAGAATTTGGTGAAGAATCAACCGCCGAGGTGATAGAACGCACAGATGTCGCAGGGAACAGCGCCGGCGTGGGAATTGGCATCCCCGGCGCGTCAGCCTACCTCGACGATGCTCAGTGGGGCGTATCAGCCGGCGCGGGGGCTGGCGTTTACTGCGAGTTCCTTCGCACGTTTGCCTACCAGTTCGACTCGGCCTCGATCGATGCGTGGAATGCCGCCCTTCGTCTTTACTGTCTATACTTTGATCTTGATATGGACAATCCGTGGGCGGACCAGCCAGCTCTTCGACCATTTCTCGTTTACGTGCGATCGGTCATCGAACAGGCCTTGATCGGTGATGTGTGGCGTTGGTCGGAGATGGGTTTTCAACTCGGTGGTTACGCCGAGGCGGATGCTACCCTGGGGTTCCCACAGGTTGGCTTACTGACGCCCATAAGCGGCCGCTCGCAGTTATCGGCCGAAAGGGGCGGCCTGATACGGTTCAAGTATGACAGCGCCGAGAATCAGCTTGACCTTCAGGGGGGTGTCGTTCACAGTTCTTCGAGCACGGGCAACGTAGCGTTTGGATTCACCTCATCACCGTTGGCTGGGAGCTTGCTGCCCTTCGCGACTCTCCTGGACCAACTGTGTTTGAAGGATCCTGTCACCGCCGATGTTGGTCGGGAGATAGAACAATTCGTCTCCCTAAGGAAACCACTTTCGTCCAGCTATCCGACGGAGATTGCTCTGACAACCAGAATTCATATGTGGGGACAGAGCAGCGTTGTCGCATGCCTTGAACAGCGCGGCCTCATCAGCGGTCCTGACGAAACGGTATTGCAGATCGAGGTTTCCCAACCATTGACCGAGAGCGAATGGCAGAGCATACAACCTACGGCGGACTTGCTGACCGAATTATTCGGGATGGAGTACGCTACCGCTGCGCCCGTCATAAGCGCTACTCTTGGCGATGAGCTCGGCCGTATCTTCTTCTCTGGGCGGACCTACAAACAGCCCATGCGTTACAACTATTGCGTTGAGCAACTGGACAGGGAGTCTCATCCCGGCGGCTTCGAGATTCCTCTCTTGGGTATCAGCTGTGAATACATTCTTCACAAAGGGCTCGCGTTCGTGTCGCAGGAAGGCATAGTCTCAGGAGGGCTCTTGTATCCTCTATGGTCGATGCCCACGTCGGGTGACATCCCTCCTAATGATCAGTCCCTTATTGACATAGAAGGCGAATGGATTTTGGCTGCGACGGGCATATTTGAAGATGCATGGAATCGTTTTGTGCATACGGTTCTGGAGACGGGACAAACAATCCTGCAGACCGCCACCGACATCGGTGAAATCACAGTAATCGCCGCGCAAGGCACTTGGCCGCCCGGGACGACGATTGCCATCGATCGATGGAATCCGTTAACCGGCGAGCCTCAGGGGCAAAGTCTAATGGCGCAGGGTCAAATGGCCGAAGGCGGCACCATCAATCTGCTTTATGGCGTTGGCGGCATGTACCGTTTCATTCCCGATACCGACCCGTCTGCGCCTGTCACCGTCACGATGACCTATCAGGACGACAAGGTCGCGGGTCTTGATGAGGCGTCGCTGCGTATTTACCGGCTCGACGACACAAATGATCTGTGGGAGCTGATCGGCGGAACAGTGGACACGGCTGCGAATACCGTAACAGCTTCGACAGAGAGCCTCGGTGTTTTCGCTTTGGCACCTCCGTTGCCCACCGGCAAGCTGACGTTCCAGCTCAGTGCTACGCTTTTGCCGGCCGATGGGACCAGCACGGCGACAGCCGACGCGAGTGGCCTGCTGCTCAACAACGGTGCGGCGATGGGCGACGGCTGGGCGTATACGGTTCAAGCTACAGGGATGGAGATTGTAAGTCCCGATCAGGACGCCACGCATGAAGGCATTCAGGTCCTCAGTTCAGGCGGCGCAATCAGTATCGAGGTTCGCGCCCCGAGTTCAGGGGGTGTCGGCACTTTCGCGGTGGAATCCGTGTACGGTGACGCGCACGGACAGGGCATGATCGCGTTTGCCGACAGCACGCCGCCACCAGCCGTCAGTGGCCTTACTGTGGCGCCGGGCCAGAGCCGGCTGTATCTTTCGTGGTCAGCGGAAGGGCTGCCGACCGATGTGTCCGGCTACAAGGTCTACTACAGCGAGAATCATGTCGGGCCGCCGTTCGACGGGACTGCTGCCGTCGAGGGACAGCCCTCTCCGGTGAGCGTAGCGGGGGGCTCGGTCGTGTTGCGCGGCCTCAACGTGAGTTCAATTTACTACGTTGCCGTCAGCGCGGTTGACAGCTCGGGGAACGAGGGCCCCCTTTCGGATACTGTTGCGGCGGTTACTGTCGAATCGCCACCTGCTCCGCCGTCGGAAGTACGGTATGAGGACGATACTGCCGAGCGCTACGTCATCGCATGGGCGCTGTCTGAAGATGACGGCTTGAACGATCGAGATGTGGACCATTACGAGGTGTACCGTGGCATCGTCGGATCGGCGACACGTGCAAAGGTTGCGGACGTTCCGGCGGGACAGGCGCTTCATACAGACGCCTCCGGAGCGTTGCCGCCCGGAAGCCAAGTGCTTTACCGTGTGATCGCCGTTGACAACGTGGGCCTCCGCTCTTGTCCCGGTGACCCTGCTGTTCCGGCAGACTGCGAAAGCGATGGAGACGTGGATCTGGTGGACTTCGCGGAATTCTCCGCTTGTTTTAACGGCCCCAACCGCCCACCACTTGGCGGTTGCACGGCCGACGTGGATTTCGACGACGACGGCGACGTTGATCTGGCCGATTCCTTTGTCTTTTCGCAATGTTTCAACGGGCCGAACCGCCCGCCAGCCTGCTTGCCGCCGCCGTGCCATACGCCGGCACAGGATACCGACGGCGATGGGGATGTGGATCTGGCGGACTTTGCTGCGTTAAGCCAGTGTTTCAACGGGCCGAACCGGCCGTGGCCGGCTGGGGCGGATGCCGAAGTGTGTGCGTGTTTGGACCGGGACAGCGATCTGGACATTGATCTGGCCGACTTTGGCGTGTTCTCGCAATGTTTCAACGGCCCGAACCGGGCACCGGCGGCGGGGTGTCCGTGACCGCGGCTGTTGCGCGGGCATGACAATGTGGTTGGCTGGCGTCGTCGTTGGCATACGGCGACGTACGGCAGAACACGGGCAAACCCTTTCCCGACGTACGTCGGGACCCATGCCACCCGCCGCGGGGTATCCGTGACCGCGGCTGTTGCGCGGGCATGACAATGTGGTTGGCTGGCGTGGCCTGCGGCCGGGTCTGTGTGCCACTGCTCTGTGAGCAGTGTTTGTGAAGTAGGCTACCGTTCCGAAAGCGGTGAGAACGTTGTAGGTGCTGCCGAAACGCCGTGCGTGACGTCTTGGAGCGCGTTGCGAGTCATTCGGACACTGCCGACACGGCAGTGGCACACTGGAGGAGGAGGCAGAAGCTAGAAGGCAGAAGCGGAGAAAGCACTGGCGGGTCCCGACGTGCGTCGGGACCAGTGGCACCCGGCGCACAGAGCAGTGGCACACGGCGCCCTTCGGGCGCGAACAGTTGAGCAGGCCCGCCCTTCGGGCGAGAACAGTCGAGCAGGTGAGCAGTAGAGCAATAGAAAGAGGCAGAGCGAGCATCGCCCCCCGAGCGCTCGCACTGCTCACAGAGCTTGCTGTTACCCACATTTCTTGGTGATATGCGGGTCGGTGGATACGTCGGTGCGGTTATCCCGAGGGGCA
>JAFGKA010000332.1 GCA_016928855.1 Phycisphaerae bacterium
AGCTCGGTGATCATGGTCGAGAACAGCGTGCGCCATCTCGCACACGGCGGGGCCCAGCGATCGCGGCTCGAGATCGTGCGCGATGCCGCGATCGAGGTCCGCAAGCCGACGATGTTCGGCGAGTTGATCATCATGATCGTGTACCTGCCGATCCTCACACTCGAAGGGATCGAGGGCAAGCTGTTCGCGCCGATGGCTCTGACCGTCATCTTCGCGCTGGCCGGATCGCTCATTCTGTCGCTGACACTGATGCCCGTGCTGGCAAGCCTGCTGCTGCCGCGTACGACCGCCGCCCGCGAGCCGCGCCTGGTGCGGCTGGTGAAACGCCTCTATGCCCCCGTGCTGCGGCTGGCACTGCGCGCGCGAGTGATCGTCCTGGTGCTTGTTGTCGGGATCGGCGTCGCGGCGGCCTGGATCGCGCCGCGGCTCGGCGCCGTGTTCATCCCGCGCCTGTCAGAGGAGGCGATCGTAATCAACACCGTCCGGCTGGCCGGCGTATCGATCGAGGAATCGGTGCGCCACGGCACGCAGCTCGAGCGCGTCTTGCTCGAACGCTTTCCGGCCGAGATCAAGCATATCTGGTCGCGCACGGGCACGGCTGAAGTCGCGACGGACCCGATGGGTGTGGAGTTGACCGATATCTTCATGACGCTTCACCCGCGTTCGCAGTGGACACGGGCCGGCTCGCAGGACGCGCTCGTGCAGATGATGGAGGCCGAGTTGGCGGGCATGCCCGGCATGCGCATGATCTTCACGCAGCCAATCGAGCTGCGCGTCAACGAGATGATCGCCGGCATCCGCAGTGACCTCGGCGTCAAGGTGTTCGGCGACGACTTCGAGCAACTCAAGGCGATCGCGCACCTCGTCGAGGATGTGCTGCGGACGATTCCCGGCAGCGCCGACACCGTC
Source organism: Phycisphaerae bacterium (assembly GCA_016928855.1). GTDB lineage: Bacteria > Planctomycetota > Phycisphaerae > UBA1845 > PWPN01 > JAFGKA01. The sequence goes on from JAFGKA010000332.1 coordinate 910, forward strand.
ACCGAGCAGATCACCGGCCAGCCGGTGCTCGAGGTGCGCCTCCGACAGGATCAGCTCGCGCGCCACGGCGTGCCGGCCGGAGACGTGTTGGATTTCGTCGCGGCCATCGGCACGGTTGAGGTCGGTGAGATCCGCCAGGGACAGATCCGCTTCCCGCTGGCAGTTCGGCTGCCAGACAGCTACCGGACCGATCCCGAGCGCGTCGCCGCCCTGCTGATTCCGACCGCATCAGGACAGCGCTTGCGGTTGTCCGAAGTGGCTGAGCTGCGCATCATCGACGCGCCCTCGACGATCAACCGCGAGTGGAGCAAACGCCGCATCATCGTGCAGGCCAATGTGCGTGATCGCGATATCGCCGGGTTTGTCGCCGAAGCCCGCGAGCGAATCGAGGCGGAGGTTTCCCTGCCGCCGGGCTTCTTCATACGCTACGGCGGCCAGTTCGAGCACCTCGACCGGGCCGGCCGGCGATTGATGATGGTCGTACCGCTGGCACTGGGGCTGATCTTCTTTCTGCTCTATCTGACATACGGCCGCTTCAGCGATGTCCTCCGGATCGCCCTGACGCTGCCATTGGCGGCGGTCGGTGGGATCTTCGCGCTGTACCTGCGCGATCTGCCGTTCAGCATCTCTGCCGGCGTCGGGTTCGTCGCGATGTCCGGCGTGTCCGTGCTGGGCGACATGGTGTTTGTGTCGTATCTGCGCGACCAGCTCGCCGCGGGCGTTCCGCTGCGCGACGCCATCGAGCGCACCGCGCTGACACGTCTCCGCCCGGTGCTGATGACCGGCCTCGTGGCCAGCCTGGGCTTCGTGCCGATGGCGTTCAACACCGGCGTCGGCGCCGAGGTCCAGCGCCCACTCGCGACCGTGGTTATCGGAAGCGTCCTGACCTCGACGCTGCTGACACTGCTCGTGCTTCCGGTGTTCTATTCGTTCCTCGGAAGCGACCGCGTCAGTCACCGCCCGTCGGAAACGTAGCCTCTTCGCCAGCCGGCGTCCGCATGGAATCTCGCGCGACGCGCCGCGGCGACCGCGTGGCAGGAGACATGAGAGGGGCGATCACTCGTTTCACCTGGCCGGCGGCGAGTCGCCGACGACACGAAATGAAAGGGCGGCAACCATCCGCGGCCCGCTGTCACAAGCCCCCTTTCCCGTCCAGGCCCCGGCTGCCGGGAAATCCTCCGGGGGGTCGGCGAGCGTGGCACCTTGCGGGCACCGCCACTGGGCAGGTATACTGGGTCCGGACATTTCGGCCGAGCGACGGCTTCGCCTCATCGCGGACGCGATGGCATTGGCCCCGAACACGATGCGGTCCCCGGTCCAGCCGCTCGGATCGAGCAACGTTGTGTGCATGTGCGGGAACGAACATTTCGCTGTGGAGCAGTAGAAAGGGCAAGCCATGAAAGCGATCGTCATCATTATCGTATTGATCGGCGCGGTGCTGGCCGGCGTCTACTTCGCCGGTGGCTACGGGACGCTCGACGCGTCCAAGCAGGGCAAGGCCGCTCAGGCGTCGATTACGCCGGGCATGACCTGGAAACAGGTGGTCGACTCGATCGGCGAGCCACAGGAACTGCGGATCATGTACGAAAAGGAAAAGCAGGCGTTCGGCCGGACGGTGAAGTCGGTCGAACCGGGGGCCAGAACGAATTTCAACCTCCAGGGCTTCAAGAACAGCATGAACGAGGGACGGATCCAGCTCGGCTTCCTCTTCCGATACGATTTCTCGAACTCGGTGGCGTTTCTTGTGCACTTTGACGAAGCCGGCACAGTCAGCCTCGTGGAGGACGCCATGACGATGGCGGACCTGCTGGGGCGGGACTAGCCGCGGGCGGTCGGCCGGCCGGGATTGTTGACGTCTTCCGCATGATGAGGTTTTCCAATGCCGATTCATCTTCTGCCTGACGATGAAGTGGCCGAAGTGCCGTCCCTCGGAACGCCCCGGGGTGAAGCGTCCTGGCTCGTCGAGGTGCTGCCCGGCGTCGTCCGACCAATTGTGTTGTGTCTTGCGATCGGGTGCGTGCTCCTGCCGGTCTCGCTGTGGGCCCTGAAGGCGGCGCTCGTGGCCGCGGACGCCCTCCTGCGCGACAAGCATCACTGGCAGGAAGCATGGATGCCGGCGTTGCTGCTGGCGTTCTTCGGCGGGCTCTTCGGCGCCGTGCTGGGATGGCGGATGGTATCCGCATCGGGGACGGCCGGTTGGCCAGTCGCGCTGGCCGGCGGTGTGGCGATCGTCTGTCTGGCCGGGGTGGGCGCCGTGGCCGCCTTCATGCTGTTCTCGAAAGGCGTCCCGATGATGGGCTGGATCGGCCTCGGCGCGATGGCCGCCAGTGCAATGCTCACGCTACGCCTGTCGATGGCCTGGCTGAGCTGAACCGATCGGCGCGACATATCACCGAATCGCCGGCATGGTCGGCTCGCCGGCCGGCTCATGGCGATGGCCTACATGGCAGCCGCCGTTGTCGTGGCAGGGCCGCTGCTCCGCCGCACCCGGAAACCAGAAAGGCCAGCCACAAGCCCAAGAAACGGAAGAAACAAGTATGGTGTCCCCCGATTGCTGCCCCCCACTGCAATTCGGCCAGTATCGCACCGTAGGCATGCTCGAACTCCGGGACATTCATAGTGAGATAATTATCGTGGTATGATGGAATGGTCCGCGATCGCGGAGCCTGCGATGGTACCTGCGTGACGCGGCGCATTATCGGAGCGCCGGTCTGTTCGGCTCGTCGGCGGGCTGGGTGGCGGTGGTCCGCAAAGCAGTTGCCGCGGCGGCTTCATCAAGAAGCCGCGCGTTAGCCTCCAGCCAGGCGCCCAGAGCTTGCTGGCTCACTTCGGTCAGATCGGCGTCGCCGAACCACCGTCCGTCACGCCAGCGGAGGCTCTGGCCGTGATGGTAGCTTACGGCGGCGAGCGGCTCCGAACCGCGGCAGAAACAGAAGACCATGCTGCCGTAACACATGCAGGTGCGGCTGGGAACGGTCCGTTTCAGCATGATGCAATCCAGGAGCGATTGCGCTTTGTCGCTGCCGACAACCTCCACTGAGGGGAGCCGCTTGGCATCCTCGACTGTTCGTAAATAGTGCGGGAGCACGTTGGTCGTGACGATCACACGGTCCGCGCCACTGCAGGCAGCTTCGAGTTGCGCCTTGCGAAGGGTTGGCTGAAACGCCAGAAGCGTGAGCCATCCCATGAGAGCGCATGACAACAATAGCAGCAGGATCTTCCACTTGGAGCGTTTGCGTTGCGCCACGGGCCTTTCCTTCGCTTCCCCCTGCTACGCCGTTGCCATGTCAGCGCCGAGGGCTGCCATGAGATCGACGAACGTTGGGAATGTGACGGCGACGGCTTCAGCGCTGTGGATAGTCACATCGCCAGCGCCGGCCAGGCCGGCCAGCGACAGCGCCATCACAATGCGGTGGTCGTCGTGACCCTCGACCTCGCCGCCGTGCAGGGGTTGACCGTGAATGACGAGGCCGTCGGGCAGCTCCTCCAGTCGGCCGCCGAGCTTGCCGAGTTCCGCGGCCATGACCTGGATGCGATCGGTCTCCTTCCGCCTGGCCTCTTCAACGTTGACCAGGCGCGTCGTGCCCTCGGCGAAGCACGCCGCCACCGCCAGCGCGGGCAGCGCGTCCGGCGTGGCGTTCATGTCAATCTCGATGCCCTTCAGGTTGCCGCGCCGGATGGTCACGGTATCGGCGGCTGTCTCGACGCGCGCGCCCATCGCGCGGAGGTATTCGACGACCGCGCGGTCGCCTTGCGTATCGTTGATATCGAGGCCGGTCAGCGTGACGGCCGCGTCACAGATCGCGCCGGCGACGAGAAAGAACGTGGCCGACGACCAGTCCGCCGGCACCGCCCGGTCGAGCGGGCGGTAGGCCTGGCCGCCGGGAATCACGAACCGGCGAAAGTCGTGGTTCACGTAGCGGATATCTTGCCGGTCGAGCCAGTCAAGCGTCATCTCGACATACGGCCGCTCGCCGAGCTTCGTCACACGGACTTCACTCTCGCCGTCGGCCAGCGGGCAGTTCAGCAGCAGGGCCGAGAGATACTGGCTGTTGGTCGCGTCGATGGCGGTACTGCCGCCGCGGATACGCCCGCGGATGACCGCCGGCACGCAGCCGTTGCCCCGCAGCGACGTACCTCGGGCACCGAGGTCTTCCAGCGCTTCGAGCAACGGTCCAACGGGGCGGCGCTGAATCTGGTGATCGCCGGTGAAGGTGACCTCGCCAGCGCCGGCCGGCAGCAGCGCCGCCGAGCCGATCGCGATCCGCAGTAAGGTGCCGCTGTTGCCGACGTCGATCACGTCATCCGGCACGCGGGGCTTGCCGGCGATGCCCTCAACCGTCCAGCAGGCCGGATCGCTCGCGTCGATCGTCGCACCGAGGGCCCGGTACGCCCGCACCGCCGACTGGGCGTCGAGCGAATCAAGTGGGCGGTGGATCCGGCTGGTGCCGTCAGCCAAGGCCGCGATGGCCACCGCGCGGATGGTATGGCTCTTCGAACCGGGCATCGCCGCGGCGCCGCGCAGACGACTGGGACGAGCGGTCAGTTTCATGAGGGTCATCCTGTGCGAGGGCCGGAACACCCCATGCCGGCCCGCATGGGCGATTCTACCGGATGGCCTGATTCATTCAATGCGTGCGGTCACCGGGGCAAGTCGGCATGCCGGCGCCTTTGGCTTTAGCATGGCACCCAACGCCTGCGGCTACTTGTACATCAGGTGTTTCGCGCGCAGCGCCTCGAACGTCGCGATATCTCTTCGCCACATCCGCCCAATCCGATCCGGCGACTTCGCGTCGCGCAGCGCGTCAAGCGTCTCGCGGTTCATCAGCAGATTGTGCACGGCGTCATAGTTGAACTGGTCACCGAAGAGCTGGCGCAGTTGCCAGGCGATCGTGAGGCCGACCTGGACAGAATCAATCGTTTCACGATCGGTCACGTACACGTGAACACCGTGGCAAAGCACGTCCTTATGCTTGCTCGACGTCGGCGTGAACGCGACCGGCGCGAACCGCACGCCCGCCAGACCCGACGCGTTCAGCGCCGCCGCGAGCTTTCGGGCGTCGATCCACGGGGCGCCGAACAGCTCGAACGGCTGGTCCGTGCCGCGCCCGACCGACACGTTCGTCGCCTCGATCAGCCCGACGCCGGGATATAGAATCGCCTGCGTCAGATTCCGCATGTTCGGCGACGGATTGACCCACAGCAGGCCCGTCTGGTCGTACCACTGATCGCGGCTCCAGTTCTCGCAGCAGACGACCTCAAGCTCGGCGCCGATCTTCATCTCCTCGTTGAAGAATCGCGCCAGTTCGCCGATCGTCATCCCGTGGGTGACGGGCATCGGGTAGAACGCAGTGAAGCCCAGCTTGTCGGCGTCGGCGATCGGCCCGGCGACATACTCGCCGCCGATGGGATTCGGCCGGTCGAGCACGATGAAGCGGATCCCGTGCTCCGCCGCCGCCCGCATCGCGTTGCCCATCGTCGCGATGTAGGTATAGAACCGCGCCCCGATGTCCTGGATATCGAACACGAGCGTATCGACGCCCCCGAGCATCTCGGCGGTCGGCGTGCGGGTCTTGCCGTAGAGGCTGTAGATCGTCAGGCCGGTCGTGCCGTGTTTCTCGTCCGAGACCTTCTGGTCGAGTGCGCCGGCGAAGCCGTGCTCCGGCGCAAAGATCGCCACGAGTTGCAGATTCGAGCACTCGGTGAGCACATCGACGATGTGAAGGCCGTCGCGGGTGAGGCCCGTATGGTTCGTGATCACGCCGACCTTGCGCCCGACCAGCGGCTTGAAGCCATCACGAACGAGCACGTCGAGACCGGTCAGCACCTGCGTATCGCGCGCGGCCGGCTTCCTCGCCGCGGCGGGCTCAGCCGTTCCGACGAACCCGCCCTCGGCCGGCCGGGCGAATGCGTCCGTGTCAATCGCGGACGCCACGACCGTCGCGATTTTCGCCCGCAGGTTGACCACATTGCCCTTGCCGTCCGGATGGACACGGTTCGTGAGAATGATCGCATACACGCCGGTCGTCGGATCGATCCAGAAGCTCGTGCCGGTCCAGCCGGTGTGCCCGAACGAGGCGAAGCGCGGGAAGAGGTCGCCGCGGGCCGAACTGTAGCTGGTGGCGATATCGAAGCCGAGCCCGCGCACGCCGTCGATCGTGCCGATCGGCCGCGGCCGCGTCATCTCGCGCACGGTCAGCGGCGAAAGGATGCGCTTGCCGTCAATTTCGCCGCCGTTGAGGATCATCTGGCAGTAGCGTGCCAGGTCATCGGCCGTGCCGAAGAGCCCCGCGTGGCCCGCTACGCCGCCCAGCGCGTAGGCGCGGGGATCATGGACCTCGCCGATCATGTACCCGTCGCCACGCTTCTCGTGCGAAGCGCACTTCGCCCGCCACGACTCGGGCGGCAAGAAGCTGGTGTGCTCCATGCCCGCCGGCAGGAAGATTTCTTCCCGGGCGAAGACATCGAGCGACCTGCCGCTGACGCGATTGACCAGCTCGCCGAGCATGATGAAGCCGACATCCGAATAGCGGAACTGATCGCCCGGATCCGCGAAGAGCGTCAGATCGTAGATCTTTCGCATCGACGCCTCGGGACCGTCGGCGTAGTCGGCCAGCGAGTTGTCCGGGATCAGCCCGGCACGATGAACAAGAAGGTGCTCGACGGTGATGCGGTCCTTGCCGTGCGACGTGAACTCGGGGATGAACCGCGAGACGCGGTCGCCGAGGCCGATCTTGCCCCGCTCGATCAGCAGCGCCACGGATGTTGCCGTCGCCACGACCTTCGTCACCGAGGCCATGTCATAGATCGTGTCAAGCGTGGTCTCGACCTTCTCCGGCACCAGCGCCCGATGCCCGTACGCCTTGCGCCAGACGATCCGGTCGCGCTGGCCGACCAGCACAACTCCGCCGGGACAGCTTCCCTGCTCGATCGCCTCGGCCATCAGTTGGTCGATTGGAGTGAGCCGATCGGCGTCGATCGTCGTCGCCGCGGGTGCTGACGCTCCGCCGACCAGAGCAACCATCGCCGTAAGGATCATTGTGAACGTCTGAAGGCCACAAACCCGAAGCGACCCGTGCGAACAAGACCGCGTCTGCATGGTACCCATCCTCCACAGTATTCGGTTTGTTGCGGATTTCGGTTGCCCGCGGCTATTTCGATCCACTCTTGAGACACGCGATCGCCGCACGGACGATCGGTTCCTTCTTAATCATCCTCTCCGCCTCGGCCAGGCTCGTCCGGCCGCCGGCCATGATCAACGCCTTCGGCACGACCTTCGGAACGCTCGTGGATACCTCCACATGCTGCGACGGTTTCGCATGGAGCATCTTGGGCGTGACCCGATCCGTATCATAGATGCTCCGCAGCACACAGTGCTTCGCGACATCCGCCGAAACGCCGGTGATGTGCTGAATGATGCCGATCGTGCGATAGAAGAGCTTATTGTTGCTGATGCGCAGATCGACCATACGATTCTGATAGACCTTGCCACTGAGCACGTGACCTCCGGTCGTCAGCGCATTGATGACCAGTTTTGTGCCGTACTCCTCGAAGACTGGTGCACCCGGGATGATCGTCTTCGGCACGCTCGGCACGCAGACCATCGCATCGACCGCCAGTCGCCCGGTGACCGGTCGGCCCACCTGCACCACCGCTGTCAGCGCACCGGCCTTGCGACTGCGCCGCAGCGCTTCGCCCACCCGCCGGTCGAGATGCAGCCCCAAGCCGACGACCAGATCCTTGCCGCTCAGCTTTGGAAGCTTGGCCTGATTGAACTCGTCGAGCGAGATGCGATACCAGGGACCTTCATCGCTCAGGTCGTGGCCCGGCCCCAGCAGCGTCCGCCAGCCACCAGCGATAAAACCGCGAACGGTGTCAAAATCCGCCCCGAATGTCGGCGGGCACTCGGACGCGTCCACCGTGCCCAGGATGCCCAGGGAGCCGGCGCCCACATAGTAGATATGGCCACGCCGGCGCAGAACGCGACCGCCCAACTCCACGAGTCGGCCGATCGCCGCCGTCTGCTCGTACACCGCGACGCGGGTCTCTTCGTAGGCCTTCACGCACGCTGCGACGCGCTGCGGCAACGACGCACGCTTCGTCTTCTCGACGGCGAGCGCGAAGATGACCTCCAGCAACAGCTTGGTGGCGCTGCCGCTCTTCATCCGCGTCGAGCCCGTGATCGGCTCGGGCCCGACGACCGGGTTCAACAGCAGGAAGTTCTTTCGCTTTAAGACCAGCCGCACGGCGCCCGCGAACGTCTTGTCCCAGTTCTCGACCTCGACGTCGCGCGCGCAATCTGCAGGACTGAACCCCAGCAGCACGCAATTCGCGCCGCGGCGCTTCGACAGATGCAACACCTGCGATGCCACATAGGGCGCCGACAGGCCACACGTCACACCGATGTACAGTACGTGCCGCTTGCCGGCGACAAGCGGTTCAATGTCGTCGATTGCCTTGTTGGGATCGTCTTCAGCGCCCTCCTGCGCCTTGATCAGCGCGAGATTGCTGCCGGCGATCAA
>JAFGKA010000333.1 GCA_016928855.1 Phycisphaerae bacterium
GAAATGCACGCCGCGATCCTGCAGGATCAGTGGGACGTTGTCCTCTCCGACGCCGGGGCGAAGACGTTGCGATCGAGCGAGGCACGGGCCCTGCTTCAGAACGTCGCGCCAGATCTCCCGTTCGTTGTCATGGCAGAGGCACCGGATGGGGGTTTCCGTTGCAGCGACACCGCGGCAAACCCGCACGCTGAAACCAACACGCCCGCTCATCTCGCTGCCACCATCTCCCAGGAGATCGAGGAAGCCAGGGCACGCCGATCACCAGGCCCAACCCGCATGGACCTTGACGAACCGCCGATCGTCTGGCAGAGAGTGATCGACGCACTCGGACATCCCTTCTGCGTGTTTGACGCCCGCGATTTCACCGTTCTGCGGGCGAATACCCTGCCGGAACGCAAGCCCCGCGATAATCACGAAGCGGCCACGCCCTTTCCGTTGCCGCAGAGTTTCCGGCGAATCGGGCCGATACGCATGGCCGCCCTCAGCAAAGTGAAGCGAAGCCGCAAGCCCGTTGTCGTCGACTGCACCGAACACGACGCCACGGGCCGGAAGCGAATGATCGAGATCCACGCCCATCCTGTTCTCGGTGAGAATGGTGACGTGGACCAGATCGTGGAATACCGGATCGACGTGACCGACCACAGAGACAGGGAAACCGCACTGCGCGCCTCCGAAGCCCGCTATCGCGACCTGTTCATGCTCGCGAACGACATCATCCTCACCGTGGACAAACAAGGGATCATTCTCGACATCAACTCCCGCGTCGAACCCCTGACCGGCTTCACTCGCGAAGAGCTGCTCGGTACCGACGTTTTCGACCTCATCGTTCCCGATGATCGGGACCGGCTCCAGGACATCCTCAGGCAGCTCATCGACGGCAAGCCCCAATCCTATGAAGTGCGGTGGCGGACGAAGAACGGCGCCCTGATTACGTTTGAAGGCAATTCTTCGCCGAGACATTCGGCATCGGGCGAATTCCTCGCGTCGCGCTGCGTCCTGCGGGACATCAGCGATCGCAAGAGGAACGACCGGCTCTGGCGCGACCGCGAAGCGCGCCTTCGGCAGGCACAGAAGATGGAAGCACTCGGCACGCTCGCCAGCGGTGTCGCCCACGACTTCAGCAACCTCGTCACCGCGATCTTCGGGTACGCCACGCTCGCCAAGAAGACGCTCATCGACGGTCATCCCGCCATCGACATGCTCGGCATGATCGAACGCATCAGCCAACAGGCCGGTGAAGTCACCAAATCCCTGCTGTTGTTCGGACGCCGGGCACCGGCGGAGAAGAAGCCGCTGGAACTTGGCCGCGTCGTTGACGAATCGCTCCAGTTGCTTCGGCGCGTGCTGCCGGCGTCGGTCGAGCTGGTCGAGGACCGGCCGGCCGATTCGGCCATCTGGGTGCGCGCCGACCGAACGCAAATCCAACAGGTTCTGCTCAACCTCGCCACCAACGCACGAGACGCCATGCCGGACGGCGGCCAACTCCGCATTGAGGTCCGTCGAGATCCCGCCCAAACCGAAGACAGAAACGATGGCGCATCGGCATGGCCCGACGCCGTCCTCACCGTGGAGGACACCGGCATCGGCATGTCGCCGGAAGTCCGCAGCCGGATCTTCGAGCCGTTCTTTACGACCAAGGCGCGCGGTCGCGGCACCGGACTGGGCATGGCCGTGATCCACGGCATCGTTTCCGAGCATGGCGGCACCATCGCTGTCGATTCCGAGCCGGGCCAAGGCACGCGCGTAACGCTCCGGCTGCCCTGCTGCGAGACCGACACGAGTGACCTGGCCGAGGAACGACCGCAGAATGACCTCACGGGAAATGGCGAACTCGTCGTGCTCGCCGAAGATAATTCGCACATCCGATCGATCATGGCGACAACACTGCGGTCACAAGGCTTCGAAGTGATTCAAGCCGCCGACGGCGAGCAGGCCCTGGCCGCATTCGAAGCCCACCGGGACGATGCGCGGCTCATCATTCTCGATCTCGATCTTTCCAAAGTTACCGGCCTTGCGTGCCTGCGAGAAATCCGCAGGATGAATGCCGAGATTCCCGTTATCGTGGTTACGCAGGACGCGAACTTCGAACTGGACGAAGACGGCACCGGGAAGGAACTCCTGCTGCCCAAGCCGTTCCCCATGGCCACGTTAGCCGCCCTGGTCGCCCGAACGCTCGCGCAACCGGCACATAAGGAGAGGCAGAAATGTTAGAGGATAAGCTATCGACCAACATTCGCGTGCTCATCGTGGACGACCACGCGCTCGTGCGCGAGGCACTCTCCGAACGCCTCCAACGCGAGCCGGGCATCACCGTCGTCGGCACCGCCGGCACGGCGGACGAAGCCATCGAGAAGGCCAACGCCTGCAACCCTAACGTCATCCTGATGGACATCGATATGCCCGGCCTGATCTGCTTCGACGCCGCGAAGACGATCGCCTCGCTTCGACCCGATGCTCACATTATCTTCCTCAGCGCGTTCACGCACGACGGCTACATCGAGCAGGCGCTGGAGGTCGAAGCGAGAGGCTACCTGACGAAGCGGGAGCCACCCGACAGGGTCGTAGAGGCCATACGGGAGGTGGCCTCGGGCGGCGCCTACTTCTCCAACGAGGTCCGCTCCCGTATCGTGGTGCATCCACGCGGCGCCAAGCTCGACGAAGATCGCCGCCAATCGCGTGCGTCCCTGCTCACCCAGCGCGAGGTGCAAATCGTGCAGTATATTGCCCGCGGCCTGTCCAAGAAGGAAATCGCCGCAACGATGCATCTCGCGGTCAAGACGGTGGACCGGCACTGCGCCAACCTGATGACGAAACTGGACATCCATGACCGAGTCGGTCTCACCCGCTTCGCCATTCGCGAAGGCCTCGCCGGTGTCGATGCATGAGCACAAACGTCTTGGACACACAAGCCTTGGCGCAGCAGTTGGCCGCTGCAGAAGCGATGCTGGCGACGATCCAGGATCGCATCCGTCGGCCATCGGACGACCCGCCGCACGGTTTGGCCCACGAGCTTCGCCGCGTCCAACGGGTGATCGAGCGTGCCCGACACGCCATCGGAGATCAGGGCCAGCCCCAGAGAACAGCACTCGGTACGACGCCGTCCGCGATGCCGGATCGACGGATCGAACGCTGCACCGCCGGACCTGCGGTCGATCCCGATGAAGCCGCCACCGCCCCTGGCGCCACGCGCCCCAGCGAGCAGAAGGACCGGGCACAGCCAGAGAATCCCCTGCGCGAGGCCATCGCACGCTATCAGCGTCTTGAAGCGAATATTCCAGGCATGGTCTACTGCTTCGCACAGCACGCCGATGGGAGCTTCTCCTTCCCGTACGCGAATGCCGGCGCGCGTACCCTCTTCGGAATCGAGCCGGAAGCCCTGATGCGCGACGCGAGTCTCCTCGCTGACATTATCCATCCCGATGACCGCGAGCGTTTCAACGAGTCGATCCGTCGTTCCGCCGAAACACTTCAGCCGTGGCACCTGGAACTTCGCTTCATCGTCGGCAGCGACACTCGCTGGTATGCCGGCATGTCACGCCCCCAACGACAGCCGAATGGAGATGTCCTGTGGGACGGCATCGTCCTCGAAATCACCGATCGCCGACGTGTCGAGGAAGAACAAGCACGCCTCGCAGCCATCCTCGAAGCCACCAGTGACATCGTCTCCTCCTCGACGCCCGATAGGCGGCTCCTCTATATGAATCAGGCGGGCAAGCGCCTGTTCGGCCTCGACGCGAAGATCGATCTGTGCAAAGTGGCGATTGTGGACTTCCACCCCGCATGGGCCGCGGACCGAATCCTCAATACGGGAATCCCGCACGCCATCGAACACGGGGTCTGGACCGGAGAGACCGCCGTACTCGGGCCTGACGGGAGCGAAATCCCCGTCTCGCAGGTCATCATGGCCCACCGATCGTTGTCCGGCGAGCTGACCTTCCTTTCCACGATCATGCGCGACATCCGCGAGCGCAAGCAGATCGAGCAAGCCCTGCGCGCCAAGAGCGAGGAAATCGAGCGATATTTCGACACCGCCCTGGACCTCTTCTGCGTCGCGGATACCGACGGATACTTCCGGCGGCTCAACCGGCAATGGGAAGCCACACTGGGGTATTCCCTGTCGGACCTCGAGGGCCGGCGTTTTCTCGATTTCGTCCATCCCGACGACATCGAGGCGACTCTGGAAGCCGTCGCACACCTTACCAGGCAGGAACAGGTCCTCTGTTTCGTCAATCGGTACCGATGCAAGGACGGCACCTATCGGCAGATCGAATGGCGATCGTTCCCGGCAGGAAAGACCATCTACGCTGCGGCCCGCGACATCACCGACCGCGTACAGACAACCGAGGAGTTGCACGAGAGCGAAGAAAAGCTGCAAACGCTTTTCCGAGGCGTCACGGACGCGATCATTCTGCACGAGTTTACCGAAAGCCGCCCTGGCCGGATCATCGAAGTCAATGACCAAGCTACTACAATGCTGGGCTACTCCCGTGAAGAGCTTCTCACCATGTCCATCGGAGACATCGACGATCCGGACTCCACGGTGGATGTCGCCCCTGTGACGCGGAAGCTCACAGCAGGCGAGGATGTTCTCTTCGAACAATGGCATCGGAGCAAAGACGGGCGGCGCATCCCCGTCGAAGTCCACGTTCAGGCCTTCGAAATGGCGGGGCGCCCGGTCGCTCTCTCACTCGTGCGAGACATTACCGACCGCAAGCGGGCCGAAGAGGAGCGCGAGCGACTCGAAGCCCAGTTGCGCCAGTCCCAGAAAATGGAGGCTGTCGGCCAGCTTGCCGGCGGCGTGGCTCATGACTTCAACAACATCCTGACGGCGATCTTCGGCAACGTCGAGTTGGCCAACCTGGCACTTGATTCCGAGCCGAACCCGAATCCGCGGCTGGTCGAGTCTCTGCATCAGATCCGCCAGAGTTCACGCCGCGCCGCCGCGCTGACTCGCCAGTTGCTCGCGTTCAGCCGCCGACAGATCTCGCAGCCACAGGCGCTCGACCTGAACCACACGCTGACCGAGATGCAGAAGATGCTGGGCCGGCTCATCACCGAGAACATCACGCTCCATTTCACACTCGCGCCGGATCTGCGCACAACGCTCGCCGACCCGGGCCAGATCGAACAGATCGTCATGAATCTCGTCGTCAACGCCCGCGATGCCATGCCGGACGGAGGCCACCTGACCATCGAGACGCGAAATGTCACGCTGGACGCCGGCTTCATCGCCTCGTGCCCCGAACTGTCGGTGGGCGATTATGTCGTTCTGGCCGTAAGCGACACAGGCACCGGCATGGACGAGGCGACGGCAGAACGGATTTTCGAGCCGTTCTTCACGACCAAGGCAATAGGCTCGGGCACCGGTCTCGGCCTGGCGATGGTCTACGGCATCGTTCACCAGGCCGGCGGCCACGTCACGGTCAACAGCCGCCTCGGCCAGGGAACGACGTTTACGATCTATCTGCCCGTGGTTGACCAGGTGGCTGAAGAGAAACGGGCGCAAGCGATCGCCGAACCGGCCCCCACCGGCACCGAGACGATCCTGCTCTGCGAAGACAACGACCCCGTCCGCGAACTGACGGGGAACATGCTGCGAGCGGCCGGCTACACCGTGCTCATGGCTTGCCACGGGCGCGATGCGATCGAGATAGCCTCATCGCATGCGGGCCCGATCCACCTGCTGGTCACGGACGTGATCATGCCGGACATGCACGGCAAGGCCGTCGCGGAGGAACTCGGCACCCGCTGGCCGACGATCAAGGTGTTGTATATCTCGGGATACCCATCGAACGTCATTGCCCACCACGGCGTGCTGGACGAGGGCGTCGAATTCCTTGAGAAGCCGTTCACCCGCCACAGTCTTCTGACCCGCGTCCGCGAGGTTCTGACGGCGTAGCGGCCATGCCTTCCGCCTACCGTCTTCCTGGCGCCGGGCGGCGGCTTGTCCGCCAGACACGGACAGCGGACTCACGCGGAGGCGCGGAGCTGCGGGAGAAACCGCCACCGTCGAACCGCGGGCGGGTGACACGAGCGGCTTGCCCGCCGGCGGTCTCAGTGGTTCGGCACTTTTTCCTCCTGGCTGTCGCCGTTCATTCTGCGTCTGCCTTCTGCCGTCTGGCTTCCGCTTGGCGCCAACATTGAACGTTGCGCCGGTCCCGGCTAGAATCACCGATCGTGTGGCCAGCGGCGCATACCGGCCCGTGCAACAACGGGCTGATCGCCGGGCGCGCCACACCCCCGGCCCGCCGCGCGCGGCGGCCGTCACCCGGGCGCGTAGCTCAGTAGGTAGAGCAGCGGCCTTTTAAGCCGCGGGTCCCAGGTTCGAGTCCTGGCGCGCTCAGTAGAGTTGTCTGACAACTGGCTCCGACATACCCCGTCGGCGTTCGCGTCTTTCCAACATCTACTGCCACTCTGCCGAGATTTCGTGCAGTGCATAGGTCCAGGCCGCGAACCGGCCGGCGAGCTTCGGTTCCGTCTCGCTCGATGCGAAGAATACCGTCAGCCGGTCATCCTCAGGAAGCTCGCCGCGGGGCGTCCGGACGATGCCCGCGTTGTGGTTGCGGGCGAAGCCGGTCATCGCCGGCGTGACCTCGCCTTCGACCCGCCATTCGGCGTCGGACTCTCGTAGCTCGCCTGCGGGCAGACTGACGATTTGAATCTGCTCGCCGATGAAGCTCGGCTGGCCGGTCGGATACGGACGCCGCTCGCGCACGGCGACGAACCGCTGACGCTTCCGGTCGAGTGCGACATCGAAGTTGGCTATCACATCCGGACCGCCGTCCGTTCGCGTCAGCCCCTTCGTGGACAATCGCGTCTCCTCGCCGAAAACGGGATGGGCCAGGTCCGCCAGGTTCAGCTCGCGCACATACCCGGCCGCACGACCATGCCCCTTCGTGTAGAACAGCAGCACGTGCCCATCGCGGTCGAGCGAGATCGCCGAGGGCTGGCCCGTGCCCCACCGGCCCCGCTGCGGATCCGGCACGACAGGCTCGCCATACCGCGTCCACGGCCCGGCCAGCGTCTCGGAAAACGCCACGCCGACCTGGTTGTTCCGCGACGCATCGACGTCGTTGCCCAGATAGAACATCGCGTATCGGTAGAGCCGCCGGCCATCCCGAAACCGCCCCGCGACAACCGACGGATCGCACACGTGAAACGAATCCCACGCCCCGTCCGCCGGGTTCGGCCCCAGCATGACCGCAAACTCGCTGACGCGGCCGCCATCCCACCTGAACGCGCAGATATGATCCCGAATAACATAAGACTGCGCGTTGCGGCAGGCAAACACGTAATCGGTATCGCCATACCGAATGACCGACGGCGCATAGCAATAGAAACCCGCCGGTGGCGAATAGACCGTTCGCAACGTCTCCGCCCGCCACCGCAGCGCCACGTCGCACGAGCGATCCGCCCCGCAGCCAGAACCAGATCCGGCGCCAGCTACTGCGGCGAACACAAACGACGCGGTCAAACTGTGGAATTGTAAGCGCATCGCCCATCTTGTCTCGCGGTTTGCCACGCATCGCACGGTACAGTCCCCGAACGAAGCTACCCATCAAAGCTCGTATCGCGAAGCATGAACAACAAGCCTGCCAGACCAGCCGTCACGATGAGCACGATGAAGGCCAGTGCATCCTTGCAAATCATGCCGATCAGCGAAAACAGCAACACCAGCAGGCCACACAACCACGCAATCCCGTGAAGAAAGAAGAAGAGGGCCATTCCGAATGCGGCGCTGGCCCAGAAGGACGGATGCAGCCCGACGCCCCAGGCGAGCAAGCCAGGCATTGCTACCCCGCAGGCAAGATACGTCCAACCCGATGGCTGCCGTTTGCGTTCAGGCGCGACCATTCGCTTCAAATCGCTATCGCTCGACATTGACGGCAACCACCTTCCAGCCGGTAAACAGGTCCAACCGGGCGACATGCCCTCCTGCCGCCAGCAACTCAGGCGGACAGCTCTTGGGATCGCACATTTCCGTCTTCTTGCTCGGCTGCGTCTGGGCCTGTCGCTTGAGTTCTTCGTATCGCTGCCGGAATTCCGGGGTATCGAGAGCTGGCGGCAAAACGGGTTCCTTCGGCAGCCACGCAGGCCTGTTGGCGTCGAGTTTTGCCCGCCTTTCTGCTTGTATCTCTTCCTGCGACCGCATCACCGGCTGCACCGTAGCCGGTGCGGCGACAACCAACCATTTCCTGCCGGCATCTTCGGACAACCCCATGACAAGAACGGCTTCGTTCTCCGGCCCCCGCAAGACGCACGGCAGTTTCTGTGCAGTCAGATCGGCGGCATCTGAATAGGACCAGACGGACTTGAGGCCGCGTGATCGGGCGAAGTCCTCCAGCACCTGCTCGGAACTCGCCGCTCTTGAGAGGTAGCTTTGGATGATCAATGCTGTCCGCATCCCCTCGCTGTGAGGACGTGGAACCACGCAGCTCGCATAGCCGGCTTCGTTCTGCATGAGCGCCCACCGCGCCGGTCTTGATAAATCCTTCATCAGATTCGACTGCAAGGCTGGAATCACACGTTCATACAAGGCCGTGTGATCCTTCACTATGAGTCTGCTGCCAGGCGGAGGCATGAGGTACTCTGGCATGGAGCCCGCCGGCGGATCCGGCATGGGCTCGACCAGTTTCGGATCACGAGAAATCCTCGACCGCTCCTCGTAGAATGGCGTCAGCTCCCCGATCGCTGGCTCCGGCGAGGGAACGACGAGAGGCGAGTCAAGATTGAATCCCCATCCCGGCTCCTGCCGCATAAATCCCAGAAATGAGATCCGAACTGCGTCGTCGCGTAGGTATGCGAACGGGACGCGGTGATGCTCCTGGACCCACATACACATGCCGGCAACAGCGCAGGCCAGCGGGGTGACGTGCATACGATCATCACGCAACGCAGGGACTGCAATCATCGGCACGTCCGGAAGATTCTGGATCTGCGGCGCGGTCGTGCAAGCGGCCTCGCTGGCCGGAGCAGCCAGGAGTTTGACAAGCTCCAACGGCGGCGCCGACGCCGAGTACATCGCAGGAACCAGCCCGCCCGCCGTTTCGGCGAGGAGCACGTATCCCGCCTCCTGGCCTTCTTTCGCCAGGCGCGCAAGGCGCCATCTGCCCTTCGGGCTCTCAATCGACTGAACGTCTGTCACCGTCGCGTCGGCCCAACTATCCGGGACGTTCGGCGCCGACCGCACTCTTGCGCAGACGTCCATTGCGATGACACGCGCCGGATCGGCATCCTGACCAAGGGCCGGAAGACAGGCGGCGAGAACGCATGGCAGCGAAGCGGCTTGAAGAACTGTCGTGGTCATGTTTCGGCTCCGGTTGACAGAACGGTTTCTGCTGCGCCCTGACGCTTCCGCGTGCTACGTATAAAGTATACACTCTTCCGTCCGGACGAAATATGACGAGGTCCACTGCGAGGAAGCCTAGTCGATTCCCGCGCGTACGGCCACCGCCAGTCAATAGGTGCGATACGCCCCCGGTTCGTCTTGCCCCGTTCACGGGGCGGTCCCGGCGAAGCCGGGTACATAGGCCAGTCCTTTTAGGGCTGGTGTACGAACAAGCGCCATCATACCACCACCCACCCTTCGTATCACGAGCCCGTTTCAACGGGCTTCTCGTTCGATAGTGCCTTAATCATGCCATCCAGCGGAAGCCCGTTGAAACGGGCTGAGGAGAAGGGCAGGCGGGTGTATTGATGCGGCGCCCGCTCTACCGGCCCTAAAAGGACCGGCCTAACAACCCGCCTGCGGCGGGAACGGCCGCTGAAGCGGCCAGCGAATTCAACGCCAAGGCCCACCGTCGCGTCGGCATTCGCGCCGCCCCACTGGCGGGCAAGCCGCCAGTGCCACCCAATGCCGCTCTCGAATCTGCGAGAATCTGCGCCAATCTGCGGACCATCTACTTGTCCGTAGCCTCCGCCCCCCGTGGTGCCGGTCGGGAACGCACGGGCACCCCAATAGACCAACGCCGCGAACCGCGTGCCCTTCGCCGAGAAGCCGAGCATCGAGTATCATCACCGACGGAGGTCTCCCATTTCACCGATCTGACTTGAGGAGCGTGCACTCATGCGTCATGTCCTTCGAACCGGCGCCGTACTCGCCGCACTCGCACTGGCCGGCGGCATCGCCACACCGGCCCGCGCCGCCAAAACCACCGCCACGACATCCGCCAAGCCGAACATCCTCTGGATCGGCGTCGACCAGATGCGGCAGGATACGCCCGGCTGCTATGGCAATCGGCTCTGCAAGACGCCCAACATCGACCGGCTCGCCCGCGACGGCGTCACGTTCACCCGCGCTTATACGACCTGCTGCCTCTGCTCGCCGGCACGGGCGTCGATGTTCACCGGCCGCTTCGCCTTCCATCACGGCATGGGCACCAACTGCGACCTGTACCACAGCCTCGCCCGCGAGCTGCCGCATCCCGAGACGCTGCTGCACCACCGCCTCAAGGCCCGCGGCTACCGTTGCGGCTTCGTCGGCAAATGGCACGTCGGCACCGACCTCGGCCCCGTCGACCACGGCTTCGAGGGCATGAACCTGCCCGGCTACGGCGACATCAAGAACGACGCCGACTTCCAGCGTTACCTGACCACCAACGGCCTGAGCTTCGGGCCCGTCCAGAACCCGATCTTCGGCAACCCCAGGCAGAAGACGCTGATGGCCGGCCACTGGAACGGCCCGACCGAATCGACGCCGGCATACTACCTCGCCAATACGACGATCAAGATGCTCGAAGAATACGCCGCCAACAGCAGGCCTTTCTTCCTGACCTGCCAGTTCTGGGGCCCGCACTCGCCGCACCTGCCGTCGCCCGAATTCCTCGGCATGCACGACCGCTCGGCGATCGAGCCGTGGAAGAACTTCAAGGATAACCTGCACGGCAAGCCGGAAAGCGTCCGGCGCTTCCGCCGCGATTTCTACCGCAACCTGCCCGATGACTGGGCGAGTTGGCGCGAGGTCGTCGGCCTCTACTACGACTTCACCACCATGATCGACCAGCAGATCGGGCGCATCCTCGATCAGCTCGACGCCCTGGGCCTGGCCGACAACACGCTCGTCATCTTCGTCTCGGACCACGGCGACATGCTCGGCTGCCACGGCGGCCTGTTCGACAAGGGCTTCATGTACGAAGAGGCCTTTCGGATCCCGATGATCGTCCGATGGCCCGGCGCGCGGCCGGCGTCAGGCACATCCGATGCGCTCGTCTACAACATGGACATCATGCCGACGATACTCGATCTGCTCGGCACGCCCGACGACACGCTCGACGGCCAGTCGTTCCTGCCGGCGCTGCAGGGCAAGCCGCTGGCGAGCCCGCGCGAGAATATCTACCTTGAGTTCCACGGCATCCGCTATCTGTACTCACAGCGGGCGCTCGTCACGCGCGACGGCTATAAGTACATCTTCAATCCCGGCGATCAGGACGAGTTCTACGACCTGAACACCGATCCGGCCGAGCTGGCCAACGTGATCGACGCCGAGCGGTACGCGAAGAAGGTCGCCGCGATCCGCGAGCAGATCAAAGCCGCCGCCCGAACCGCCCGCGATCCGATCAGCGACTACGTAGCCAAGCTCTTCGGCGACTGGGAGAAACTCTCCGGCCAGTTCGAATCTGCCGCATACGACCCTGGCCAGGAACGCAAGTAGCTCCGTAGACACAAGGGATCGGTGGCGGTATCGTGCTTGCGATTGCGAAACCTACCCGTTTTCAACGTGGAGAGAATTCTGATGCGTACCATCCTCATCGTCAGCCTTACCAGCTTCGTCCTGGCAACGGCCGCTGCCACCGGCGCAGAGAGAACTGCGGCGCAACCTTCGACGGCCAAACCGAACATCGTATTCATCCTCGCGGATGACCTCGGCTATACCGACGTCGGCTGCTGCGGCAGCAAATACTACGACACGCCGAACATCGATCGCCTTGCGGCCGGCGGCATCCGCTTTTCGAGCGGCTATACCTGCGCCGCCAATTGTCAGCCGACACGGGCCACGTTGATCAGTGGCCAATACGGCCCGAGAACCGGCACGTACACCGTGGGTGGCATCGACCGGTTCAACTGGCGCAGCCGACCTCTGCGGCCGGTCGACAACGTCAGCAACCTCCCGCTGGACAAGATCACGCTCGCACAGGCACTCAAAGCCGCCGGCTACGCCACGGCCATGTTCGGCAAGTGGCATCTCGGCGACGGCGGCCCGTATCACCCGAGCCAGCGCGGTTTCGACGAAGCAATCGTCTCGGCCGGCCAGCACTTCAACTTTAAGACCGAACCGCAGGTCGAGTACCCGGACGGCACGTACCTGGCTGATTTCCTCACCGACAAGGCCACCGATTTCATCCGGCGGCACAAGGACAAGCCGTTCTTCCTCTACCTGCCGCACTTCGGCGTGCACTCGCCGTGGCAGGCGAAGGACGAATGGATCGTGAAGTTCAAACCGAAGGCCCCTGCCGGCGGACACAACGACCCGGTTTATGCCGCGATGATCGCCAGCGTGGACGAGAGTGTGGGCCGCATCCTCGCCCTGCTCGGCGAACTCCGCCTCACCGAAAACACGCTCATCATCTTCTCCAGCGACAATGGCGGCGTCGGCGGCTACGCGCGCGAAGGCCTGACGCATGCGCGCGACGTGACCGACAATGCTCCGCTGCGTGGCGGCAAGGGCATGTTCTACGAAGGTGGCATCCGCGTCCCGTACATCTTCCACTGGCCCGGCCGCATCCCGCCCGGCACCACCTGCGATCAGCCGATCAACAGCGTCGACCTGTACCCGACGTTGCTCGCGGTCGTCGGAGCCAAGCCGCCAACAGACTACGTGCTCGACGGCGTCAGCTATCTCGATGCCCTCGCCAGCGGCGGCAAGGTAACACTGAACCGCGAAGCGCTGTACTGGCACTTCCCCGGCTATCTGGGCTCCGGGCCGGACCAGTGGCGCACGCTGCCCGTCGGTGTCATCCGGGCCGGCGATTTCAAGTTGATGGAGTTCTTCGAGGACGGCCGGCTGGAACTCTACAACCTGCGTGAGGATCTCGGCGAGAAGAAGAACCTCGCCGCCGTCATGCCGGCGAAGGCGAAGGAGCTGCAAGCGAAATTGCAAGCATGGCGAAAACAGATCGGCGCTCCGATGCCGACGCCGAATACGCCAGGCGATGCGCAGGCCAAGGAAACCAGCAAGCAAGAAAAGAAGGCCGCGAAACGCCGCGACCGTGAGTGATCGCCTTGGTTTTGACAAGATCGAGAAGCCGCTCTGATGTTGATCCACACATTCCAACACATTGCCGGCATCGGAGCGGCGACAGAACGGCGGCTATGGCAGCACGGCGTACTGACCTGGGACGCGTTGATCGCCGACCCTTCGGCAACGCCCCGTGTCCGAACGCTTGAGCCCGTAGCCGAAGTCCTTGATGCGTCCCGCCGTGCCCTGGCTTCAAGAGATGGCACATTCTTCGTCACGCGCCTGCGGAGCAGCGAGCGATGGCGGCTCTACCCGAGCTTCGCCGACTCGGTGGCGTTCTTCGACATCGAGACGACCGGCCTCGATATGCACCACGACGTGATCACGACGATCGCTCTCTTCGACGGGCGCGAGGTCCACACGTTCGTGCGCGGCCGCAACCTCGACGCATTTCCCGAACAGGTCCTCCGATACAAGCTGCTTGTCACGTACAACGGCGCCACGTTCGACGTGCCGTTCGTTGAGAGGGCGTTCCCCGGCCTGCGGCTGAATCAGGCCCACATCGACCTGCGCTACGTGCTGGCGGCGCTGGGCTTCCGCGGCGGACTCAAGGGCTGCGAACGGCAGATGGGCCTGCGGCGAGCCCCGGGCCTGGAAGAGGTCGATGGTTTCCTCGCGGTGCTGCTCTGGCACGCCCACGAACGCGGCGACGCCCGGGCGATGCCGGCGCTGTTGCGATACAACATCGAGGACGCGGTCAACCTGCGCTGGCTGATGGAGACGGCGTACAATCTGGCTATTCAGCGCATCGCGGCCCCGGCCGACAGTATCCCCGTAAGCGTCGCACCGGCCCTCGACTGGCCGCACGATCCCGGCATCATTGCGGAACTGTTGCGCGTCTGAGACGCCTGTACGTTTCAACCGGATGGCACCTGAAGCCAGCATCCACCCGAGAGGCGAACGAGGCGTTGCGCCAACACGGCTCAGTTACATGCTGGCGAGCGATTGGGGCCGTTGAAACAGGCCTGGAAGAAACCGAAATCGGCCAGATCCACGTCCGCGTCGCCATCGAAGTCAGGGAATATGCAGCTTGGGTAGACCGGCGAGCGATTGGGCCCATTGAAGCAGGCGTCGAACGTGGAAAAATCGGCCAGATCAACGTCGCCGTCCTCGTCCAGATCCGGCGGCGGGTCCGAAACGGCAAACCCGGACAACGACACGATCACGAGGGGATTGACCGGAGCGTCGGATGTGATCCGCACCTGCGCCGACGCCGAGCCGATCCAATGCGGCGTAAAACGCACAGTCACCACGCCGTCCGCCCCCGGCGAGAGTATGCCCGTGGTCGCACCGGCCAACTCGAACTGCGACATGTCCTCGCCGACCAGTGAAGCCGAGTAGGTCAGTGGCTTCTGGCCGGTGCTCGCAATCGTAACCGGAACGGTTTGCGTCACGTGGTTCTTCCATGTGTGGGGGAAGTCCACCGCAACCGGCCAGACTTCCATGGCCGGTTCCGGCATGTCCAGCCGCCACACTTCCAACAAACAGAGGTCGCCACCCCAGCGGTCCGAACTGTTCACACCCTTACCGATCTGCTCGAACTCCAGATAGCCACTGGCCACCTTGATCACGCCGCTCGTGAATAACGGTTGGAACTTCGGATCAGTAAAAGTTCCACTGTCATGCCCGGCGCCATCCACGGGCGGCGGCGTCTTCCCGGCGAACCCGACGCGCCAGGCTGTCGGACGATCGACGTGCTCGTAATCAACCAGATTGACCCATGTACCCCCACCGTCACGCACACGGATCTGCGTCACATGGTTGTAGGCGCTCACGTCCGCCCCCGCCGCCACGAACCGATAGAACCCGCCCGGCACGTCAACGCGAAACCGGATGCTCCCGCTCGCACCTCGTACGCCGATGTGCTCGGCATACAACCCGTCGCCGTCGAGTACGTCGCGATCGTCACTGGGCACCGGGTCCAGCCCGGTCAGGTCCGTATAGCCATAGCCACGGTCCGCATCGTACACCAGCGAAGCCGTATCGCCGCTAACCTGCCGGATCTTGGTGTACGTTGCCGCGGGCCAATTGTGCACCGGCCGCGTGAAGTCGGTTGCGCCAAACGCGAACGCGGCGATGAGATCAGCCCCGTCGTGTTCGGGAATCACACGAAAACCCAGATGGTTGACAACGGGGCGTTCCCAGCCCGTCGTGAGATTGATGATCGTTGGCGTGCCGCCCGGCGGGCGCAGCACCATCGTCGTCGAGCCGCCGCCGTCGAAGTTGACGCCGTTCCACACGCCGAACTCGAGCAGCAGGTCCGCCGCCTCCGGCAACGTCATTCCCGCCGACAAGGAAATCCGCCCGTCGATCGCCGCCAGCACAAGCGTACGGCCATCCTGCGTTACGCCCGCAACCGTCCGCGGATTCAGAGACCCCGCCGAAGGTTGCGCTGTCGCACCACGATTGATGCCGTTTTCGACGAGCATCGTGCCGAGTTGGCCGTTGTCGTAACCGATGCCCGCGACCACCTGGCGCATGCCTGTCAACGCCATGAAACAGCCCGCGGACGCGGTGCCATCCGGCCAGATCGCCAGCGCCGGATCGTACGGCGGCTCAAACCGCGGCAGGTGAATCACGTACCCCTCGGAAACGGCCGGCCCGATGGCGTCGCGCGAGTCGCCCTCGCTGCCAAGCCCGCCGCTCCATAGATTCGCGTTGACCGCCCCGTCCAGACCCCACTCCCGTACATATGTTGTGGTCCGCGCCAGGGTGTAGTCCAGACGATACGTCGGATCTCCCGGCGTCACGAGCCATTCGATGCGGGGATCCGTCAGATCGATGACGAGAATCTCCATGTTGAGTATCCGCGGCACAGGGAGCGCGCGGTGAATGCGCGTAATGCCCACGCCGGGAAACGGCGTTGACACGACATCCGCCGCCATGCCGCGATCCGCCGCCGCCAGCACGGCCGCGCAGGCCATTGCCAATGCCAGCACAGCCCGGCGACGACGACGAAACACCGCGATACCGCCCATCGCCAGCAACATCGCCGTCGCCGGCTCCGGCGTGACCTGCGTCACACGCAGCTCCGCCCACGTCCGGTCGATCGACCAGCCAAAATCCCATTTCGCAAAGACCGCCGAGTCCTTGTCGAGCCACATCCAGATGCCGCCCGGCCCAGCGTTGTAGTACGGCATCTCCGGCGAGCGCGGACCCGGCCCAGCCAGGCGCCACTGGCCTGGCCCGGCCAACCCACTCGCGCCGAGCACCTGATGATTCGTGCCGTAGTTGCCCACCCAGGGGATTTCCGGATCGATCGGCCAGATATCATCCCGTTCGCCGTTGATGCGTGATTCGAGCGGCTGCCAGGCGTCCGCAGTCGGCGTGCCGTCCCACCACTCGATCTTGAACAACTGGAACTCATCCGGCAGCACGGCACCGACGCTGCGCTCGACCGAATGATTCAGCCGCCAGTAGATGCGCGAGATGTCGCTGGCGCTACCACTGTGACGCAGGCCATCGCCACCGGCATAGCCAATCCCAGGCACCGTCGTAAACGGCCCGCTTTCGGTCCGGTCGATCGGAAGGATCCACCAGTCACCGGGCGCCGCCCAGACCGGCATCGCGATCATCGCTACGACAGCGCAACACAGAATTGCTTGCCTCATCTTCGATTCTCCGCTCTCTCGAATGAAGGGAACCAGCACCCTGTCGCCGGAAGCCCGCCGGCGGCCGCTCTCCTCGCGCTGGCCTAGTCAGTGGCATGATGCATCTCTCCGCTCCCACCAACCGACCTCTATTGTGACGATCCGGCCCGGCGGGGTCAAGGGAATGACCTGGGCACCGCCCGCCCCGGGCCTTGGCCGCGTTCGGAAACGGCCACATCCTGTTCGATCCGGACGAATGGCCCGTAGGGCGTCACCAAGACGACGCGCCAACCATCCCAGCCGTTGGGTCCACTCGCACGTGCGACGACTAATAATACCGGACGCATGGACGCCGATTCCTGCCCGATGGCCGCCGCGTGCAAAGCGTGAACGGAATCGTTGCGGATCCGCCTGAACAAGGACACGGACGCAACCCCGATTTCGCCCCCTTTGGCCGCCGGCCGGCCTCCGCGCCCGCGAATGTCCGTCACAAGACTGAACTCCACCACCGAAACGGCCGATAGACTAATGGCTTGATCGAATTTTCCTCCTCCTTTTCGAGGGCGATATGGCCGCAGCAGACCATTTCGCCTTCTTTTTTTGCGACTGGGCCTTC
>JAFGKA010000334.1 GCA_016928855.1 Phycisphaerae bacterium
GTGAGCGAGAAACTGCTCTCCGCGACGTAGAGCCGGCTCATCCGCCCTTCGTCGCAGCCGGCACGACCCTTGGCGAAATCCCGGGTGTACCCCACGGCGGCCGGGTGCCGAAGCAAGAGGTCCGCGTCAAAGCAGGCGATCACGGCGGCCTCGTCGAGCGCCAAGTGCATCCGCAGCGGCTCGCCGAACGCCAGCCGCGTGCCGGCCCGCTCGTTGTCGCGGCTGACCGGCTCGAATTCGTACCACGAGGCCTTCGGCAACACCTCGCCAAGCCGTGCCCGCATCGCCGCGGCGCTCGGCGACGCCGTCGCTTCGCTGAGAATCGCCAACCCGTCGCCTTGCCGAGTCTTCAGCTCGGAAAAGTGCGCTTGTGCGAACGCGACGAAGTCTTCCCACCCGCTGACGATTCGCTGCCCGCCATCGCGACGCACGACCCGTTGGCTGCGGTCGGGATCGTAGAGTTCGAGGATGCTCGCCTGTGCCGGCGCATCCGTCGCCCCGCGACTGTCCGGGTGCAGCGGATTGCCCTCGACCTTGATCGGGCGGCCGTCGTAACTCGTTACAAGAAAGCCAGTTGCGACGCCGGACCGTTCCATCGCGGTCGCATATCGCTCGGGTACGCCCGGCATGTGCCCTTCGGGCCGATGCACGTGTGGAACGATTCGTTCCTCGGGCCAGCGGCACGCGGCCAGGCCCGCCAGCGCAAACGAGGCGCCCATCACCTTGAGGAACTGCCGCCGCGACGGTCCGCTGAGCCACTCGGTCGCGCCGGCGGGGAACTCACGCTCGACGAACGCGCGGAACGCGGGCGTATCCGCCAGCTCATCGAGGCTGCGCCAGTACGCTGGGCCCAGGTTGTCGGATCCTATCGATGGCATATCGAGCAGTCCGTCAGTTGCGCAGGCGGCCGAATGTCGTATTGGCCTCGCAGCCGTTTGCCCAACACGGTCGGGTCTTCGTTCGGAACCCACGCCATGTTCATCACTTCGCTCAGCGGGCGCAGATTCGGCTCGGGATTGCGATGGCAGTCGAGGCACCAGCCCATGCTGAGCGTCTCGACCTGAGCGACCACTTCCATCCTGTCCACCCGGCCGTGGCACGAAACGCAGCCGATGCCGCGTTGAACATGGGCGCCATGGTCAAAATACGTATAGTCGGGAAGATCGTGTACGCGGACCCACGAGATCGGCGACCCGTTGGCGTAGCTCTGGGCAACGGGCAGCATCTTCGCGCTGTCGGCCAGGATCGTCGCGTGGCAGTTCAGGCAGGTCTGCGTTGGTGGAATCGCCGCGCGGGCCGCGGTCTCGACGGTGTTGTGGCAGTAACGGCAGTCGGTCCCCAGTTCGCCAACGTGCATGGCATGGCTGTACGCCACGGGTTGCCAGGGTCCATAGCCGACGTCGGTCGTGCTCGGGGACGCCCCATAGGCGACCAGCAGGACGACGTAACCGGTTCCGGCGGCCGCGCCGACACCCGCAACCGTTCGCAGGCTGTTGGTCCACGTTGGAAAGACAAATCGGCCCATCGTTGAAACGTGCCGGTTCGTGCGCGAACGGGCGAGCGCCTCGCACTCTTGCTCCGCCCCTCCCCCTTGGCGTCGGCGCACGGAAGGTAACGCGAAGTCGCTTCGTTCAAACCGTCAACACAGACCCAGTGGCCTGCGGCCGATCGTAGTCGGCGAGCATCCGATGTCAAGGATATCGCCTCCCTCCGACCGGACCGTTGACGGCCGCGGCGATCCCACCGGGCGGTTACCGGAGGAGGCCGGGGAATCGGCCGGCGTCAGGCCGTCGGGATTACGCCGCGGCAGCCTGACGCCCTCTTCTCTCCCCCCCTGCCTCCGGGTCTTCCTCTACTGCTCTACTGTTCCCCTGTTCACCTGCTCTCGGCCAAAGGCCGTCCCACTGCCTACTGCCTTCTGCCTTCTGGCTGTTCACCTGCTCTCGGCCGAAGGCCGTGCTCGTGCGCCGCCGCAAGCGTCCCGGCCGGCCCAGCCCGGCACGATCCGGCCCTCCACCGCTTCGCCGACCTCAGCCCGCCTGGAAAGCCGCCCACCCAGCAACCGCTTCGACTGATTGACACCGGCAAGAGTCGCCCAGCGACACCCAGCCCCGCGCCGACTCGAGACGTGTAGATCACCGGAAAGGTACGGATAGTCGGCTTGGATATGCCAGTTATACGAACCGTCGCCCGAATGCTATTTCCTTCGACCAGAGCCGAAACCACCCAACCCCGTTGCTTCGTGCTGCGCCGGTTCATGGCCCAAGTATACTTGCTCAGCATGTATAGTCAAATACTTTCTCGGCAAGTATTGACTTGTTCTTGCACAGCAAGTATATTGTATATGTCCACGTCGGACACGGAGAAATACCATGAAAGATCGTCCAATCTCAGATCATGCCTCAAAGGGCGGAAAAGCAAGGGCGGAACACCTTACCCCGGAGGAACGGAGTGCGATCGCCCGGCAAGCGGTCAAGGCTCGATGGGAGCGAGCTGGAAAGCTTAAGCCAATCATGAGGGCAACCCACGGCTCCCCAGATCACCCCTTACGCATAGGCGAGTTGGAGATACCCTGCTACGTGCTCGAAGATGGTCGGCGCGTTTTGGTTCAAAAAGGCATGATGACAGGTTTGGGCATGTCACAGGGGACTGCAAGCAAGGGAGTACCAGGCGATCGACTGGGCAAATTCATAGAGGGCAAATCACTTAGCCCATTTATTTCCAAGCACTTATATGATGTGATCACGAAGCCAATTGTGTTCCGTACTCCGCTAGGTTCTGTGGCGTATGGGTATGAAGCCACAGTTCTGGCGGACCTATGTGATGCCGTGTTGGCTGCTCGCAAGGCCAAGAAGCTCAATTACCAGCAAGAACACATCGCAGAACAGTGCGAGATTCTCGTGAGGGGCTTTGCTCGCGTTGGCATCATCGCCCTGGTCGACGAGGCAACCGGGTATCAGGATGACCGCGCAAGAGACGCCTTGGCCAAGATTCTTGAAAGTTTCGTTGCAAAAGAGATCAGGAAATGGGTCAAGACGTTCCCCTCTGATTTCTACAAGGAGATGTTTCGATTGCGTGGTCTGCCCTACGGAGGAAAGCTCAAAACCCCAAGCTATATTGGTCATCTAACGAATGATCTGGTCTATTCGAGATTGGCCCCAGGGATTTTAGATGAATTGAAGCGAAAGAACCCCGTGGATGAACATGGACGAAGAAAGCACAAGCACCATCAATGGCTGACAGAAGAGATAGGGCACCCCAAGCTGCTTCAGCATCTTTTCGCGGTTACAATCCTCATGAAAGCGCACGATGACTGGGATACGTTCCACGAAAAGCTAGACAGGACTTTGCCCAAGTATATCCCAATGCCGCTATTCGAGCAGGCAGGTGTTTCGATGGAATGATCTGTAGACTTATCCGCGATCCACTTGACGGGAACTGAGCTTTCCGCCCGTAGCCTTCTCGGCAATGGCCAAGGCCGTCTGCGATATGTCCTTTTGGGGTAAGGCGTTACGCTTCTTGGGCTTAGTTTTCTTGGTCATGCCCTGATTATCCCATACCCGGACACGGCGTCACGGGCTCAAACTTGACCAGTATCCTTCCCTCCGACATGACCGTTGACGGTGGCAGCTATCGCACCGGGCAGTTACCGGAGGAGGCCGGGGAATCGGCTGGCGACGGACCACATCGGAACCGGTGGGCGTCAGGCCGTCGCGACGGATGTGCTCTCGAAAGCAGCCGGCGTCTCTGCCGCGCGGGTGCGACGCCGGTTGGCGCCTTGCGGCGGGACGAGGATGACGGCGTCGGGGCCGAGCAGGTCGGCCAGATCGCCGAGGCATTCGGCCGTCGCCACGCGCATTTCTTTCTCACGGCTTGGCGACCGCTAGACAACACGAATCCGGCGAACCGTGGTAGAATGCGGGTGGGTAGTCGGCTGATCTCCGACGAACGGCCCGGCCGAGCATTGTGGAACACCTGTCACACGATCCCTACCATTCGAGGCGCGGCGGGCTGGGCTTCCCCCCCGTGCGAAGTATCGGAACGTGGCCAACGAGGGGCCACGTTGGCAATCCCGCTCGCAGTGCCGGAGTTATGCGGGCAAAGCCAGGCATCCACGCAAACACGATGCATTCGATGTTCCGGACTTGGGCCTGCGTCGCATCTGCGCGCGTCACAACGTCGCCGAGTTTGGACCTGTTGCCGTTAAGAAGATTGGGAACTGTGAATTCGGTCACCCAGAAGCGTTTCGGCAGGACGCCACGTATTTCGTCAAGCTCAGCCGAACTGAGCCCATGTTCCTCGCTGTCAACCGTGCTCTCCATCGCTCCCACATAGTCAGTTCTTTCTTGTAAGAGTGTTCGGCAGACAAATGGGCCTTTCTTCAGAATACCTAACCATCGATTCACGCCAACTTCGGGGATCTTCCAGAGCCTCTTCATTACCCACGCCGCAGTTTGTTCGGCAATATAGCCGCTTACGGTCACACCGCGCGGGACAATGCCAATCGCCGCCACAGCGTGGAGGCCGGGATTGTATTTGGGCACAAGCACATTTCGCACCTCATCGGTCGGAAGAGTGAGATACATGCCGTGATTGTCGTCGCTTACGATGAAGTGATCGGCCCAGTTCGACGAGGATATGAGAGGCACAATGGGAAAGCTGCCGTAACTTATGCGAGCTTCGGGGGTCCAGCGATCCGAATCGATAGTATGGCCGACCGCCGTCACCACATGCATAACTGGTGGCCGCTTCCGGTCAAGGGCCTCACGTTTGACGCCGAGGATCGTGGGACACGCGGACTCTATGAGAGGGTATACATATGTTTCGTAATCGACAGCCGTTTGGAGATCAAAATCGACCACATGGGCGTCTAGGCCTTCGCTTCGAATGACTTCTTCCAACTGTTTGGCGTTGAGTCCGCGAGACGGAGAATCGTCAGATTCATCGGGCTCGGGCTCGTCGTACTCGCCCACCTTGCGCAATTCGTGGTCGATTCCGAGGATCTGATTGATCTTCGTGTTAGTCAGTTTTTCTCCGCGGAAGAACGGCGCGCTATTGATGGCGGCCCGAAGCGCTGCGTGGCCGCAGACGTGGGTCAGGTTATTCTGCTGGCAAAAGAACGTGCCAACGATTTCGAACACGCGCGAATCCAGGTTGGTTCCGATCGTCGTTCTAAATGGTCGGCAACAATGCACGTAATAGTTTGTCGCAAGGAATGGCGTTTCCAGCTCGCCGTCAGCCTTGACCCACTGTGTCGGTGCCCGCACGACTGATTCAAGAACGTATTTCCTCACTGTACCATTCGGCAAAGTAAGAGTCACGACGACGGCGTAGCCAAGCAGGTCACCGTCGGCAAGGTCATGCCAACTGAGGGAGCCCGGCAAAGAGCGGAAGAAAGTGAGCCTTACGGCCTTAGCGCGCACAGCATTCTTGCAGCGGATCGTCGCCGCGCTCTCTTCTTCCGTCAATTCGGAGAAAGCGGCCAACTCCTCGGCCAAGAACGATCGGGCACCCATCTTTCGCATCAAAGTGCAGAGCCGGTGAAGGGGGCGAGGTTCGTGTGTTGCGCCTTCCCAGAGGGGAGCAATCACGTCAAAAAAGAACGAGCAGCCGCCTCCGCAATCCTGAAGCGTTTCGATCTTCGTCGCGTACACATTGTGCATGTGGGCGAATTGCCTCTGCGCAACAGCCCGTCAGATTCTGACGGCGATGCAGGAGACTCGGAAACCACCGTACCGCAAGAGCTAGTCAGCCGAATGTGCGATATGACTCGGCTGACGTTCGATGCCACTGCCACAGCCAATCAAGGAGCTGAATTTCGCGCGGACCCGGCGCTAAATCGGGTAGGTCTTGGGCACACGTGTCCAATTTCCGCGACTTCGGCGCGATTGCGGAGCGGTCTGCCTTTGACCTTCCCTTGCCCTTTTTCGCTGCGCACATAGTCTACTCCAGGATCATATCCAAGCTATTGACCCATCTTAGCTGGGCGCTCAGGCTTGGCCATGGTTTGTTAGGAAATGCCGCTGGCTTCTTTCCGTAATCCTTTTTGCCAAAGGGCGTTACGCGAATCACGCCTCCCTGGCAAAACTCTCGCGTCGTCCGCCTCGGCTCGGCTCGCCACGGCACGTAACACCATAATATACCAGACAATAGAAGCGATTGCAAGCGAAAATCCACGTCTGTTTTACGATCGCCAAGCACTGGAGTTCTACTGGGTACCCCTGAGGAGCGCTGCCAGTCCACCTGAGCGCGCCAATCGGGGTGCCCACGAGAACGCAGGCGGCGGCCTTCCTCGATGCTGGCTTCCGCTTCCTCCCTGTGTTGCTGGTGAGACCGAGGCCATATGTTCCCCGCACCGTAGGACCGAACCGGAACACCGGCGGCGCCGCTCGAAAACGTGCGGCGGCGACAGAATAAGTGGTCGGGACACTCTTTTTGACGTTTTCGACCCCAAACCATTCAGCAGAAAGTACTTACATGCAAATGGCGGACCGAAAACCATATGTACCGAAGAATGGGGTATCCGCCGCTGTTTACGCCAGACGGTGTCACGCCATCGCGGCTGTTGGGCTTTCGGTGGCGGGCGGGGCAGTGGTGGCCGCTCGGCGGCGACCGGCGCCTTGCGGCGGGACGAGGATGACGGCGTCGGGGCCGAGCAGGTCGGCCAGGTCGCCGAGGCATTCGGCCGTCGGCGTGACGCCGCTGCGGGGGTTGCACCGGACCGTTACGCGCAGGTGAGCCGGCGTCGTGATTTCCAGGTAGACCGGCCGCTCGCCGTGGTGGGCCGATAGGATGGCCCGGATCTTATCGAGGACCGCCTCGTCCGACGCGCCCGGCACGCGCAGCAGCACGGCCGAGGCCAGGCGCTCGTCCGCCGACTCCAGCGGAACGACGTCCGTTACCCGCAGCGACGGCTCCTCGCGCCGGCGATCGACCTCGCCCCGGAAGAACAGCACGCGGTCCGGCACGAGCAGCGGCCGGAACTGGTCCAGATCCGAAGGGAACACGACGACCTCGCACTGACCGGCCAGATCCTCGACCGCGACAATGCCCATCTTGGCTCCGGCGTTGCGGCCGGACTTCGTCACGACCGTGCGCATACGGGTAATCATGCCGCCGAGAATCACGTCCGCGCCATCGGTGAAGTTCGCCAGTTCGCGTGTATAGGCGGTCGCGTACTTCCGCAGCGTCTGCTCGTGCTGCGCCAACGGATGCGACGTCACAAAGAAGCCGAGCGTCGCCCTTTCGTGGGCCAACATCTCCGCTTCGGTCCACTGCAGCGTTGGAATGACCGGCTCGGCCACTTCCATCCCGCCGGCATCGCCGAACGCATCGAAGAAGGACATCTGGCCGGACTGCCGGTCCGCGTGCGCGGCGGCGCCGGCCTGGATCGCCTTGTCAACGACGCTCATCAGACCGCGGCGCATCGCGCCGGTCGAGTCGAACGCGCCGCACTTGATCAGCGCCTCGAGCACGCCCTTGTTGACGAGCTGCAGGTCCACCCGCTCGCAGAAATCGAAGATATTCTTGAACGCCCCGTCGCTTTCCCGCGCGGCCAGGATCGACGCGACCGCCTTCTCGCCGACGCCCTTGATCGCGTTGAGGCCGAAGCGGATCGCGGCCTTGCCCTGGGCATCACGGTCGACGGTGAAGTCCATCACCGAGATATTGATGTCCGGCGGCTTGATCGCAATCCGCATCCGCCGGCATTCCTCGATGTATTCCGCGAGCTTCGTGGTGTCGTTCTTCTCCGACGTCAGCAGGGCGGCCATGAACTCGACCGGGTAGTAGGTTTTCAGGTACGCCGTCTGGAACGCCACGAGGGCATAGCCGGTCGAGTGCGACTTGTTAAAGGCGTAGCCGCCGAAGCGCAGGATGTCGTCGAAGATCTGCTCGGCGGTCGCCTTGGCCACGCCGTTGGCGACCGCGCCGGCGACGAACGGCTCGCGCTCGGCGTCGATCATCGCGGTCTTCTTCTTGCTGATCGCCTTGGCCAGCCGGAACGCCCGCTTGAGTTCGATGCCGCCGAGCCGGTTCACCAGCCGCGAGACCTGCTCCTGGTAGACCATGATGCCGAACGTCTCGGCGAGCACCTCGGTCATGTTCGGATGCGGTGTGGTCCACGCCTCGCCATGCTTGCGACCGACGTAGGCGTCGATGTTGACCATCGGCCCGGGCCGGAACAGCGCGTTGGCGGCGATAAGGTCCTCGATCCGGTTCGGCCGCATCTTCATCAGCACGTCGCGCATCCCGCCGGACTCGAACTGGAACACGCCCTTCGTCTCACCGCGCGCGAACAGGGCGTAGACCTTCTGATCGGTCAGGTCGAGCTTGCGCAGGTTGATATCGATGCCGTGTTGTTCCTTGACGAGCCGGCGGGCGCGTTCGAGCATTGTCAGTGTGACGAGCCCGAGAAAGTCCATCTTGAGCAGGCCGGCCTTCTCGACCGTCGGCCCGTCGAACTGCGTGACGACCTGTCCGGCGCCGTCGGGCCGGTAGAGCGGCACGAGATCATCGAGCGGCTGTTCGGCAATCACCACGCCGGCTGCGTGCACGCCAGCGTGCCGAGCCAGGCCTTCCAGGCGGCGCGCGACGTCGATGATCTTGCGGACCGACTCGTCCTGGTCATAGCGGCGGCGCAGCTCCGGCTCGCCGGCGAGCGCCTTGTCGATCGTCATCTTCAGTTCGGCCGGGATCAACTGCGAGAGCCTGTTCGCCTCGTCGAAGCCCATGCCCATCACGCGGCAGACGTCCTTGACGGCGGCCCGCGCCTTGAGCGTTCCGAACGTGATGATCTGAGCGACATGCCCATATTTCTTGCGGACGTATTCGATGATCTCCTGGCGGCGTTCCTGGCAGATGTCGAGATCGATGTCGGGCATCTCGTCGCGGTCGGGATCGAGAAACCGCTCGAAGTACAGCCCGTAGCGCAGCGGCTCCGGCTGGCTGATGCCCAGGCAGTAGCCGACGACCGAACTGCAGCCCGAGCCACGCGCGCCGACCGGAATCCCTTCGCGCTGCGCGAA
>JAFGKA010000335.1 GCA_016928855.1 Phycisphaerae bacterium
GACTACGGTCCCGCCCGCCGGCTCATCGAGGCTCTTGCCGATCTGCTCGCCACCGCCCATCAGCGCGGCTTGCAGCATGCCGACCTGCATCCGGAAAACCTCCTGGTCATCGGCGACCCGTGCGCCGAACCACGACCGCGCATCGCGTTTGTCGATCTGCATGGCGTCCAGACGCACCGACCGGTGTCCGACGCCGCCATCATCCGCAACCTCGCTCAGCTCAACCAGTGGTTCCGCCGCCACGCAGGCATCACCGACCGAATTCGATTCCTGTGCTGCTATCTCAACATGCGACAGGCAATGAGTGATGGTCC
Organism: Phycisphaerae bacterium; assembly: GCA_016928855.1. GTDB lineage: Bacteria > Planctomycetota > Phycisphaerae > UBA1845 > PWPN01 > JAFGKA01. The sequence continues at coordinate 315 of JAFGKA010000335.1, forward strand.
TCTGGCCCATCCATTGGGTCTGAGCCGCAAGGCGCTCGTCAAGGCCCTCGAACAAGAGGCCCACGATCACGCCCAGCGCCTGTATGCCAAACGCGACCGTCGCGCCATGCGAACCAACCGATACTTCGCCACGATTCGCGTTCCGGGCGGCTGGCGAGGCCATGTCTTCCTCAGCGCGAAACGGCCAGTGGCCGGCTCGATCGCCTCGACACTGACATTTAGAAGGCAGCAATGGCAAACATGGCTGACGCAACCGCTCGACTGGCTCATGCCCGATGAGGCGTGGCAGATGATCAAGGATTCCCATTCCGGCACGGTCTGCCGTCGTACGCTGCCGACAACGCCAACGCCGTTGCCGGTCGTCTGCAAACGTCCCCGATCACGGAACATTCTGCGGCGTATTGTGATGATGCTGCGTCGGTCACGGAATCTGCGGGCATGGCAGCGCGGGTTTGCCCTGATCCACCGCAACATGCCAACAGCATGGCCGCTTGCCGTCCTTGAGCGTCGCCGGTTTGGCTTGCTCCTCGACAGCATCGCGATCAACGAGGCCCTGCCCGACGCACACGACCTCGACGCCGTGATCTCGTTGGAACTCACCCGACTCGCGCCGACCGATCAGCGTCGCGCCAAGGACCTGCTTATCGACGTCCTGTGCCGCCTCGTGAAGCGCATGCATGAGCGACACTTCTTCCATCGCGATTTCAAGGCGTCCAACATCATGATTCAGTGGGCCCCAGGATTCGCCGTACCGCCGGCACTGAGCCTCGTAGATCTGGATGGGCTACGTCTAAAAAGCCGGACCGACAACCGCCATGTCCACCGCGCCCTCGCACGTCTCAACGTGAGCCTCGACCATTGCCGAGCTGTCACACGGACAGACCGGCTGCGGTTTCTCCGACGCTTTCTTTCGGGCTGGGGCCGCGAGAGCGTTGGCTGGAAAGCCCTCTGGTACGAGCTGGACGCCCGTTCTGGCCGCAAACGGCGGCAATACCGCCAACACCAGGCCTGGAAGCTGGAGCACTACGGCCGGACCTGAGCCGCAGCGGACAGATTCCGAAAAATACCGGCGATGGCTTGTCCGCATGCCCGATCAAGCCAACAATCGCCAGGAACAGGCCAGCGAATCGCGCGCCCGAGGGGACGCCTCGCCGACCCGTGTCGTGTTCGTTGCCACATCCGCATGCTGTACGCGAGGCCGCAACAATGGCGATTCCCGCCACACACCGTGAGGGCTCGATCGTACGCCGGGCCCGGATGAAGATGGGCGTGCGAATCGCGTTCGTCATCGTGGCTGTCACCGTCGTGAGCTATCTCCGCATTGTGACCAACCTGAAGGAGCAGGCCCTCGGCCAACTGCGATCCTATGTCACCGAGCGCGGCCAGCGGGAACGGATCATCTTCGCGCTGGCCGAGGACCAGCATGCGATTCTCAAGGCCGCGCTGCTCGAGCGCCTCGCCGCCATGAACGACGAGGATCCGGTCGAGGCGTTTTCACGACTGTTCGTACAGTATGACGACGGCGTCACACGCAACCGCCCCGAAGTCTTCGATGGCACGCGCCAGGCATGTGTCTACATCGGCATGTCGCTGACAATCGACGCCGATGTTCGACGCCGCGTCCTGGCATTCAGCGAATTGTGCAATCAATACGGCCCGGCCTGGCGCAGCCTGTTTCAGGACACGTACATTTCTTCGCCCGACAATATCATGGTCCTCTATTGGCCGGAGGCGCCGACATGGTGTGAGGACGCTACCGCCGATCTCGAAGTGCACACACAGGAGTACGGCTGGGCCGCCGACGTCGAACACGATCCCGCACGCGAATCGGTATGGACGGGCGTCTTCTACGATCATGTCGCCCACACATGGATGATCTCCTGCGAGACTCCGGTCGATATTGACGGCCGGCACATCGCAACGATCGGTCATGACATCACCCTCAATGAGCTGCTCGACCGCGCCATCGACGATCATCCACCCGGCGCCTACAACATCGTCTTTCGTGAGGACGGTCGTCTCATCGCGCATCACAATCTGATGGACGCACTTCAGGCCCGCCAGGGCCGCTTGGATATTCGCAGCGCCGAGAATCCACACCTCAGCAGCATCTACCGCCATGTCACCCAACGGCCCTCTGGCGAAGTCGTTATTCCCCACAAGGCATTCCGTGAGTACCTCGCGATAGCGCAGATTGAGGGGCCGGACTGGTACTTCGTCACGGTCTACCCGGAAGCGAGCGTCACCGCCCGCGCGATCGGCACCGCACGGCTGATTCTGCTGCTGGGTCTGGTCTCGCTCCTGATCGAGGTCGCGATTCTCTCCCGGATTCTGCGCAGGGACATCGCGCAGCCACTCGCCGCGTTCGTTCTGGCCACGGACCATCTCACCAGTGACAAGCCGGCTGTCGCGCTGAACGTAACCCGAAACGACGAACTCGGTCGGCTCGGCCGCAGTTTCGCGCGGATGCAGGCCGCCGTCCGGGCTCGCATCAACGATCTCAAGGACGAAGTCGGCCGACGCGAGACAGCGGAAGCAGCGGCCGTGGCCAAGACAGACATACTCGAACGGGAGATTCGCGAGCGCCGGCGCGTGGAGGAACAACTGCGGCAAAGCGAAGCCAGTTTCCGCAGTCTGGTCGCCAACATCCCCGGTGCGGTGTACCGGTGTGCCGACGACGCGCACTGGACAGTCCATTTCATCAGCGATGGCATTGAGCCGATGACGGGCTATCCCGCCTCCGATTTCGTCGGCAATCGCGTGCGCTCCTATGCCGGTATCATTCATCCCGACGACCGCGAGGCCGTGGCCCAAGCGGTACACGTTGCGACGGAACGAGGTGAAGCGTTCGAAATCGAGTATCGCATCCTCGACGCCACCGGCGCCGTGCGCTGGGTCTTCGAGAGAGGACGAGGCACGGCGGTGCAAAAAAACGGTCTCCGATTCATCGAGGGGGTCTTCTTCGATGTCACTGAACGAAGACAGGCCGAGGAATCGTTGCTGAGGAGTGAGCAACGACTCAAACGCACCGAGGCAATCGCGCATCTGGGCAGTTGGGAACTCGACCCCATCGCAAATAAGCTGACCTGGTCCGACGAGGTGTACCGCATCCTTGGCCTGGAGCCCCAGGCGTTCGGCGGTTCCTACGAGGCCTTTCTGGAATGCGTGCATCCGGACGACCGCGCCGCCGTGGACATGGCCTATTCCACGTCCATCCGGGAGGGAAGGGACACCTACGAGATCACGCACCGCGTGGTTCGCAAGAACACCGGTGAGATCCGTTACGTCCATGAGAAGTGCCACCATGTGCGGGACGCGAACGGACAGATCGTCCGTTCGCTCGGAATGGTGCTGGACATCACCCAGCGCGTCCAGATCGAGGAGTTGATGATCCAGAACGAGAAGATGCTATCGGTCGGCGGACTCGCCGCCGGCATGGCCCATGAAATCAACAACCCGCTTGCCGGAATCCTGCAAAGCCTTCAGGTCGTGATGGATTGTGTCTCACCCGAATTCCCGGTCAATCGCGAGACCGCGGCCCAATGCGGAATCAGTATCGAGGCGATCCGGCGCTACATGGAGCAACGGCAGATCTTCATGCTGCTGGACGGCGCGCGCACATCCGGTTTGCGCGCCGCCAGGATCGTCGAAAACATGCTGAGTTTCAGCCGGCCGGGCAGCTCCGGCCGCATCCCGCATGACGTGCGTGCCTTGCTCGATAAGGCCGTCGAACTCGCCGCCAGCGACTACGACCTGAAGAAGAAGTTCGACTTCCGTCATATCGAGATCGTGCGCGAGTACAGCCCGGACACGCCAGAGATTCCCTGTGAAGCGACGAAGATTCAGCAGGTCATCCTGAACCTGCTCCGCAATGGCGCCGAGGCGATGACCACCCGGCGGGACCACGACCACGCGACACCGTCTCGCTTTGTTCTTCGCACGAAGCGGGAGGAGGACATGGTTCGCATCGAGATCGAGGACAACGGCCCGGGCATGAGCGAAGAGGTCCGCAAACGGGCGCTCGAACCGTTCTTCACAACCAAAGAGGTTGGCGTCGGAACGGGCCTGGGCCTGTCGATCTCCTACTTCATCATAACGGAACATCACAAGGGCACGATGACCGTGGAATCGACCCCAGGCCAGGGGACGAAGTTCATCATGCGGTTGCCGATCAGCGACACGACCCGCCGCGCGTAGGGCCAATCGCAACGCTCACTCGGGTGACGACGGCGCCGCCCCCTCGGCCCAGCCGGCTTCGCCGATCAACGGCACGAACCGACAACCCATCAGCAGCCGCTCGCTCGTCCGGCCGCCCAGGCGAGTCACGATCGTCAGCGTCTGTGTGCCACTTCGGCCCACCGGTACGACCAGACGCCCACCGTCGATGAGTTGGTCAACCAACGGCCGTGGCACGTCCGGCGCCCCGGCGGTCACCAGAATCCGGTCAAACGGCGCCGCCTCCGGCCAGCCCAGCGTACCGTCGCCGACATGGTAGCGCACGTTCTCCGCATCGAGCGCGCCCAGCAGCGCCTGTGCGCGGCGTGAGAGCGCCTCCAGCCGCTCGATTGTGTACACCTCCGCCGCGAGCCGCGCCAGGATGGCCGTCTGATACCCCGAGCCTGTCCCGATCTCGAGCACCCGATGCGTCGGCCCCACGGTCAATGCCTCGGTCATGGCCGCCACCATGTACGGCTGCGACACCGTCTGGCCGGCCTCGATCGGCAGCGCCCGGTCCTCGAACGCGCAGACGCGCTGATCCGCGTCGACGAACCGCTCGCGCGGCACCTCCCGCATCGCCGCCAGCACACGCTCGTCCTTGATGCCCCGGGCCTCGATCTGCTCGGCAACCATCCGCTGCCGCAACCCCGAATAATCCTGCCCGGCAGCCGGCTCGTCGCGCATGGCCCTAGGCCCTCCCCCGCTTCGCCGCATGCAACGTTTCCGTCAGCCGGATGATCCGACCCGCGAGTTGCCGCTTCGTCCCTTGCCAGGGCGCGAGCCACTCGCCGTCGGCGAGCAGCACCTCGACGGCCGCCCAGTCCGCGCCGATGTTCTCCGGGCCGTTCAGCACGACCACATCGCACCGCTTCCGCGTGAGCTTGTCGGCCGCATGCCGCCGGGCGTCGTGGTCCTCCATCGCGAAGCCGATCGTGATGCGGCAGCCCTTGCGTTGCCCGAGCGACATCGCGATATCCTCGGTCGGTTCGAGCTTCACCACGCGGGCGCGATGCTGTTTCTTCAGCTTGCGGGCCAGGCACTGCTGCGGACGGTAGTCACAGACCGCCGCCGTGAAGATGCCGGCGTCCGCCTGCCGAAACGCACGTTTGGCTGCCGCCGCCATCTCCGCCGCGCTGACCACGCGAACCAGCGCGACCCCCTTCGGCGGCGCGATCGACACGGGCCCCGAAACGAGTACAACGCGGTGCCCGCGCCGCGCGGCCGCGGCCGCCAGCGCGTAGCCCATCTTGCCGGAGGACGGATTCGAGATGAACCGCACGGTATCGAAGAATTCGCGAGTTGGACCAGCGGTAATCAGGATACGCACGGCAAATGCTCTCTAATGACTGGCCTCGGTATGATACCACGCCCGTTGCAGCTACGCGCCTGCTGGCCGGGTGGCCCATCCCTGCGTCGATCAGTAGATCAGGAGAACAGTAGACCGCAGGTGAGCAAATGCATCCGTCCAACCGGCCCAATCTCGACGGTCGACCATCTTCGCTCCCCTGCTTAACTCTTCTACTGCTCACCTGCTCTATCGCCGCGTTGCGGCGATTGGGGTGGGGTCGCGATGACGGAATTTTGAAGTAAGCGCCTTGAGCAAACGGCACACAGAATCCCGGTTCACAGCCCGCCGCCCTCCGCTTCTGCCTTCTGCCTTCTGCCTTCTGCCTTCCGTGTTCTGCCTTCTGCCTTCCGTGTTCTGCCTTCTGCCTTTGCCCCGCGCCCACGGAGGTGCTCGCACACAGTGGCCAGGATCGTCTCGGGTTCGGCCATGCGGCCGGTCCCGACCGTTCGGCACGCCAGCCAGCCTGAGCCCGGCTCGATGAATGAGTACCCCGCTTCGCGCAGCCGCGTCACGTTCGCCTGGACGATCGGGTTCTCCCACATCCGCGTGTTCATCGTCGGCGCGAACACCACCGGGCACGCGGCACTCATAACCAGCGTGCTGACCAGATCATCCGCCAGACCCGCGGCCACCTTGCCCAGGATGTTCGCCGTCGCCGGCGCCACCAGGAACAGGTCTGCCGATTCCGTAAGCCGGATGTGCTGGGGATCAAAATACGCCTGGGCCGTCCAGAGGCTGGTGAATACCTGCCGGCCCGTCAAGGCTTGAAAGGTCAGCGGCCCGACGAAACGCGTCGCGGCCTCGGTCATGGCGACCGTCACCCCCGCGCCGCGCTGCACCAACGACGAAACCACGGCGCAGACCTTGTACGCCGCGATGCCGCCGGATACGCCGACAATGACCTCATAGCGCGCGAGGTCGCCGCCGCCGGACTCATTCTGTGTCGCTGGAGGCGCCATCGCTCTTGGGGTCTTCGAAGGTGATCTTGCCCTCGAGAATCTCCTGGGCAATGATTTCCATCGCGGTCTTGCCTTCGGGATCGACCATCGGACGCGAACCCTGCATCAGCTCGACCCAGCGCTTCTGCATCAGCGCGGTCAACTTGAAATGGCCGCCCACCTTGAACACGATCTCGTCACTTTTCAGGGCATCAATCATACGCCGCTGTTCTCCTTGTGCTCGCTCGCGGCGGCCCGAATGATCGCCACCAGCCGGTCGATGGTGTCATCCAGATCCGCATTCACCACAAAGTGCTTGTACGCGCCGCACTCCTTCGCTTTGCGAATCTCGCCGTCCGCTTTGGCGAGCCGTTCGGCCATCGCCTCGGCCGTATCCTGCTTGCGTCCGACCAGACGCTGCTGCTGGTCACCGGCCGTCGGCGCCAGCAGATAGAGGGTCACGGCATCGGGATACCGCCGGGCAACCTGAAGCGTCCCCGCGATATCGATTTCGAGAATCACCGTTCGCCCGGCGGCCAGCGCTTCGGCCACCGGCTCGGCCGGCGTACCGTAGTACTGTCCGGCATACACCTGCGCGTATTCGAGCAGGCGCCCCTCGGCGATCCGTGCCTCGAAATCCGCCCGCTCCAGAAACCAGTAGTCGCGGCCGTTCACCTCGCCGGGCCGTGGCGGCCGCGTCGTCGCCGAAACGCTCAGCATCGCGTCCAACCGCCGCACCAGGCGCTGACACACCGTGCTCTTGCCCACGCCGCTCGGGCCGCTGAGGCACACGAGCACACCTTGTGCGGTTCGGTCAGCCACCATCACGCCCGTGCCGTTGCGGCAAGCCCCGTCGCCAGCGCCGTATCGGCTCGGCGGCCGGCCTTCATTCCACGTTCTGGACCTGTTCCTTCACCCGGTCGATCAGGCCCTTGATCTCCACGACGTGCCGCGCGATCGTCGAGTCGTTCGACTTGCTGCCGATCGTGTTCGCCTCGCGAAGCATCTCCTGCGACAGAAAATCGAGCTTGCGCCCCGCGTGCTGCTTGCTGTCGCAAAGCTGATCGAATTGCTCGAGGTGGCACGTCAGACGGGCGATTTCCTCACTGATGTCACATCGCTCGGCGAAGACCGCCACCTCCTTGGCAAGATCCTGCTCGGCGAGTTTCAGCTTCGCCTGGCCGATCAGTTCGTTGACCCGCTGTGTCAGGCGTTTGTGATACTCGACCACCACCAGCGGTACCCGCTCGGCCACCGCGGCGAGTTCCTTCCGGATCGCCGCCGTATGCCCGAGCAGATCCGTCCGCAGCGCCCGCCCCTCTTCGCCCCGCATCACCAAAAGCTTCTCGATCGCCTCACTCGTAAGCGCCTCGACGATTCCCCACTGCCGTTCCCGTGCGGACTCATCCAACTCCGGCGGCTGACAGACGCCCGGCAGCGCCAGCACCGCGGCCAGGTCCACCGAGACATTGCCCGTATGCTTGACCGCGCTCAACTGGTCCAGGTAGGTCTGCAGCGCCGCCACGTTGATCTCGTACGCCGCCTCGGCACTCGTATCCCGCACGCGCACCGTATAGTTGACCGTCCCCCGCACCAGCCGCGCCCGCAGCAGTTTCTCGACCTCAGACTCGAGAAACTGCAAGTGCTCCGGCAGCTTGATGCTCGGCTTGAGGTACCGATTGTTCAAGCTGCGGATCTCGAGCGCATAGCTGACCCCGTCGGTCGTCCGCTGCGCGTCGCCATAACCGGTCATCGATAGAATCATGGCGTGGGATTCTCGGGCGCCGCAGGCGATTCCGGCGTGGCCGGTGTCTCTTCGTCAGCCGGCATCGCCTCGTCCGTCGCCTCGCCACCAGGTGTGGTCATGACTGGCGCCGGCGCGTCGACAGTCACGTCCAGCTTCACGTACACGTAGTTGAGCCACACAGCCGTGCACAGGAAACCGGCGGCCAGCGCCACCGTGATCCACGTGAACACGTCGCCCGTCTTGGCGCCAAACGCGCTGTGCCCGCCGACACCACCGAACGCGCCACTGAGCCCGCCGCCGCGACCCTTCTGGATCAGGACCACGAGCATCAACAGGAGACAGACCACGATAAACAGAGTCGCCAGCACATAGTGCATCACCGGCAGCGCCAGGATTTGCATGAAACTATCCTCAACTGGTGTTACGCGAGGCCCTTCGCGGCAACCGTGGCCTCGATGATCCCTGCGAAGTCGTCAGCCTTCAACGCCGCCCCACCCACGAGAGCGCCGTCCACGTCTGGCTGAGACATCAGCTCCTTCGCGTTCGATGCCTTCACACTGCCGCCGTACTGAATCCGCAGCGCCGAGGCAAGCCCCTCATTATACACGGAAGCCAGCCGCGAGCGAATGAAGCGGTGCGCCTCCTGCGCCTGGGCCGGCGTGGCCACATGCCCTGTCCCGATCGCCCAGACCGGCTCATAGGCGACCGTCAGCTCGCCGAGGGCCACATCCGGACCAAAAACCTCGTTAATCTGTCGTTCCAAAACGGCCTCGGTCTGGCCCCGCTCACGCTCGTCAAGCTTCTCGCCGACGCAGTAAATCACGTGCAATCCGGCCTTCTGCGCCGTCCGAACCTTCTTCGCGAGCAACTCGCCCGGCTCGCCGAAGACATGCCGACGCTCGCTATGTCCGATAATCACATACTTACAGCCCACATCCAGCAACATCTCGGCGGAAATCTCGCCGGTAAACGCGCCATTTGCTTCGAAATGCATGTTCTGGGCGCCGAGCTTGAACGCCGAGCCCTTGATGGCCTCGGCCACGGACACGAGACACACGAACGACGGGCACACGGCCAAGTCGATCGGCGGCTTGCCGGCTACACGCTGCCGCAAGCCGGCAATCAGCTCGGCGGCTTGAGCCCGGGTCATATTCATCTTCCAGTTGCCTGCCACAAACGGTCGTCGC
>JAFGKA010000336.1 GCA_016928855.1 Phycisphaerae bacterium
ACCGTGACCGGCCCACCCGCGGCGATCTGCTGGCGGAAAATCGGGACGACGCTGCCGCTGCTGCCGAGCACGTTTCCGAATCGTACCGTGACGAACTGCGTGGAACCGCGCGTGCTGAGATGCTGCACATACATCTCGGCGACTCGCTTGGTGCAGCCCATGATGCTCGTCGGGTTGACGGCCTTGTCCGTCGAGATCATGACGAACTTTTCGACATGGTGTCGTATGGCGGTGTCGGCCAGGGTGCGTGTGCCGACGATGTTGTTCTTGACCGCCTCGCCCGGGTTCAGTTCCATCATGGGGACGTGCTTGTGCGCGGCGGCGTGGAAGACGGCTGACGGCTTCTCCGCCGCGAATACCTGCTCGATGCGCGCCGCATCGCATACGTCGGCGACGACCGCGGCGACGTCGAGCGTGGGACAGGTTCTCCGCAGTTCGCGATCGATTTCGAACAGGTTGTTCTCCACCTGTTCCAGAAGAACGAGCCGTTTGGGCTCAAACCGGGCAATCTGGCGACACATTTCCGAGCCGATCGATCCGCCCGCGCCGGTGACCATGACACAACGTTGGCGGAGGTACTGGCCGATGCCGTCGGTGTCGAGTGTGACGGTGGGACGACCGAGCAGGTCCTCGATATCGACATCGCGAATCTGCGTGACCTGCACGCGGCCTGCAATCAGGTCCGTCAGCCCCGGAACGGTGCGGAAACGCAGGTTCATGCCTTCGCATCGCTCGATGATGGCGCGGATGGTGCGTTGGTTGGCGGAGGGGATGGCCAGCAGGACCTCGTCCACGTCCTCCTTTGTGCAGATCGCACGGATTTCATCGGTGCGACCGAGGACCTCGACGCCATGGATCCGGGCGTGCTGTTTGGCGGCGGCATCGTCGAGGAAGCCCACGACGAGATACCGTTCCTCCGGCATGCGGAAGATCTCCCGCAAGATCGCTTCGCCGGCATCGCCCGCGCCGACGATCAGGAGGCGGACGGCGGAGGCCGCCTGACTTGGCCGAATCTCCTCATGGTAGAACCGGAACGCAATGCGCGCACTGCACACCACGGCGATCGTGAACAACCAGTCGAACAGGAAGACTCGTTGCGGGAAGATGAGCGGTTCGAACAGAGGGCGACCGTAGATACGGAATGCGACGTTTTCGCAGACGAAGTACCCTGCGATGAAAATGAACGCGCTCAGGTGGGACGCGACCACGACCGAGAACAGATCCCGCAGCCCGACATATCGCCATGAGCCGCGGTACTGATGCATCCAGCCGAACACGGCGAATCGGATCAGCAGAACGAAGGGAAGCGTCTTGAGGAACAGGCCGGTAAACCAGGGCAGTCGAGTGTCATCGGGCGCGGTTTGATGGAATGTGAAATCATGCGCGACCAGAAACGACAGGAAAAACGCCAGCGCGAAGAGGCACAGGTGCGCGAGGACCGAGAGCGTTGTCCGATAGCGGGCGTCAATGCCGCGAGGATACAGTCGTGCAACGTGTGCTCTTACCACCCCATGCCCCACCTTTCCCGCCAGGATCGCTCAGGGGCCCCATATCCGAAGATGCGCGATGGCAGAGAATCGGCGGCGGTTGTGGTCGAATTGGCCATGGCGGGCTCGTTCCTCATCTTGCAGATCACCGTCTCCAATCGTGTGGCGGGCTTGGCCGGCGCCTTAACGGCGTTACGGCGTTCGCGAACGACTGGATGCGTCACGAATCTTCTTTGCCAGCACCGCATACGGCGAATCGGGTGATTGCCCATCCGCCGCACGGTCGGCTGCCTGGCGTGCCCCCGTTGGATCGCCGCGGCCCCAGAGCACAATCGCCCGCAACGCCTCACCCTCTCGTGAAGGATTGGCGGCCGCGTAGGCCTCGAAGTACCCAAAGTGCTGAGCGTAGTCGTTCTGGTCACCATAGACACGCGAAACATCGGCCACCCAGTCCAGTAGCTCGGGATCGCACTGGATCCAAGCCGCCGACGCTCTCTCCGCTAATGCAAATTGCGACGCCGCGATGGCAGAAAGCACGACACCTCGCTTCGCGTCCGGCTGTTCCCGGTCAAGTGAGTCAGCCAGCACAAATCGGTCCAACGCTTCACGATACTCGCGGGCCTGGAAGTGGGTCCAACCATGGCGTACATAGGCCTGGAACCGTTGATCCAGACGATCCCGCATCACCTCGTTCAAAGCGACCCCCTCCGTCGCCGGCAATCCCGTTTCTGCGCCGACCGATCGGTTCGATCGGACAGCGATCTCCGGCGTATGTCTTTCGAAGGGAAGCGATGCGAGACGGGTGTCGTCCGTTGCGGGTTGCCATGCGCCGTCTGCCTCGGGACGCAGCAGCGACGACCGCGTCTGACGTCGGATGGATGAAGACGGCAGGGAGGTTCCACCACCGGTACCATAGAAGCTTGGTGACAGCAGGCCACTGCTCCGTCGAAGGTTTGCCAGCGTCGGGCTGGAGCCACCCATGACCGATGACAGACGGGGATCCGTCGCCTGTCGGTCGAAACCACCAAGGCGCGTAGCCGCTCCAGCGAGCGAGGCCGTCGCGGCAAGCGAAAGTGGTTGGCGATAGTAGCTGCTCGTGGGGCCGAGCGATGCACTGGCCGCATAGGGTGTTGGCCGGCTTCGTCGGCGGCTCTCTGCGCTACTCCCGAGTGGAATCGAGCCGGAGGGACGGTCTGGTCTAGAGAGGGAGCGCGACAGGGTCGGATTGTATCGGACTTGTTGGTAGCCGCCAATCTGGCGGAGGCTCCCTGGGTAGGAGAGCCGGCCGGGGTCGATGCGTCTCCCCACGCCGCCGGCGGCGCGCGAGAACTGAGCAGCCGCTGGCTGGCTGGCCCACCCGATGGCGACAACGGCACACGCCAGGACGCAGAAGCACCTTCCCGGTACCAGTCTGAAGACCTCGCGACGAAACATTCTGATTGTTCTTATCGGCCTGTTTGCAGCCAAGACTGAGCCTACCTCTCCACTTATCGTACGTCTTCCTGTATGCCCAGGCAACCGGTGCGGCGTTCTGGATATCGGACGTCGGGCTAGTATGCGGCCAAGGGCCAGGCCATGCTCGTTTCCTTCCGTCCCGTGACGATGTGCCGGTGCCTCTATTGGTAGTACGTTGCGCCGGCGCTGCAGGGTCGTCTGTGAGCACGGTTTGCCGAGATTGAAGCCGGTTGCCGGGGGGTTTCCGCCGGCCGTCATCGCGTGGTCGCTGGGGCCGCCAGCCGGCCGAGGGCCTTCTCGCTGATTTCCGGGTGTTCGCTCAAATACCGTCGCAGCAATTCGAAGAAAGTCGGCGCATCCAGCATTCGTGTCCGCGAGTCAAGCCGGGATAGCTCGGCGTTCAGGTTCCGGTAGAACTCCGGGTTGCGCAACACGACTCGGAACCAGTGGAAGGGAAGGTCTCGCCCGCGGATCCGCTCCAGGGCATACCGGGCGGCAACGGCCGGGTCCGGGGCAACGAGGTCGTGGTCCGGCCGTAGCACCGGCATATCGTCAAAGAGCATCGCCGGTGGGGCCGATTGGGGTACAATTCCGTCAGGCGAGAAGCGCCGGTAGGCGGCGTAGGCTGCCCGGTTCATCGGTGGGCCGTGTCCCTCGATGATGAAGCCGGTGATGGTCAGATCCCAGCGGTAATAGAACGGGTCACAGTGGCGTGCCCAGGCGTCGAGTCCGTCGGGCAGGCCGGAGATCGGTCGAGGTTCCTGCAACATGCCTGGAAGCAGATAGCCGGCTCCATTATCGGACGTTATGAAGAAATCGTTCTTCGTCGCCGTCTCGCGCATGTACGCCATCGCCACCGGGACTCGCCGCTCCAGGACTGGGCTGACGGCCCAGTTGAGCGGAACTTGGCCGCGGGCCGGGTGATCCCACATATCGGGTACGCGCTGGTACAGCCAGGCTGCCGCATCGTAGTCGCCTACGTAGACCATCCAGTACTGCCGGCCTTTCACGACAACATGGCCTTCCGCGTCGAGCAGGCCGCGGCGTCGAAGCTCGCCCGTAGTCGGCCATGGATGTTGGCGGTATCGCTTCTCCAGTGGGTAGTGCGTGAAGAACGAGGCGTTGGCCATTGCGCTGAGGCCTGGAGCGTCGGCATCGATGAATCCGTTGTACGCGGACACGAGCCGGACGGTTTCCCATTCCGTCGCGACGTCCTCATGCCCGCCGCCGGTGAACACGGTGTATTTGTGTGTCCAGGGCGTGAAACCGCCGACGTGCGTCATGGATTTTCCGCCGCCATGGTGATACGTCGCCAGCAGAATCTCCCGGAAGGTCGCCAGGTCCGTGCCCGGCTTTTGCCTCGGGTCGTCGATCGGCGCTTCATCACCCCACACGTGCAGGTCGCAGAAAAACGCCTTCTTCGAAACGAAGAAGTCATGGTTGGTCAGCAGGTGGTTGGTCATTGGCTCGCGGTGCGGGGCCTGGAGCCAGAAGGCATCGGGGTAGTAGCCGAGGTACTGGCCGTCGCAGCGGCCGGTATCGAGGTACTTCGCCTTGGCCCAGAGATAGGCATCACACTTGGCGCTGCCGGTGGATGGGCGTTTGATGTCCGGAATTTCACCGCGGCCGGTGAACATGGGCTGGCCGTCGGCGCGGAGCAGCGACACGCGGACGGGCAAACGGGGCCCCGAGCGGATGAGCCGCTCGTGCACCGAGCCGGGCGTCGGGTTGAATCGCACGGCGATCAGTCGCTCGGCGCCGGCGACCGTTGAGGCCACGTTGCTCGTCGCCGGCACCTGAGGATCGTACACGACTACGCCCTGGATGTCCTTGCTGAACGTCGCTACCAGTGCTTCGAGGGAAGGAATCGGCTGGAAGTCGCGGTCGGCGAGCCACTGCCCCTCGCGCCGCAGCTTCTCCAGCCAGTAATCATCCACGTTGCCACGATAGGCGGATTCCGGGGAGACGACATAGCGAACATAGAGGCGAGGTTCGTTCCGGTTGACGATGCCCTGCAACGTGGCGACGGCATGGGCGAGTTCCCATGCGGCAACCCGCTGCAGCGGATCGTTGACGTTGCCCGGTGACATCGCCGCCAGGTCGAACAGATGGATCGGTTCCTTATCTGCGGCAGGCGCCATATTAACGGCACATATGACATACAGCGTGGCCATAAACGCGGAGAGACTTCTCTGTGACATTACCCGTTCGGCTCCTTTCCGGCGGTTACGGCCAGACATCGCCGGATTCGCGCCAGCGTATGTTCCTTCTTCAGCAGGGCAAGCGTTTCGCCGATGGCCGGGCTGACCGTCGTACCGGAAACGGCAACGCGGACCGGCTGGGCGACTTTGCCCAGGCCGACGTTCTGCTCTTCGCATACGCTCTTGAGCAGCGCCTCAATCGCCTCAGCCGTCCACGGCTCCAGGCTTTCCAGCTTCGGCAGGAGGGCTTCGAGCATTGTCACCCCGGCGTTGTCACCCTTGTGGAGCACCTTGGCGACGGCCGCCGGATCGTATTCGATGGCGTCGTCCCGGCGGAACAGAAAGCCCGCTTTCGCATCCACGTCGGGGAACGTACGGAATCCCCTGCACATTTCGAGCACAGCGGCCAGCGTTGCGTCGTCGCAGCCGGCAAAAGGCGTTTCGCGGCAGGCGATGTAATCCTTGAACGCGCTCAACAGGCGCTCGGGCGTTGCGGCGGCCGCGGCGTCCGTGTTGAACGCCAGCAGCTTGTTGCGGTCGAATTTCGCGTTAGCCCTGCCGATGCGGTCGAGCGAGAACAGCCGGACCATCTCGTCGCGCGTGAGTTTCTCGCGATCCTCGCCGGGTGACCAGCCGAGCAGCGCGATGAAGTTCACAAGCACTTCCGGCAGATAGCCGGCCTGGCGGAACGCGAGCACTTCGACGTCCCCGTCGCGTTTGCTGAGCTTGCGGCCGGCCATGTCCATGATCAGCGGCAGATGCGCATAGCGCGGCGTCGGATAGCCCATCGCGCGTTGGAGGGCGATGTGCCGCGGCGTCTGCGCGAGAAACTCCTGACCGCGGAGCACGTGCGTAACGCCCATGCACGAATCGTCCACGACGTTGGCTAGGTGATACGTGGCGATGCCGTCGGCTTTCTGGATGATGAAGTCGTCGAGCTGGTCGGCTGTCACCGTCACCGGCCCCATGACCTGATCGTCGACGGTGATATCCTCGCTCGGCGCCATGAATCGCACGACAACCGGGCGGCCCGCGGACCGCGCCTTCGCCGCGTCGGCGTCGGTCGGCAGCGGCGCCGGCCGCGGGTAGCGGAAGTCCTGCTTCTCGGCCTGCGCCCGGTCGCGCATGGCCTGAAGTTCTTCCGGTGTGTCGAAGGCGTAGTAGGCCTTGCCCTCATCGAGCAACTTGCGAACGTGCTGCTGATGGATGTCGAGGCGCTGCGACTGGTAGTACGGACCGGCGTCGCCGCCGACGTCGGGCCCCTCGTCCCATTGCAGGCCCAGCCAGCGCAGGTCGTCGATGAGCTTGCGGTCGGCGCCGGCGACGTTGCGGGCGGTGTCCGTGTCTTCGATGCGCAGGATGAACGTCCCGCCGTGCTGACGCGCCAGCAGCCAGTTGAACAGTGCGGTCCGGGCGCCGCCGACGTGCAGCGAGCCAGTCGGCGAGGGGGCGAATCGTACACGCAGGGTGCCTTCACTCACAGTGTCGTCTCTCCTTGATTCGGCTTGGCTTCCTGGCCCTTTTCGATCTTGGCCCATGAATCGCGCAGCGAGACGGTCCGATTGAAGACCGGCGCGTCAACGGTCGAATCCGGGTCTACGCAGAAGTACCCGTGCCGTTCAAACTGATACCGGCTGCCCGGCGCGGCGCCGGCGAGACTCGGCTCGACGAAAGACTCGGTCAGCTTTTCGAGCGAGTTCGGATTCAGGTTGCTGGTGAAGTCCTTCCCGTTTTCGACGTCATCGGGGTTCGGCACGGTGAACAGGTGGTCGTACAGACGCACCTCGACCCGCCGGGCGTGTGCGGCGGAGACCCAGTGGATTGTGCCTTTCACCTTGCGGCCATCCGGCGCGTCGCCGCCGCGCGTGGCCGGATCGTAGGTGCAGTGAATCTCGATGATCTCGCCGTTGCCGTCCTTGATCACGTCCGTGCAGGTGACGAAATACGCGTAACGTAGCCGAACCTCGCGCCCCGGTGCCAGCCGGAAGAACTTGCGCGGTGGATCCTCGCGGAAGTCGTCCTGCTCGATGTAAAGCATGCGAGAGAACGGAACCGCTCGCGTGCCGGCGCTGGCGTCCTCGGGATTGTTGATGGCGGTCAACTCCTCCGTCTGATCGACCGGGTAGTTGTCGATGATCAGTCTGAGCGGCCGCAGAACGCCCATCACGCGCGGGGCGCGCTTGTTGAGATCCTCACGCAGGCAATGCTCCAGCAAGGCGATGTCGTTGACGCCGTCAAACTTCGCCACGCCGACGCGCCGGCAGAATTCCCGGATCGCTTCGGGCGTGTAGCCGCGTCGCCGCAGGCCGGAGATCGTCGGCATCCGCGGATCGTCCCAGCCGCGAACATGTCGGGCCTGGACGAGGTTCAGAAGCTTGCGCTTGCTCATCACCGTGTAGGTGAGGTTCAGCCGGGCGAACTCGATCTGCCGCGGGGCAAAGATGCCCAGCTCGCGCACAAACCAGTCGTACAGCGGCCGGTGGTTCTCGAACTCCAGCGTGCAGATCGAATGGGTGATCCGTTCGACTGAGTCCGACTGCCCGTGGGCAAAGTCGTACATCGGATAGATGCACCAGGCATCGCCCGTGCGGTGGTGGCTCGCGTGCAGGATCCGGTAGAGCACCGGATCGCGCAGATTCAGGTTCGGCGACGCCATGTCAATTTTGGCCCGCAGCGTCCGTGAGCCGTCGGGGAACTCGCCCTGTCGCATGCGCGCGAACAGATCGAGGTTCTCCTCGACGCTGCGCGTGCGATAGGGGCTGTCCTTGCCGGGCTTGGTCAGGGTACCGCGGTGTTCGCGGGTCTGCTCGGCTGTGAGGTCGCAGACGTAAGCCTTGCCCGCCTGGATCAGTTGGACCGCCCAGGCATGAAGCTGCTCGAAGTAATCGGAGGCATAGTACTCGTGCCGGCCCCAGTCGAATCCGAGCCAGCGGACGTCGGTCTTGATCGAGTCGATGTATTCCTGCTCTTCCTTGATCGGGTTGGTGTCGTCGAAGCGCAGGTGGCATACGCCGCCGTACTTCTGCGCGAGCCCGAAATTGAGGCAGATCGATTTCGCGTGCCCGATGTGGAGGTAGCCGTTCGGCTCGGGCGGAAACCGCGTTGCCACGCGCCCGTCATGCTTGCCCGTCTTGCGGTCGGCCTCGATGATCTGTTCGATGAAGTTGAGAGCCGGTTTGGCTTCGTTCTCGGCCATGTTCGCTCGGTGTCCTTATGCCCGTAAGTCGTGAGAGTCCCTGGTCGGGTGGGACGGCGTGCCTCGGCGGCGCCGGCGGCGTCGGGCGGGCACGGCAGCATTCTATGCGATCAGGCGGCCGATTCCAGCGGCTGGCCCCGCCGCCTCGGGCAGGGGCGCATCCTCGAAGCGCGGCCTAGGTCCCGGCGTGACGTCGGCGGAGGCGGACGGCCGGAGGGGCTAGGCCGAGGGCCAGAGGGTTCCGCCCGCGTCTGCAGTTCTGTGGATGTGCGATGTCGTTCCCTCGCGGCGACAGCAGACGGCGTTCCGTAGCCGATGCATCGACCGGCGTTTTGCCACCCGTCTTCGCTCAGGCGCGCGCATGCGCTGATCATCAGCAATGGGGCGACCGGCGTCCCGCTGGCGATATCTCATCGATCATGTGCAGGCGCTTGAGCAGAATGTCCGTCATGCCCCATGGACGGGAAACGGGGGCAGGCGAGGCGTCAGAAACCATTGATTTGGACATGGCGTCCGGTTAGGCGTGGCAGCCGGCAGGACGACGGCGGATGGCACCGCGTGAACTGCTCCGCCGTGTGATGAAGCACGTAGCGGGCAGGCGGGAATTGTTCGAGACGCCTGGCGATCACGTGGCGTCCGCACGACACCGTTTGCTGGCTTCTGCCCCCGTTTCCGGGCCCCATACAAAACCGGGACGCTCCGTCCGGCGTCATCCTTTAAGCGAGGATCCCGTTCTCAGGTGTTGGCATTCACGTCATGGTCAGGTCATAATGAGCCTAGCCAGGGACCTCTGCGGGTGATGGGCAGGCAGCGGTGCGATCTGTCTCACAGCAGGGCCGGTGCGGGAGACGACGATGGAACTCATTCTGATCCTGCTGTGCGTCCTGCTGATCGTAACTCTGGTGGGGCATGGAATATGGGTGCTCCTCGCCTTCCTGT
Organism: Phycisphaerae bacterium; assembly: GCA_016928855.1. Lineage (GTDB taxonomy): Bacteria > Planctomycetota > Phycisphaerae > UBA1845 > PWPN01 > JAFGKA01. The sequence continues at coordinate 9,279 of JAFGKA010000336.1, forward strand.
TTCGAGGCGGCCGGCCCCAGAATCGCCGAGGGATCTACGAGCCGACTGTCAGTGATGATCGGGCCGCGACTGCACGCCACCTCCAACGCCTGCGTACGGGCGGGCGCCTTGACGCCGAGACCTACTCACAGGTGATGCACGTTCTTGCGGACGACGTCGCAGAGTTCCCGCGCAGCTCCACCTCTCCCCCGCGAAAGCAGGACATCGCGGTAACCCCCCGCGCTATCGACGAACCAGGGCCTGCGCAGAAGCCCGCCGAACCGGCCATGCTCGTGTCCCCGCCGACTGTGCGTGCCGTGCAAGCCGAACACCAGAGGGCCGAGTCGCCATCCCACGTGGCACCACCGCCTCCATGTCGCCCGGAGCCGACGCCGTCGACTCCGCGCCGGCCGTTCACCGATGTCATGATCGAGTTCATGGCGGAGAGGAACATCCGGTGGGGTGAGATCATCGGCGGGCTCTTGATTCTCTGCTGTTCGACGGCTCTCGTTATCAGCTTGTGGTCGCAGATCGAGGCGATTCCCATCCTCAAATTCGTCATCTTCACGACGGTGACAGCGGCCCTGTTCGGCGTGGGGCTCTTCGTGCACCACCGCTGGAAACTGCCGATGACGGGGCATGCGATCCTCGTGATCTCATCCCTGCTGGTTCCGCTGAATCTGTTGGCGTTCGCCGCCTTCTCTCGTGGAGAACAGCTCGTTACGGGGTGGACGCTCGGCATCGAATTGCCAACGATTGCTCTGTTCGGATGGCTGACATTCCTTGCCGGCCGCGTGGTCATGCCCCGCTCGCCTGTGCTCTTCGCGGCCGGTGTTGTCGGACTGTCGTTCACCTCGTTGATAATCCCATTCGTGGCTCTGGAGACAGAACTACAGGTCGTGCGCGCGGCAGGCGTGCCGATCGGTCTCTACGTCGTGATGATGACATTGTCTCTGTTCCGGCAGGCCCGTACGCCATGGGAAGGCGATCCCAGCGCGAAACAGACCTTCCTCCAGTTGGGCGTGCAGACCTTCGCCTCCCTGATTCCCTGTGGTCTCCTGGCCTATGCGTCGCGCCGCGCGGGGCAACCGGTCCATGCTCTTTCCGCCATAGCCTGCGCCATTGCCGCCCCCGGACTCGTAACCGGCGCCGTGCTCGCACGGCGCCTTGCCGAAAAGGGCTCCGGACCGATGCGCACGGCGGCCATGTGCGTCTCGCTCGTCGCGGCGGGCGTGATGCTGTTGTGTGTGGGGCTCGCATGGCCCGTACCAGCCTGGCTTCTGCCGGTGCTGCTGATCAACGCCGTGAGCATGGTCGCCCTGTGCGTGGTGAGTCGCCAGGCCGTGGCGCATGGCCTGGCCGCCATGTGGTTTGCCGCCTCCTGGGTTCTGGGCGTTCATTGGGTACTCGGCCACATTCCGTGGTGGTCGGGCCAGACCGATGTCGTCGCCGACGCCCTGCTTTCCGCCGAAACCGGTCACGCCCTGGTGGCGGCCACAGCCGTATGCGCAGCCCTGGCCTGCCTCTTTGATCGCCGGGGCCGTCGGCAGCTTGCACTCGCTTATGGCGCCGCCGGTCTCGCATTCGCATTGGTCAGTCTTGCGCTGGTGACGTTCTTGGGGTTCGCCATCGTCGGCGACCCCAGGCACGTTAGTTGGGTCTATCTGCTTCATGGTGCCATAGCCTTCCTTGCGGCAGCCCGCATGCAATCGCCCCGCGGCAGTTGGATCGGCTGCATCCTCATCCAGATGGGGATCATTCAACTGCTCGTGTACATGGGGGTGCCGCGCCAGTGTTCCTGGCCGACGGCATTCCTGGCGGGCGCCAGCGTTGCCGCGGTCGCCGCGGGCATTCTGAGGTTCAGCCGTCCACGGAACGAAACGGCGCGTCTTTACGCAGGCTCGGTCTCGCGGTTTGCCGGCGCCGTCTCTTTGGCGGCGGCTGCATGGATGGCCTGCTCGACCTCGGAGGCGACCATCGTCGGTTTCGGCGGACGAGCGGCATGGCTGTCCGTCCTGTGGATGGTGTTGGCCGCAATCAACACATGGCCGACCGCGTTCGCCGGGGCACAGGTCGCGATGGTCGTGGCGACGTGTGCCGGAATACAGCATCATCTTGTCGGTGCCTATTGGTACGAGGCGCTCCCGTCGCCGTTGCACGACCCGTGGGTCTGGCAAGCGCATCTGCTGGCCGCCGCCGGCCTGAGCCTGTTCTGGGCAGGCGTTCGCCTCGCCGTCGTTCGACAGTGTGCCAAGCTGGTGCCGGACGGCGACGAGACCGCGCCGATCCCAATCGCGTATAAGCGTTGGTGCCAGACGGCGAAAGCTCTGCTGATGCCCCATGGCATTCCGGCCGACCGTGGATTCACAGCGGCGCTCGTGTTGGCGCTGATCATTCTCGCGGGCTGGAGCGTCGCTCCCGGGACGGCGAGCGAACATGGATCAGGCCTCTTCGCGAACCTCGGCCAGCATGGTCGCGCCGCGGGGCCGGGCTCGTGGGCTCTGGCGTTGATCGTCGTGGCGACGCTCGGCATGCACCACCTGGCGGGGTGGCGCAAGTCCGCCTCGCTCGGCATCGTACTCGTGGCCGCCTGCGCGACGGCCTTGTTCGCCGCCCGCTTCGAAGCGCGTCATCAGGTCGTTGACGCCTATCGGTGGGTATCCGCCGGTCTCTTCCTGGCCGCGTCCGTCCTGCTCTGGCTGCAATCCTACTGGTCAGGCCGCGCGAGTCGGCCACAACCCAGCACGCCAACGATCGCCTCGTTCGATCCGGCGCGCGCAGCTCTTTTCCTGTTCGTCGTCATGCCCGTTGTCATCGCCACAGCTACCTATTCGTCCGCGATCGCGCAAGGCGAGGCCACGACGACGGCTGGCGTGTCCGATGTCTGGTTACGCATTTCCCTGCTCGGGCCCGCGGCGATGATTATCCTCACGATCATTGGCTACGGGCTCTACGAGAGACAACCGGCCTTCGTCGTCGGCGCGGCGGCGTTGGCCTGCGTGGCGGTAACAGAAACGGAGCTGGCCCTGCTCGGCCGAAATGGTCAGTCGGTGACGATGGAATTCGTCGTCTGGCTCGTGCAGATCAATACGATCCTCATCGCGAGCATTCCGATCGGCTGGCGCCATATTCAATGGTTGCTCACGGATCGTAACGATGTCATCCGGTATCCGCGATGGCTACTGCTGCTGGGACGATCTGTCATCGGATTGGTGCTCCTGCTGGCCGTCGCGATCGTGTGGCTGCATCCGCAATCCATACCGGCCGCCGTTGCCACCGCTGGAACGGTATGGGGCATCCTGGCTGTGGTTTTGGTCGAATGGGCATTGCTGGCGACGTGCCGCTTGCCGGCCAGGACGTGGCAGGGCTTTCAGGAAACGGCATGGGTGCTGTTCGGCGTCGGGCTGCTCACCTGCGCCGTGGCTCCGCTAGATACGGGCAACTGGTTGTGCTTCCACGCATCCATGGCCGCGATCGTCGCGGCGGGGTGGCTGCGTCTCGGCGCCGGAGCCCGCTACGTTCATCAATTACATGGCACCGGCTGGCATGACACATTTGCAGTGGCCTCCGCGCAAGCGAGCGGCGCACCGCGCATCGAGCACGATCTGACATGCACGAAATGTCGCTACAATCTGCGAGGCCTTGTGCCGTCCGGTCGTTGCCCCGAGTGCGGTACGCCGATCAGTGCATCCCTGGACAAAGCCGTCGAACGCCTGACATCGCGATGGGCCTCGCATTTGGCCGACGCCCGAACACAAACGGCAATCGCTGTTCTGTTGTGCACGATCGCGGGTACCCTGTTTGCGCTGCGGGCGGTCCTTGACGATCCACAACGCCCCTGGTGGTCCGCCGGGGTTCTCACAGGCCTCTCTGCGCTGTGCGTCGCTCTGGGCCATTGGGCGCCCCGCAGAGCGTTTGCCTCCCTTGGAGGCATTACGATCTGCCTGGCCGCGAGCATCTGGTGGACGACATTGCACTGGCTTCCGGGGGCGCCCGCCTTCGCTGCGAATGTTGCAAATCTGATTCATGTCAACGTCGTCGCGCTGACCCTCTTGGCGGTTGTCTGGCTCTTCGCGGAGACGCGAGCCACGCGGCAAAAATCCATCGCTGTGGAAACAGGGCCACGAACCGGGTTTCATCACGTCGTGGCCATCGTGTTGACCGCGACCGTCAGTGGATTGGCCGCCGCGGCCCTGCACACGGCCATTCTGGATGACGCGGCAGCCCACACGACACTTCTGGGCTGGCTCGCCTGGATTGCCGCGGTCGTGCTCGTGGTCTTGTGCGCCAAGGATCCCGCATCGCGTCATCTGTCCGCGGGCCTGTACGCGTTGGGATTGGCCGCACTTGTGCGAATCATGGCCTCCAGCGGCATCCCCTCGCGCGAGTTGGGGTGGGCGTTCAGTCTGCTATTGGCGGGCTATGTCCTGATAGCGACGGCAGTCTGGCGGCTTCGGGCAGCGCTTCGCCCCGACAACGTTGCTGCGCCGTTCGCGATCGGCCCGTGGCTGTGGTATGTCAATGGCTTCCTTGCGACGATCTCCCTGCTTCTGAGCGTATCGGCAAGTTGGAACCATCCGGTAATCACAATGCGAATGCTGGTCGCGGTCTCTCCTCTCCTCTGCGCAGGCGCGGCATGGCTGGCCGTCCGGGCAACACAGCGGGCCATCATGGAAACCTGTACCGCGGCGTTGCTCTCGGTATCTGCTGTCCTGTTTGCCTGGGTGTGGATCGCACCCGACACGACGGCAGCGTGGGTCCACCGTGGAATCGGCCTTGTCGCAGCGTATGCGGCGGTGACCATCCTGTCGTCGGCGGCTACGTTCTGGCTCGCGCGCAAGCAGGGGTGGGTCACGGGCATTTCCCGCTGCGCGGGCGGAGCCGGCGTGATTGCCGGCCTTGCGTTGCTCTTCGTGGCGTATACCGAGATCACGGCCATTGTGACCGGCGCCGCGGTCCCGCTCGCGACGCCGGCCGTCATCGCACTATTCGCGGCTTTGCCCGTGCTCATAGCGGGATGCACGACGTTCGCCGTGAGTGATCGCCTTGATCCACTTCGTCTCAGGCCGGCGGCGAAGGAAACCTATGTCTATGTGGCGGAAGCATTGGGCGGGATACTAATCCTGCACGTGCGCTTCACGATGCCGTGGTTGTTTTCCGGTTTCTTCCTGCAGTATTGGCCAATCCTCGTGATTTTGCTGGCGTTTGCGGCGGTCGGAGCGGGTGAGGCATGCCGGCGATACGGCCAGCGCGTGCTGGCCCGGCCGCTCGGGCATACGGGCCTTTTTCTGCCGGTCCTGGTCCTGCCCGAATTGGTCATCGCGTCGTCACAGGTCCACTACTCCATCGTGCTGGTAACCACAGGGGCGCTCTACGGCGTTCTCGCCGTTCTGCGCCGGTCGGTCGTCATGGCCGCCCTTGCGGGGCTTTCACTCACGGGCAGTCTCTGGTATCTCCTCTATCACGCACCGGGGCTGGCGATCACGCAACATCCACAACTCTGGTTCATCCCCCCGGCGTGCGCCGCGCTCGTGGCGGGGCACGTGAATCGGAATCGTCTTACTGAACAACAGCGCACGATTCTCAACTACGCCTGTCTCCTGGCCGTCTACCTGTCGTCGACCGCGGACGTCTTTCTGATGGGCGTAGCGCAAGCGCCGTGGCTGCCCCTCGTCCTCGGCGGCTTGTCCATCGTCGGCCTTTTCCTGGGGTTCATTTCCCGCATCCGTTCGTTCCTGCTGCTGAGCACGGGGTTTCTCTGCCTGTCCTTGCTGACCATCGTCTGGCATGCCGCTGAAAACCTCGGCTGGACCTGGGTCTGGTACGTCGCCGGCATCGTTCTCGGCGCCGCGATCATCACGATTTTCGCCCTCTTCGAAAAGAAACGACAGGAAATGCGCGGCTGGCTCGAAGAGGTCAAGAGCTGGGAAGGCTGAGACCGCAACGGCGCAACTGATCAGACGCGACTGGGCAGACATCCCGCATTGCCACCGACCAGCTTGTTGGCGAGGCCACCACAGGTCGGTGCCCCTGCTACACATTCTGCGGCAAGGCCGTGCAAGCCCAGCAGACCGCGAACGTGGGCCCCGAATCCGGTTGGACATCCCGACCGGCTTCGGCTAGCAGATAGGGTCGATCGCCGTGGACCGCGACCGGCGGACCGAAGCCGTCTACGCTGGCGGTCGGCCTGGGGTCCGCGGCCGAATGATCGAAAGGAAGCTACAGAGACATGGCACAACAACTCGCACTCCTCAATGGAAGCCCCATCCGCACCGCGGCGTTCCCGGCGTGGCCCGTGTTTGGCGACGAGGAAGAGCGTGCCCTGATCCGCGCCCTGCGCAGCGGCAAGTGGGGCAAGCAAGACGGCACGGAAACGACGACCTTCGAACGCGACTTCGCGAAATACCAAGGCGCTGAGCACGGCATCGCCGTCGTCAATGGCACGGTCTCGCTGCAGATCGCGCTGATGGCCGCGGGCATCCAGGCCGGCGACGAAGTCATCGTCCCGCCGTACACGTTTCTCGCCACGGCCACCGCCGTCGTCACCGCGAACGCGACGCCCGTCTTCGCTGACATCGAACTCGATACGCTGAACCTCTCGCCGGCCGCGATCGAGGCCGCGATCACGCCTCGCACGCGGGCGATCATCCCCGTGCACTTCGGCGGGCTGCCGGCGGACATGGACGCGATCATGGCCATCGCGAAACGCCACAACCTCTGCGTCATCGAAGACGCCGCCCATGCCCACGGCGCCGAGTACAAGGGCCGCCGCGTCGGCTCGATCGGCCACATGGGCTCGTTCTCGTTCCAGTCCAGCAAGAACCTCACCAGCGGCGAGGGCGGCTTCATCACGGCCAACGACGCGGATCTCGCCGCCCGCTGCCGATCGATCCACAACTGCGGACGCCGACCAGGCCACGCCTGGTACGAACACTTCGTGATCTCGGGCAACTTCCGCCTGAGCGAGTTCCAGGGCGCCATCCTCAACGCCCAGCTCCAGCGGCTCGACGAGCAGGTCCGCCGGCGCGAAACCAACGGCAAGTACCTGATCGCGAAACTCGGCTCGATTCCGGGCCTCGGGCTGCAGAGCTATACCGCCGACTGCACGCGCCATGGCTTCCACCTCTTCAGCTTTCGCATCGACGCTGAGGCGTTCGGCGCCCCGCGGCCGGCGGTCCTGAGGGCCCTCGAAGCCGAGGGTATTCCCAACTTCTGCGGCTACCCCGATCCGCTCTACAAGCAGCCGCTCTTCGTCAAGCGCGAGTTCGGCCCGTTCGCCGGTTGCACGGGCATCGACTACGTCGCGACGAACTGCCCGAACTGCGAAACGATCTGCTATCAGCAGGGCGGCTGGCTCGAGCAGCGAATCCTGCTCGGCACCCAGGCGGACATGGACGACATCGTCCGCGCCTTCACGAAGGTCCACGAGCAACGGGCCACACTGGCCGACTGGGCCCGTTCGCAGTAGAGTTGGGGGGCCAACAACGGACGTCAGGGCTGGTATGGGTCCCGACGGAGGCGGGATAGGCCTTCAGGCCGGAGGGTTTGTCCGTGTCCGAACGTCCGCAGGGAATCCACGGTTTCCCGACGGAGGCCCCATCATCAACGATCGAACCGACCAGACACGACGCCCGCGATTCGCCATCGCGGCCTGCGCGATCCTCCTCTGCACAACGCCGGCTGCCGCCGTCAAAGTAATGACCTGGCGCGAACTGCCATCGCTGCCGCCGAGCCCGGGCCAGAACGCCCAGCCCGGTCTGGCCGGCCCATTTGCCGGCGCCGCTGGCGGCGCGTTGATCGTCGGCGGCGGGGCGAACTTTCCCGACGCTCCCCCCTGGTTCGGCGGCAAGAAGGCTTGGTGGGACGACGTCTTCGTCCTGCGGCCCGGCGCCTTGGCATGGCTGACAGACGGGCGTTTCAAGCTGCCGCGACCGCTGGCCTACGGCGTATCGATCACGACCGACGAGGGCGTCGTCTGCATCGGCGGCTGCGACGCGGACCGGTGCTACGCCGATGTGTTCCTGCTGACCTGGAATGAGGACACAAAACTGATCGGGATTGAGGCCTTGACGTCGCTGCCAGCGCCACTGGCCTTCGCCGCCGGTGCCAAGGTCGACGACGTGATCTACGTGGCCGGCGGCGTGGAAACCATGACGGAGAATCGTTCCACCAAGCGATTCGACGCACTCGACCTGTCGAAACGCGGCACCGACGAGTTCGCCTGGGAATCGCTGGAGCCCTGGCCGGGGCCGGCGCGGACATTGCCCGTCGCCGCGGGTCAGACGGCGGGTGCGGGGGCCGGTTTCTACCTGTTCAGCGGCCGCACCGCCGCTCCTGACACGCCGACCGAGCATCTTACGGATGCATACCGTTACGTACCGCAAACAGGCGAGTGGGAGCGATTGGCCGACATCGCCCCCGAGGGCGAGCCGCCCCGGAGCGTCAACGCGGCCACGGCTCTGGTTTGGGACGATTTCCACCCCATCCTCGTGCTGGGCGGCGCCGACGTCGAACGCTTCCGCAAGCAGGAACAGACCGAGCGACAGATGCGCCAGGCCACAGACCCCGCGACGCTCGACGCGCTCGCCGCACAACGGCGCGAGGTCTTCGAGACTCACCCCGGCTTCCCGCGCCAGATCCTCGCGTTCGATACGGTCGCGCAGATCTGGCTGATGGCGGGCATGTTCCCGGACATGTGCCCGGTGACGACCGTGGCCGTTCCCTGGGGTGATGGCTTCGCGATCACCAGCGGCGAGATCCGCCCGGGCGTCCGCACGCCGAAGGTCTGGCTGGGCCGGTTCGAGACCGTGACCACAACGGGCCCGTCGACCGCCAGGCGGTACCACGCGATCCTGGCGATTGGTCTACTTGCGATTCTGGCCGTTAGCCTCTATTACTCCCGGCGGAAATCGAGACGGGAACCTTCCGCCTGACGCCGGCCGGCCCCCAGGGGCACGCGCAGCCGGGTTCACCGCAGCTCAGACGCCACACCAAAGGAGCGAGTACGTGGGCAAACGTTTTGAAGGACTTGTCGCCGCACCCTACACGGCGATGCACGCCGACGGCAATGTGAACCTGGATCGCATCGAGCAACAGGCCGAAGCCCTGCTCCGGGACGGCGTGCGGGCGGCCTTTGTCTGCGGCACGACCGGCGAGGGCATGTCGCTCTCGGTCGAGGAGCGGCTCGCCGTCGCCAAGCGCTGGACTGAAGTGGCGGGCAAGGACCTTGATGTCATCGTCCACGTTGGGCACAACGCGCTGACAGACTGCAAGACGCTCGCGGCACACGCGAAGAAGGTCCGTGCCGCGGCGGTTGCGGCCATGGCGCCGCCCTTTTTCAAACCGTCATGCGTCGGCGACCTCGTCACGTTCTGCCGCGACATTTCGGCGGCCGCGGCGGGCGTACCGTTCTATTACTACCACATCCCATCGATGACAGGCGTCAGTTTCGCCATGGCTGATTTTCTCGAGGCCGCGGCGGACCGGATCCCCGACCTGGCCGGCATCAAGTACACGTATGAAGACCTGATGGACTTCGAGCGATGCCGCATGATCGACGATGGCCGCTTCGACATGCTTTTTGGCCGCGACGAGTTGCTCCTGTGCGGCCTCGCGCTCGGGGCTCGCGGCGCCGTTGGCAGCACGTACAACTTCGCCGCGCCGATCTACCATAAGCTCATCGCCGCATTCAACGCGGGCGATCTCGCCACGGCCCGGCAGCAGCAACGGTATTCGATCGAGTTGATCACGCTGATCGCCCGGTTCGCCGGTTCGTTCCTGCCGACAGCCAAGACGCTGATGCAGTTCATCGGCGTTGACTGCGGCCCGGTCCGCCCGCCGCTGCGGAACCTGACGCCCGAGCAACGCGAAGCGCTCCGCACGCAGCTCGAAGAAACTGGCCTGCTCGCCATCGCGCGCGGCGAATAGTGCCGCCTGCGGTTGGCCGGTTTCGTTTCCTGCCGGCCGGGTATCGTAACTGGCAGTGGCACCCGGATGGAAGAATACGGGCAAACCCTTTCCCGACGGGACGTCGGGACCGATGCCACCCGCGCGGGGCAGCGAAAGTCACCAACCGAAAGCGGCAATAGCGTTCCGGCGCGGAGGCACGATGAGTTCCTCCGGCAGATGTCGTGGCGTCATGCTGGAGGCATTATTCGGATGGCGATGCGTAGCGGTAGTTGAACCGACCCTCCGGCGCCACGTCGCCGCTGAGGTAGAAGTCCATGATCTCGCCGGGCTTCTGTATGTTGTCGGCCCACTTGAAGTCGAATGAGGCCGCCGCGGTGTCGGTGGGAAGGCCGAGCGCTTCGCGCGGAATGGCCAGGTGCAGTTCGCGGCTTGCGATGCGGCAGTCCAGCTTCGTCCGCTTCGCCCACTGCCAGCCGCCACGGTTCTTCGCCAGCCAGACCGTTCCGTCGGCGTCACCGTTGACAAGATAGTCGTAGCCTTCCCACCCCGTCTTCGCATCCCGGTCGATGTCGATCAACAGCCACAACCCTAAAAAAGGTGTCAGGATGATTTTCTCTGGCTCCATAATTCTTCCTGACACCTTTTTTTCCGGCGCGGTTGGCGTGTCGATCGGTTCGCCGCAGCGCAGATAGAAGTAGATCTGCTTTTTGTCGCGCGCCACGTTGGCGGCGCGGAGATCATGGCGACCGGTGCGGTTGATGTAGTGGAGGCCCGCGGCGCCGTCGAAATCGCGCGGCGCCGTCTCGCCGACGTGGTCGCGGTACTCCGGCCCGACGTCCTTCCACTGCTCGAAGCCGCCCGCGATCTGAATCGAACCTGGCGCGGAAGCGGTTGGCAGCGGCGGTGCTCCCTTGTACCGGCGCACGTTCGCGACGAGCTGCCAATAGTAATTGTCGCCGTGGCCGCCCTTCATCGGCTCGATGTCACGGCTGCATTCCTGGTCGAACTGATCGACAAAGACGATCGGGCCGTCGGCCTTGCCCCAGCGGCCGGCGATCCACTCGTTCCACCCGGTCACCATCACGTACGGCGGCGCGAGCTTCAGCGCCCGCTGCCATTGCTCCTGAAAGTTGTGGCCGTGATTCACCGAGCCGGGTGCGATCTTCTGCTTGCCGTCGTGGAAGCTGCGCCCGCGCGCGTTGCCGTCGCTCATATTGGTGACCTGCCCATCGCTGGCCCGCAGGTTCTGGGCCACCGAAACATTCACCTGTTCGGGCACGTCCGGATCGTCGGTGTAGCCGTAAGCCTGTGGATAGGTTGCTTCCCAATGCCACGCATGGGCGGTGTTGACCTGCGTGAACGGCCAGTGGGCCCGGCGAAGCGTGAAGAATTCCCGCAGTTCGACGCTGGCCTGCTGCGGATCGCAGATCATCAGCGGCTTGCCCTGCCAGTGAAACCACAGTTCGCGGTAGAGCCCGGGTTTGTAGAGGTCATGGTAGATCCGCTGCGCCGTCTCGCCCGCCTTGGTGTTGACCATGAATGCAATCTGCGGCGTGGCTTCGCCGTCGCGGCGCACCTCGCGGAAGACTTCGCACAGCGCGCGATACACATCGCTGTAGATAACGGCGTTGGTGGTGTCGAAGATCAGCGTATCGATGCCGGCGTCGGCCAGCAGATGCGCGTGACGGCGCAGCACCCACGGATCGGTGCTGAGGTAGTAGCCATAGAGCGGCTCGCTCCAGTAGTGGGACCGCCCGCGCGGACCCCACAGTGGTGAATCCGGCTTCTTCATCGCGTTCGGATCCGCCGCCAGAATCCGCGACACGTCGTACGGCCCGTCCCAATGCGGGCTCTTGTTGCTCCGCTCGTTGAGCCAGAGGAAGTAGAAGATGCCAACGAACCGATCCCGCCGCGGCGGGCCGACGTCGTCCGGCGTCGGGAGCACGCGACCCAGCGCATCGGTGGCCGGCCACGGCGTGCCGACGTAGGTATCCGTGGATGCCGGGCGCGTCTGCGCGCTGGCCACGCTCGAGAGACACACCACGAGGCCCAGGCAGAACGACGATGTCTGCCGCATCCTGGTGAACTGCAAACCGTGGATCGTCATCTTCTCCTCCGCATGGCTCCGTTCGGATGGCAAGCTCACATATAGCCGAGATCCCGAAGACGCCGCTTGATCGTCTCTTCCTGCTCGGGCGTGTAGCCCGACGGCGCCACCGGTGTCAGATACCCCAGAATCTCCGCGGTGCGAACAATCCGCGCCACACACGCCTCGGGCGTTTCACGATCCGTCTCGACGGCGACCTCGGGCTTGAGCGGCTCTTCATAGGGGGCGTTCATGCCCGCCACGTTCTGGATCTCGCCGCGCTCGGCACGGGCATACAGATCATGCTCATCCCGCAGCACGAGCGTTTCGAGCGGGCACCGGCAGTATACCTCCATGAAGCGGACGAGGTCGACACGGATGCGGTCGCGCACATCGCGATAGGGTGAGATCGCCGACACGATGGCAATGACGCCGTTGCGATTGAGCAACCGGCATTCGTAGGCAATGCGACGAAGATTGGCCTCGATGTCACTGCGGGTGAAACCGAGATCACGGTTCATCTCACGGCGGATCTTCGAGGAATCCAGCCACTCGACGGCAAGCCCACGCCCGAGAAGTACCTCGCGCACGCGCTCGGCCAACGTGGTCTTGCCCGAGCCACTGAGCCCCGTAAACCAGATTGTGAATCCACTATCCGCCATGAGACCCATTCCTATTCTACCGCCATCTTTTCGTCGTAGCTGCCACCGATGCCGATCATCGGTAGCGACCCGTGCCTTGCCGCCCGCCTCCGCCACCGCGCCACCGCGTTACAGTTTCAGCCCCACCAACGGCCAGTAGAGCCATGCGGACAGCAGGAACACGACGATCGAAAGCACCATCATCCACACGCCGCGGCGAAGCGCGGCTTCGATGCCGTAATAGCCCGACGAAAACGCGATCGCGTTGGGCGGGCTGCTCATCGGCAGGCAATACGCCAACCCCGCCGGGATTGTGACCATATACATCATCGCCAGCGGCGGGACATTCAACTCGTGGCAGAGCCCGAAGCCGACGGGCAGGAGCACACTGACGACGGCCGCGTTCGAGATGCTCTCGGTCAGGACCACTGCCGCGATGGCGACCGCCGCCAGCATCAGGAAACGATTGGCCGACAGGATCGGCACGAGTTGGACGGCGAGCCAGTCCATCGCCCGCGTGTCAGCGAGCCCCGCGCCCAGCGCCACGGCGCCGCCGTACATCACGATCACGCCCCAGTTCACGTAATCCTGGATGTCTTTCCACTGTGCGATGCGCAGGCCGAACACCAGTACGCCCGAGAGCAGTGCGATGACACCCAGGTTCATTTCATACCCCAGCCACTGTGGCGCCATCGTTGGCATGACGATCCAGGCGAGGATGGTCAGAATCATCAAACCGGCAAGCCGCCGCTCGCGCCCGGTCAGCGGGCCGAGTTGTTGCACGCTGACCGACAGCATCCGCGTCGCCTGCGTGATCGAGTCGATCTCCGGTTTCGCGCGGATGGTGATCACGAAGAAGCCCACAACCGTCATGATGACGACTGTCGGCAGCGTCATGCTGGCGTATTCGATGAACGTCGGTGCCGCCGCGTCGGGATAGAACTTCTGATACAGCTCGACCGCCAGCATCGCTCGCGCGCCGCCGAGATACGTGCCGACACCGCCGACAACCGTGCCCCAGGCCAGCGCGAGAAACAGCGAGCGGGCGTAGACGCTGCCTGATTGCCGCAGCCCGAGTGCCCGCGCCACCTCGACGACCAGCGGAAACATCATGGCCGCGACCGCGTGCTCGGGCATCCACAGCGAGAAGAACGCCCCGCAGACCAGGACGCCACCGATCAGCCGCTTCGGTGAACCGTCGAACCGGTGGAGAAACAGGAGCGTCAGCCGCTTCGACAGACCGGTGTTGATCATGGCCGCCGCCAGGATGAACACGCCGAGAATAAAGAACACCGCCGAGTTGCCGAAGTATTCGAACGCCTTGGCATGGGGCATGACGCCGAAGAGCGGCAGGAGTCCGACCGCCAGCAGGCTCGTCGCCGGCAACGGGATTACGTTCGAGACCCAGAGCCCCAGGCACAACACGAAAACGGCCATCGCCCGCTGCGGCGCACGGTGCGGCAGATCGAGGTAGTCCGGGTGCTCGGCCGGCAACTCCGCGTACGGCACACCCAGTTCCGGATGGATCGGCTCGACCCAGTGCGGCCCGACGAGCAGCACCACGGCAAACACGGCGGCGACACCGACGAGACCGAATCGAAAGATGGTACGACGAGAATACTGCATAAACAGACCGCGCCCAGAGCCGCGATGCATCATAGTGGCCGCCCGCCACGGCGCCCAGCCATCCGTGATGCGGGCGACTTGCAAGCTCGGAGACTGACTGCTAACGTGGGTGTTGCGCTGATGGGCGTTGGCGAGGCGTCGCCTCCAGGACGAGCCCCTCGGCGACGGGGTCGGCGTTGCACGCCATAGCGTGCCGCGACAAGTGCGAACACCGCAGTTGCCCCCAGAAGAGAACAGCGGGCAGAAAATGCCTCGAATACGGGCCTCAGGAGTTGGATGCGCAGGTAGATATGAGCAGGATCGTAAACAAGACCGAACTCGTTCCGAATATCCATGAGATGCTCGTTGAGGCGCCGCAGATCGCCGCCAAGGCGCTGCCGGGGCAGTTCGTCGTCGTGATGGCGGACGAGACGGGCGAGCGCGTGCCGCTGACGATCGCCGACTTCGACCGTGACCAGGGCACCATCACGCTGATTCTGATGGTCGTCGGCACGTCCAGTCGGAAACTGGCACGACTGCGGGCCGGTGATGCGTTTCACGCCCTGCTGGGTCCGTTGGGGCATCCGTCCGAGATCGAGGACTATGGCAGCATCATCATGGTCGCCGGCGGCGTCGGGACGGCTCCGATCTATCCGATCGCCCGGGCGCTACGAGACAAGGGCAACCGCGTCATCACGATCCAGGGTGCGCGCAACCGGGATCTGCTCTTCTGGCGGGACCGGATGGCCGCCGTCAGCGACGAGCATATCATCACCACCGACGACGGTTCGGCCGGCCGCAAGGGCCTCGTCACCGAACCGTTGCGGGAACGGCTCGCCGCCGACAACGGCAAGACCATCGGCTGCGTCTACGCGATCGGCCCGACGATCATGATGAAATGCTGCAGCGACACGACGCGACCCTTCGACGTCAGGACGATCGTCAGTCTCAACACGATCATGGTCGACGGCACCGGCATGTGCGGCGGCTGTCGCGTCGAGATCGGCGGCGAAACCCGCTTCACCTGCGTGGACGGTCCTGAATTTGACGGCCACCTCGTGAACTGGTCCACGATGATGGCCCGGCAGAGGATCTATCACACCAGCGAACAGTGTTCACTTACCCGCTATCTCGATGAGGTCTCGACATCATGAGTGCCGTCAACCGCCAGCAGCGCACCCCCATGCCCGAGCAGGATCCGGCCACGCGGGCCAGGAACTTTGAGGAAGTCCCGCTCGGCTACACACCCGAACAGGCGCAGCAGGAAGCGGCGCGGTGCCTGAACTGCAAGAAACGGGAATGCGTCGCCGGCTGCCCAGTCGAGGTGGATATCCCCGCGTTCGTGCATCTGATCGCCGAGAGCGAGTTCGCGGCCGCCGCGCGTAAGATCAAGGAGACCAACGCGCTGCCGGCTGTCTGCGGGCGGGTCTGTCCACAGGAGAGCCAGTGCGAATCAAAGTGCGTGCTCGGAAAGAAATGGGAACCGCTGGCGATCGGCCGGCTGGAGCGCTTCGCCGCCGACTACGAGCGCATGAACAACCTCGTCGAGCTGCCTGAAAAGCAACCGCCCAACGGCAAGAAGGTGGCCATCATCGGGGCCGGCCCGTCGGGGCTGACGGTGGCCGGCGACCTGATTCTTCTCGGCTACGGCGTGACGATCTTTGAGGCGTTCCACCGGCCCGGCGGCGTGCTGATGTACGGCATTCCCGAGTTCCGGCTGCCGAAGGCAATCGTCGAGAGTGAGGTGGACTACCTCCGCCAGCTCGGCGTGCGGATCGAGCTGAACCAGGTGATCGGCCGCTCGATCACGATCGACGAGCTGACCGAGGACCTCGGCTTTGACGCGGTCTTCGTCGGCGTTGGCGCGGGCCTGCCCTATTTCCTTGGCATCGAGGGCGAGCAGCTTGGCGGCGTCTATGCGGCCAACGAGTACCTGACGCGTACGAACCTGATGCGGGCCTATCGCTTCCCTGAATACGACACGCCAATCGTGAAGGGTAGGACCGTCTGCGTGCTCGGCGGCGGCAACGTCGCCATGGATGCGGCGCGGACCGCCCGCCGGCTCGGCGCCGAACACGTGTACATCGTCTACCGCCGCTCGAAAGCGGAACTGCCCGCCCGGGCCGAAGAGGTCCACCACGCCGAAGAGGAAGGCATCATCTTCAAGCTGCTCGCGGCCCCGCTGGCGTTCGAGGGCAACGGCGACGGCATGGTCCAGCGCATGCGCTGCCAGGAGATGGAGCTGGGCGAGCCGGACGATTCGGGCCGGCGCCGCCCGGTGCCCAAGGCGGGGTGTGAGTTCACGATCGAGACCGATCTTGTCATCGTCGCGATCGGCGGCGGGGCCAACCCGCTGCTGACGAAGTCCACGCCGGGCATGGAACTCAACCGGCGCGGCTACATCGTCGCCGACGACGCCGGCAAGACCAGCAAGCCCCGCGTCTGGGCTGGCGGCGACATCGTCACCGGCAGCGCCACCGTCATCGAAGCCATGGGCGCCGGCCGCCGCGCCGCCCGCGCCATCCACGAATGCCTGTCCGGCTGACGCGTGCAGTGGCAGGGTGCCACTGGTCCCGACGTAACGTCGGGACCCGCCAGTGCGCCTCCCGCATGTGATATGCGCTCCAGACAAAAACAAGCCGAACGCAAAGGCGCGACAGCCGGTATGGCTGGGCGACGTGCAGGACTGGCCGCGTCGGCGGCGTGTTCTCACGACGCCGATGCCTCATGCGGCGTGTCTGGATGACGCTGGCCGCCACGTTGAATGGTCCCTCCTTTCCCCGAACGAGCATGCCATCTACAATGGGACCACCGTGAGAGTCGCCCTGGCCCAACTCGATCCGCTCATCGGCGATATCGGTGGCAATACCGCCAAGATCCTGGCCGCCATCGAGGCGGCGCGCGCCGACGGTGCCGATCTGGTCGTCTTCGGCGAGCTGAGCGTGACGGGGTATCCACCGAAGGATCTGCTGCTCAAGCCGAAGTTCGTGCGGGACAACCTCGCGGCTGTCGAGCGGATCGCCGCGACCTGCCGCGGCATCGCCGCCCTGGTGGGGTTCGCCCAACAGAACGAGTCGCCGACCGGACGACACCTCTACAACTCCGCCGCGCTATGCGCCGACGGCCGCATCCTGAGCGTGCACCACAAGTCGCTGCTGCCGACGTATGACGTTTTCGACGAACAGCGGTACTTCGAGAGCGGCCCGGATGTACAGGTGGCCGCGTTGCCGCTGGCCGACGGACGCACCGTGCGACTGGGGATCAGCATCTGCGAAGATCTCTGGAACGATGAAAGCGTGCTCGGCCGCAAGCTCTACCATACCAGTCCCGTTGCCCAGTTGGCCGAAGCCGGCGCCGATGTGCTGATCAACCTCTCCGCCTCGCCGTACTGGCTCGACAAGCATGACACGCGAATCCGCCTCTTCAGCGCGGCCGCCGCGGCGTATCACATCCCGCTGTTGTTCGTCAACCAGGTCGGCGGCAATGATGAGCTGATTTTCGACGGGGCCTCGACTGCCTTCTCCGCGACCGGCGACGTGATCGCCCAGGCGCGGTCGTTCACCGAGGACGTGCTGCTGGTGGACCTCGATGCGGCCGCACCGCAGCGCATCGAACCGCATCCCGGTGCGGAGGCCGCCCTGCGTGATGCCCTCGTCCTCGGCACGCGTGACTATATCGACAAGTGCGGGTTCGGCGGCGTGGTCATCGGCCTTTCCGGCGGAGTCGATTCGGCCGTTACGGCGGCACTGGCCGTCGCGGCGCTGGGGCAGGACCGCGTCCATGGCGTGGCCATGCCGTCGCGCCACAGCAGCGACCACAGCCTCGCCGACGCGCGCGATGTTGCCGAGGCGCTCGGGATGGACTATCGCGTTGTGCCGATCGCGACGATGCACGAGGTCATGGAGCGCGAGCTGGCACCGCAGTTCGGTGATTGTCCGCCCGACATCACGGAAGAGAACATCCAGGCCCGCCTGCGCGGCCTGATCCTCATGGCGATGTCGAACAAGTTCGGCTGGCTCGTCCTGACCACCGGCAACAAGAGCGAGCTGGCCGTCGGCTACTGCACGCTCTACGGCGACATGTGCGGCGGGCTGGCGGTCATCGGCGATGTGCCCAAGCAGTGGGTCTATCGCCTCGGACGATACATCAACGAGCGCGCCGGCCGAATCATGATCCCGAACAGCACGCTGACCAAGCCCCCCTCCGCGGAACTGCGTCCGGACCAGACGGACCAGGACTCGTTGCCGCCGTATGATGTGCTCGACGCGATCCTGCATAGGTATGTCGAAGAGGAGAAGAGCGCCGATGAAATTGTCGCCGCGGGCTTCGATATCCGGACCGTCCGCGACGTGACCCGCCTCGTGGACCGCAACGAGTACAAGCGGAAGCAGGCTGCCCCCGCCTTGAAGGTGACCAGCCGGGCGTTCGGCTTCGGCCGCCGCATGCCGATCGCCGCCCGCTACGACGGGTGAGTCTCATGATCACTGAACGCCGCGACGACAGTCAGCGCGGCATCTCCGCGATGTGTTCGCGATACAGTGTACCGGAGAAGTCAGCGCGCCGGTCGGGAGTCATCCGCCCCGCGCGGGGAATCGGGCATGCGATCGGGCACCTCGGGATGGTCGATATCGTCATGGGCCTTGTCCGGTCGTGGCGTCTCGATCGGGACGATCCGGATGGGGCCAACCGCGACGAACTCACAGCCAATCGCGCTGTCAGCCACGATGACGACCTCGCCCAGGCTGACATCCCACATCCGGCCATCGCGTGACCCGACAAAACGGAGCACCCCGCGTTCGCCCGCCTGGGGCGGGCTCGGGATCGTCAGACTGCCGCGACGTTGGGGGCCGTCGGACTCGTACAAAACACACATATACCCATCAGGCAGCGCCCGCCCATTGAACTGCACGCTCAACGGAATATACGTTTCATTGGGCATATTGCCGTCCCCCACGCCACGCCATGATTCTGCCAGAAATGCCAACGGTGACAGTAATCAATCGGCCGCCGTTTCGCAAGAGCTATAGTCAAAAAAATCGTGATTTAGTGTCAGACAACTGTCATTACGGTGCTCCGTTTTCGGGGCACCGGCCCCGCAAACGCGTTAGAAGCCGGACGCACCCCAACCCGGCCGGTCGATGCTCCCTCGATCACGCCTTCGTCGTCTCGGGTAAGCCGCTCGCCGGGTTTGACATGCATTCGTCACTTGATGGGACCGCCATGCGGGCCGAACGGTCTGCTCCACTTCCGCGCCGTACGCACGATACTACGCGCCCCCCGGCGACTCCCATGGCCTCAACCAGCCCGCCGTTACGCCGCTTGCCCAACCCACCAAAGCGGAGAACGTCCTGTCCTGCGCACGATGCCCTGCCTTGCCGCCGAATCGAGGAGGCCGACAGGCGATGCCTCTGGTAAGATGGGCAAACGTCTGCTATAGTCGGCCCGTGTCCGTGCTGTCCGCCTGCAGAATGGAGACGTACCATCAATCGTATTGACCAGAAGTTCAGCGCCCTGACGGCGGCCCACGCGAAGGGCCTGCTGCCATACATCACGGCCGGCTTTCCGTCTCTGGCAGCAACGGCTGAGGTCTTGCGGCGCGTCGACGCGCTCGGCGTCGCCGGCGTCGAGGTCGGATTCCCCTACTCAGACTCGATTGCGGACGGACCGGTTATCCAGACTTCGTTCACACGAGCACTCGAGCGCAACCTCAAGGTCGACGAGGTCTTCAGGACCATCGCCGAGGTTCGTCGGACCGTGACAATGCCACTGGTGGCGATGGTCTCGTTTTCGATTGTTACACGCATCGGTGTCGACCGCTTCTTTGAACGCGCCAGTGCGGCGGGCTTTGATGGGCTGATCATGGCGGACCTCTCGCTCGAGGAGGCACCGCGCGTCGCCGAGCAAGCCGCGGCGCGCCACCTCCGGCTGATCATGCTCACGGCACCGACCTCGTCGGCTGAACGGCGCGAGCGAATCGCGCGGATCGCCACGGGTTTCATCTATTACATGTCCGTCGCGGGGACGACAGGCGAGCGCGACCGGCTCCCGGACGATCTGATCGACAACGTTCGTCAGTTGAGGGAAATCGGCCGCAAGCCGGTTGTCGTGGGCTTTGGCATCAGCCGGCCGGAGCATGTGCGGTCCGTCTGCTCCGTGGCCGACGGTGTCATCGTCGGCAGCGCCATCGTGCGCCGCATGCTGGATGTGGTCGATGCCGGCGGCGACGAGTGCGCCGTCGCCGACGCAGTCGAAGCGTGCGTCCGCGACCTGCTGACCGGCCTGCCATAGATCGTACCCGCCGCTAGTGCCGTTTTCGGTTGGAGAGTTTCGTTGATCCGACGGGTGCCACTGGCGGCTTGCCCGCCAGTGCTCGGACGACTGGCGTGCCC
>JAFGKA010000337.1 GCA_016928855.1 Phycisphaerae bacterium
TCCACCTGATCGACCTTCATGCCCACAAAATCGGCCTGGATTGGCAGCTCGCGGCCCGGCCGAGCGACCAGCACTGCAAGGCGTATGGCCACCGGCCGCCCGAGGTCCACCAGCGCATCCAGCGCCGCGCGTGCCGACCGGCCCGTAAACAACACATCGTCGACCAGCACGATGTACCGGTCGCTGATATCGAAGTCGATCTCAGTCTTCTGCAGAATCGCGTTGGGGCCCTTCTCGGCCAGGTCGTCGCGATAGAGCGTGATGTCCAGCGCACCATGGGCCACGTCCGTAAGCCCATCCCGTTCCAGCCGCTCGATCAGCCGCGCCGCGAGGACGTCGCCCCGGTTTCGAATGCCGATCACGCCCACGGGCGTGCCCGCGGGAATGTCGGCCTCGATCTGGCGCGCCAGCGAGTCGAGCGTTCGGTCGATTCCATCCGCATCCAACAATACGTGCATGAGTGACTCCGACGGCAGGATACGCCAACGCCCGAGGCCCGGCAAGGGGCCCATTCGCTCCGAAAAAGCTCGCCTTTGCCTGCGGGGGGAATCGGTCGGCGGTGTCACCATCACATCCTCGGGACGACAGGTCGCACCGGCCCCGATTGTCGAAACGCGATATCACGGATATGATCGGGGATTCGGGTTGGGCCGGAGAAGCCACCCCTATGCCAAGGTGGGCGCTATGCCGTCGAACGAACACAAGAATCCTTTCGGTGCCGCCGCGGCGCTCCAAACCAGCGGCGGGACCGTGCGGCTCTACCGGCTTGCCAAGCTCTCGGCCGACGGGATCGGTCATGTGGAGCGTCTGCCATTCTCCATTAAAGTGCTACTTGAGAACGTCCTCCGTAACGTGGACGGCTTTGTCGTGCACCCCGAGCAC
This sequence comes from Phycisphaerae bacterium, assembly GCA_016928855.1. Taxonomy (GTDB): domain Bacteria; phylum Planctomycetota; class Phycisphaerae; order UBA1845; family PWPN01; genus JAFGKA01. Next base: position 883 of record JAFGKA010000337.1, read on the forward strand.
GTGACGGCTCTGGCCGATTGGCAACCGAAGGCCCACAAGGCAGCCGAGCTGCCGTTCATGCCGGGCCGGGTGCTGTTGCAGGATTTCACGGGTGTGCCGGCAGTGGTGGACCTCGCCGCGATGCGTTCGGCGATGGCCCGGCTCGGCGGCGACCCCAAGCGGATCAATCCACAGGTCCCCTGTGACCTGGTCATCGACCACTCGGTCCAGATCGACGCCTTCGGCTCCGCCGACGCCCTGCGGATCAACATGGCCAAGGAGTTCGAGCGGAACCAGGAACGCTACGAGTTCCTCCGCTGGGGGCAGAATGCGTTCGACAACTTCCGCGTGGTCCCGCCGGGCGCGGGGATCGTGCATCAGGTGAACCTCGAATACCTCGCCCAGGGCGTGCTGACGCGTGAGCAGGACGGCCGTGTCGTGGCGTTGCCCGACAGCCTCGTCGGCACCGACAGCCATACGACCATGATCAACGGCCTCGGCGTCGTCGGCTGGGGCGTCGGCGGGATCGAGGCCGAGGCGGTCATGCTCGGTCAGCCGATCTACATGCTCACGCCGGAGGTGGTCGGTTTCCGGCTCTTCGGCGAGTTGCCCGAGGGCGCCACCGCGACCGACCTCGTCCTGACCGTGACCCAGATGCTTCGCGCGAAGGGGGTCGTCGGCAAATTCGTCGAATTCTGCGGCGAGGCGCTGGCGACATTGACGCTGCCGGACCGGGCGACGCTGGCGAACATGGCACCGGAATACGGCGCGACGATGGGCTTTTTCCCGATCGACGACATGACGCTGGACTACCTGCGCATGACCGGTCGGAGCCGGAATCAGATTGACCTTGTCGAACGCTATACGAAGGAACAGGGGCTCTTCCGGGATCCCGGACCTGCCCTGCCGGCCTTCACCGATCTGCTCGAACTGGATCTGTCGACGGTCGAGCCGAGCCTCGCGGGCCCGAAACGACCGCAGGACCGTGTGCCGTTAACGGAGATGAAGCCCGCGTTCCGGGCCTCGCTGGGCACACCGGTCGCCGCGAGAGGTTTTGCGCTCGACGAGACCGCCCAGCAGCGCAAGGCGACCATCGATCAGGACGGCGCATCGGCCACGATCCGCCACGGGGCCGTGGTCATCGCTTCGATCACAAGCTGCACGAATACGAGTAACCCATCGGTGATGCTCGCCGCCGGCCTGGTGGCCCGGAAGGCCGTGGAGAAGGGGCTGCGCGTCAAGCCGTACGTCAAGACAAGCTTGGCACCGGGCTCGCGTGTGGTGACCGATTATCTGCAGGCCGCTGGTCTGTCGGACTATCTCGATCGGCTCGGCTTTCAGACCGTCGGCTACGGCTGCGCCACGTGCATCGGCAACAGCGGGCCGCTGCCAGAGCCGGTCACACGGGCGATCACGGATGCAGACCTGGTTGTCTGCTCGGTCTTGAGCGGAAATCGCAACTTCGAGGGCCGGATCAACCCGCACGTCAAGGCCAACTACCTGGCGAGCCCGCCGCTCGTCGTGGCGTACGCCCTGGCTGGCACTGTCGATGTGGATCTGATGACCGAACCATTGGGTACGGGCTCGGATGGAAAGCCGGTGTATCTCCGCGACATCTGGCCGAGGAACGCCGAGATCGCCGCCACGCTTTCCACCGCTGTGAAGCCCGAGCAGTTTACGGCACAGTACGCCGACGTTTTTGCGGGTACCGAGGCGTGGAACGCGGTGAGTACCGGCGAGGGCGAGTTGTTTGACTGGCAGGCCGACAGCACCTACATCCAGGAGCCGCCGTTCTTCCTCGACATGAAACCCGAACCGGACCCGATCCATCCGATTCGCGGTGCTCGCGTGCTGGCCATGGTGGCTGACTCCGTAACCACCGATCATATTTCGCCGGCGGGTGCCATCAAGTCGGACAGCCCGGCCGGGCGGTTCCTGCAAGAGCATGGCGTTCGGCCGACAGAGTTCAACAGCTATGGGTCGCGGCGGGGCAACGACCGTGTGATGACACGCGGTACGTTCGCCAACGTGCGGCTACGGAACCTGCTCGCGCCCGGCACGGAGGGCGGGGTTACCGTCCACCTGCCCAGTGGCGAAATCATGACCACCTTTGAAGCGGCGATGAAATACGGGGCGGAAAACACGCCCCTGATCGTCCTGGCGGGCAAGGAATACGGCACGGGCAGTTCGCGGGATTGGGCCGCCAAGGGCACCCGCCTGCTGGGTGTGCGGGCTGTTCTTGCGGAAAGCTTCGAACGGATTCATCGAAGCAATCTCGTGGGAATGGGCGTTTTACCGCTCCAGTTCAAAGACGGGCAGACGTGTGAATCCCTGGGTCTGAGCGGCCACGAGACGTTCGACATAAACTTAGAAGCACCGCTGGAACCCCTCTCGGATGCCATGATTGTTGCATCGGGCGAGGGTGTGGCACCAAAATGTTTTTCCGTAACTGTGCGCATTGATACGCCGGTTGAAGTCGAGTATTATCTCCATCAGGGCATCCTGCCATGCGTGGTGCGCACGATGCTCAAGCGGAGTGTTCGGGAGTCATAGGATCAACGCTGAAAGTGGGCACGGCGTCACGTCGAGTTCGATGTTGACGGATTGTTCGTCACCATCAAAGGAGAACAACAATGCGACGATCTCCATGCATGATTGACGCGGCCATGGCGCCGGAA
>JAFGKA010000338.1 GCA_016928855.1 Phycisphaerae bacterium
CGCCCGCCGAGCCGCTGGAAGCGTTTCGGGTTCTTCAGGAACTCGATGATTTCGGTGACTTCGTCCTTGGCTTCGTCGATGCCGGCGACATCGGCGAATGTGATGTTCGTGTGCTCCTTCGTGCTCATGCGGTGCTTGCTGCGGCCGAAGTTGCCGAGCATGCCCGGACCGCCGCCCGCGCTGCGGAGCTGGCGGAAGACGAAGAACCAGATGAACGCGAAGACGAGAATCCACGGCACGAACGTGATCAGCATCTGCACGAACATCGTGCCGCTTTCGTCATATTTCACGTCGCCGATCGACCGGCACTTGTCCTTGATCCAGACGACGAGCGTGCTGTCGATCGCGCCCGGCGGATACTTCAATTCGAACTCGCGCGGCTCGTTGAGCCCCTTGACCGCCTCGGGCTTGAGCCGGCCCTTGAGCGACTTGTCCTGGATCGTCAGCGATTCGAGGTCGTCGTTTTCGACGTGCCGCCAGAAATCGCTCATCGTGATGAGCTGCTGCTGGTCCATCTGCCTCATCAGCAGCATCACCAGCATCAGCGCGAAGAAGATGAACACCACCCAGCCGAAGATGCCCCGGCTCATGCGGATCGGGCCTCCGGGCCCGCGAGAGGGGCTCTGGCGATCATCGTCTGTGTGGGGGTCTGTCATGAATGCCTTCTCGACCCGACGATCGGCATAGGGTCCTGTCCGTCTTCAATGAAATCGTTTGCCCCGGGGCATTCTGGCCAGCGTGCGGGGCGAATATCGGCCCCGTGTATGATATCCTGCCTACCACCCGGTTTCCATGGTATCTACGATTCGGGTCGCCAGCGCGTTCAGCCCCGCCTCGCTGGCGTGGAAGAAATCCTCGCCGACCGGCTGCACATACTCAACCGTCTGAATCAGTTGGTCCTGCTCGGCAAGGATCTTTCCGGTACGCATGTCCTTCCATCGAAACCGCGTGATGAACGTCGCCGCCATTTCACGGGGCTTGCCCGTGACGAAATCCTCGCCCAGTCCGGACTGACGCACTTCGAAGATTTCACCGGAAAGAACCGAGTCCGCTCGGTTCCGCGGAGCGTTGCGGTAGGGCGTTCGTCGATCGAGTTCCTTGCGAAGCGCTTCGGTGAGCTGCATCTCGAGGCCGCGTCGGAATTCCTTCGACTGGAACATCTCGACGTAGACGCTGCGGACGCCGCCGGGGTGCAGCGAGCTTGATGAATAGCCGCAGCCCGTGGCGAAGAGCACGGCCACGGCCGCCGCCCACAAGCCACACCACGCTGTTGGGATTCGCCTTGGTTGCATCCGGGGTCACTCGCTTCCGGCCATCGCCACGCGGGCCGGTAATTCTGTCGCGGCAGTCGGTTCGTCCGCCGCGGGCTCCCACAGTCCCATCGCGACCAGCCGCGCTTCGGCCTGGGCCGCCCAGGTCGTACCCGGCCAGTGCTGGATCGTCGAGCGGAAGTAGTACGCCGCCGCGCGCTTCTGCTTTGTGCGTATGTAGTACTCGGCCGTGACGAATTCCTTCTGTGCCCGCGTGGCACGGATCTGTTCCAGGATCACCGGAACCTGCTTCGCTTCGGCCAGTGCCGGATACCGGTCGCGGAACTGCACGAACCGCTCCTCCGCTTCGACCAGGCCGGCGTCGTCGAAGTTCACACCCGGGAAGCTGGCCATCGCCGACTGCGCCCCCTGCAGCAGGGCATAGGGCTCGTATCGGCTCTGCGGATAGTCACGGGCCAGGCGGGCATACTCATCTTCCGCCAGTTCGAACTCGCCTTTGCGGTAGTAGTAGTCTGCCTTCGTCTTGAGGGCAAGCTCGGCGAGGTCCGTACCGCCGTGGTTGGCGACGATGTCATCCATGATCTCGAGACCCTTGTCGTAGTCTCGGACCCGCAGCAGCCCCCGCCACGCCTTGCGACGCTGGCCGTCGAGGTACTGCTCGCCGATGCGGAACTGTGCCGCGACGGCGCGCTCGGCGAAAACCGAGCCGGGGAAGTCGTTCAGCAGCGCCGAATACGCATCGTAGGCGGCCCGGTAGTCGCCCAGACCCAGAAGGGCGGTAGCCGAGACGTACAGGGCTTCCGGGTAACGATCCGCCGCCCCGCCGTAGGTCTCGATCCAGGCCTCGGTCTGCTCCCGCGCGGCCGTGTAGTCCTCCCGCGCGAGGGCCTGCCGCGCCAGATCCAGGTCGCCATCCTCGGTCCCCGGCTCGGGCCGCGCCATCTCCAGCCACTGGCCCGTCTCCGGGTCGAACGTCCACCGCTCGACGTACTCCGGCCCCTCGGTCGGCTGGGCGGATGCCATCGGCAGCATTGGCAACAAGCACAGCCCCATCATCGCCGGCAACAGAATTCGTATCATCGCTTGCTCGGAATCCATAACCGTTCGCAACGTCACTTCTTGACCGCGGGCTGATTATAGAGCGTGGCCCGAAACCTGCAAAGCCACCACACGGCTCCGCGCCGCCAGTGCCGGTCACGAAGCTTGTCAAGAATGTGCTTGCCCCCTGGGGGCCCGGCGCGCAAAGCCTCCTCGGGATTTTTCACGATGCGAGCATCGTCACGCTCGCTCGCGCGATACGGCTTCTGGGAGCAATGCGTTCGTTCGCCGGCCGCCGGATGACGGCATCAACGGAATACCGGCTCAGTTGGCTTTCGGCTCTGACTCGGACGCGCGGCGGACATTCTGGGCCTGCAGGCCCTTGTCCGACTCCACCAACTCATATTCGACAGGCTCGCCATCTTTCAGGCTGCGGAAGCCTTCGCCAACGATGTTGGTGAAGTGAACGAAGATGTCCCGCCCATCGCGCGGGCCAACAATGAACCCGTACCCCTTCTTACTGTCGAACCACTTGACGGTTCCCGTGTGCATGATGCGCCCTCCACACGAGACGCCCACATGGACCTGGTACGTCCCGCCCGGGGACGAACAGATAGAAGGGTGCAGCCGACCGCGCAACAACGCCCGACGCCGTCATCGCCCGCCTCACGGTCGCCGCGCTGGTGAGCACGAAACCAGCGCGCGACCTCGACCGACGGCGCCGAATCAACCCCGACCCGGCCGGCGCGTCCCCGCAACACGTCGCGGGGGCACCCGAAAGACGTGAACGGCCGGGGTCTAACGTATCTTTTTCGTCCTGTGCTCGACCCTTGGGCCGACCGCCGTGCGGCCGGATCCCTCTAGTCTTCGTCCCGCTTGCCGCTGCTTTCTTCCTGCATGACGACCTTGCGAGACAATTTGACGCGACCTTGTTCGTCGATGGCGATGACCTTCACTCGCAGCTCATCGCCGATCTTGCACACATCCGTGACGGATCGGACGTACTCGGTGTCCAACTCGCTGATGTGGCACAGGCCGTCCTGCCCGGGGGTCACTTCGATGAATGCGCCGAAGTCCTTGATGCTCGTCACGCGACCCTTGTAGATCTTGCCGACCTTGACCTCTTCGGACACGCGCTCGACCATCTCGCGGGCGGCCTCAGCGCCTTCCATCCCCAGGCACGAGATGACGACGGTTCCGTCATCCTCAATCTCGACGCGAGCACCGGTGGTGGCTTCGATCTGCTTGATGCCTTTGCCGCCCGGCCCGATGACCTTACCGATTTTGTCCGGATTGATCTTGATCGTCAAGATGCGGGGTGCGTACTCGCTGATTTCGGCCCGCGGTCGCGGTAGGGCCTTCAGCATCTCGCGAAGGATCGACAGCCGGGCCTCCTTGGCCTTGACCAGGATCGCCGGAATGAGATCCATCCGCAGGCCCCGCACCTTCAGGTCCAACTGGATCGCCGTGATGCCGTGCTGGGTACCCGCGACCTTGAAATCCATGTCGCCGAAATGGTCTTCCTCGCCCATGATGTCCACGAGGAGCATTTCGCGGGTGTCATCGTGGACCATCCCGACGGAAATTCCGGCTACCGGATGTCGGATGGGAACGCCCGCGTCCATCAACGCCAGCGTGCCGCCGCAGACCGTGGCCATCGAGCTGCTGCCGTTGGATTCGAAAATGTCGGATACGAGGCGGATGGTGTAGGGGAATTTGTCCGGCGAGGGCAGAACGGCTTCGAGGGCCCGTTCC
>JAFGKA010000339.1 GCA_016928855.1 Phycisphaerae bacterium
CAAATCCGCCAGCGTCGGCTCGACGGCCACGCGCTGGGGCCGCACGACGACGTCAAAGCCGGCCGGCCAGCGGTCCGGCTGGTGCCGGAACGCCTCGCGGACCAGACGCTTGAACCGGTTCCGCCGCACGGCATTGCCGTAGCCTCGGCCAACGGCGATGCCAATCCGCATCGGCTCGCCGGCGTTGCGGGCCGCGTGCACGATCAACCGCGTGTCGGCCGTGGTGCAGCGGCACCGGAACACCCGCTCGAAATCCCGCCGATGCTTGAGCCGCCGCTCGCGGCCAAACCGCAAATTGCCCTTCGTCGGAGTCATCGCACCGCCCATTGTACCTGAAAGTCGGCCACCAGCCCGCTCGGATCTTCGGTCCTGCCCTGAAATCTCTGGCAAGAGCCAACGGAAAGCTGGCCGGTAACGCCTCACGGGCGCACTCTCCGGCCTTTGGCCTTGGTGGGCCTGCCCACGAAACCCGTCAATGGCGAGCCCGGTTTTCAAGATGCCGCAGGCAACTGGAACCCCCGCCGGTCTGTCGCTACGATGGCGGTTCGTCCTGATGCTGGGCTCGCCGGCCATGTCCGGCCGGACCCATCGGAAGCGAGACGAGCGAGGGGAAGGGTCAGTGCGCGAAACGGCTTTCAAGGTTGTGCTTGCCGCCGGCACGGGCCTGTTCCTCGCCAATTTCGGCGTCTGGCTCGGGGCGGTGCTCAGCTCGATCGGCTATCATCGGCTCGCCGTCGCGATTCTGCCGCGGCTATGGTGGATTGGCTCGCGGCGCGGCACGGCGGGCGCGCGGCTGGCCCACAGCCTCTGGACGCTCGGCCGCCGTGACGAAGCCGACCGGGCGTTCGAGCGGGCCCTGCGAAGTGGGAAAGACCCGGCCTACGTGCACTGCCTCTATGCCGCCCGACTAATGGCCGAGGAGCGAGCCGCCGAAGCCGCCGAACACTACGACGCGGCCCGGGCGATGGCTCGCGGCCGACGCCTTGCGCCGACCTGGCTGAGCGCGACGCTCGGCCGGGCCCGATGCGCCTTCCCCGATCAGCTTGATGAGGCCTGCCGGCTCTACGAGGAAGCCCGCGCCCGCGAGCCGCAATCCCTCGAAACGGCCCACGGCCTCGCGTGCGTCGCGTGGCGAAGCCGCCGATGGGCCGACGCCGCACGGCACTTCGCCGAGGTGCTGAAATGGGGCCATGGCGACCCCAATGCGATGCGCTATTGGCTGGGACGCTCATTGCTTGAAGCCGGTGAGCACGCGGCGGCGGCCACGCATTTCGCGGAGTTGCTGCCCGTGGCGGAACAGGCCCATGACAGCGTGTTGCTCCGCGATTGCCGGCTCTGGCTGGCTTGGATCTCGGTGGCGGAGGACCACCCTGACGAAGCCGCACGGCAATACGAAGCGGCGCTGGCAACCGACCCGCGGTGCGATGCGGCCTTGGCGGGGCTGGGGTTTCTCCATGCAAACCGCGACGAATGGGACGAAGCCGCCACGTGCTATCGGCGGGCGATCGAGGCCAACCCGGCGTCCGCCGAAGCGCAGTACGAACTGGGCAACATGCTCTCGCAGCAACAGCGATGGGCCGAAGCCCGCCCGCACTTCGAGGCCGCCGTGCAGCTCCAATACACCGCGATGGAACACGCCCTCTACGGCCTGGCGGTCTGCGCGTTTGAGGCCGGCGAACCGACTCACGCGGGCCGGCTCGCCGAAGCCGCCCTGCGGGTCAATCCGCGGTTCGATCTGGCACAAACGCTGCTGGACCATGTCGGCAACGGGGCAAAGCCGCCCTCGACCGCCGAGCGGAAATGCTTCGAAGACAATCATCCGTGAGGTTCAGGGGCGTGTGGCGACCGGGCGCGTCGTGCCCGAGGCCCATTCGCGTGCAATGAGGTCCATCGCCCGGTCGATCGGAATCGCGACGACGTTCTTCTCGCGATCGACGACGCGGTAACCGTGCAACTGATTCTGCTGTGCGGCGACGATCTGACCGAGTTCCTCCTGGGCCGCGACAACAGCCTCCAGGCGGATTTCCTGTTCCTCGCCGGCATGGAACCATGCCTGCAGGGTGACGATGATCGCGAACGCCAGAACGGCACCGATAACACCGATGACGGCGATGACCGGCAGACTGAAATCGTCCTTGTCCTGCATCGCGGACTCCTCAGGCGTTCTCCAGGGCGATCGATTCGGCCAGCCGCGGATCACCGACGCATAGCAGCGGATGGCGGGCGGCGACCCGCGCGGCCGCGGCGATGAAGACGCCGACCAGCCCGATCAGACATGTCACATCGATCACGCCGAACGGAATGTGCTCGCCGCTCCAGCGCGGCATGAGCAGCCAGTAAAGATCGACCCAGTGCATGACCAGCAGCCACGCGGCCCAGAGCCCCAGCACGGTCGTGCGCCGCTTGGCCGAGCGAGACATCAGCCCGAAGAACGGCAGCACGAAATGACCGACGCTCAGCACGATCACGAGGCTGCCCCACGGGCCGGACTGGCGCACAACGAGCCACGCGGTCTCTTCCGGAATGTTGGCGTACCAGATGAGCATGTACTGCGAGAACGCGATATACGCCCAGAAGCACATGAAGCCGAACAACAGCTTGCCGACGTCGTGGTAGTGATCGATCGTGATCGAGCGCGTCAGCCGACCGGCGCGCCGCAGGGCGATCGCGGCCAGCGCCATCAGCGCCAAAAAGCCCATCACGCTGCCAGCGAAATAATACACGCCGTAGATCGTGCTGAACCAGTGCGCATCCGTCGACATGAACCAGTCGAACGCGGCGAACGTCACGCTGAACGCGTACAGGATCATCGCCGGTGCGCTCCAGCGTTCCATGCTGAGCGTCAGCGCGGGCTCGCCGGAGCCGTCCTGTCGCGTCGAACGACTGTGGAAGAACCGCGCCAAGGCCGCCCAGAGAACAAGGTAAACGGCCGCACGCACATAGAAGAACGGCAGATTGAGATACGGCTGTTTCCACGCCAGCAACGCATCGTCCGCGGCCGGCTGCGTCCAGCCGTACAGCGAACGCACGCTCAAGGCGACGGGAATGAACAGAATCGCAAGCCAGCACAGCGTTGCGGCGAAAGTCTCGGCCAGCCGGCGAAGGACGACGCTCCAGCCGGAGCGCGTCAGGTGCTGCAGGATTACGAAGAACAACGCCCCCAGCGCCAGGCTCAGCACGTAACTGAAGCTGACCAGATACGTCCGACTCAATCGCTCGATGCCGTCCGGCTGCAACGAGCCCAACACGACGCTGGCGAGCAGCGCCGCGATGCCGATGCCGCCGGCAACGCGAACCACGCGCGGCCCGAGCGCACCGAGCCTGTGTGGCTCATCGCGATCTGCGGATCGGGGCATCTCGTGTGACATCGGCACCCTACGGCTCCAGTTTCTCGCGTTCCTCGGCCGGCACGTTATCCAGACTCGCATGCTGGCTGCGTTGCAGCGCCCGCATATAGGCGACAATGGACCATCGGTCATCGACCGGAATCTGCGGCCCGTACGCCGGCATCGTCCGGATGCCGTTCGTGATCGTATCGAAGAGCTGCCCGACGGGCTGGTTGCGAATCGTGTCATCGTGGAACGTGGTCGGCGGAATCCATCGGCTTTCCTCGAGCGTTTCCGCCCGACGATGGATCGGACCGTCGCCATACCCGCTGAGGCCGTGACACTCGGCACAGAACACATCGTATCGCCCGCGACCGCGTTCGAGCCTCTCCCGTGTGACCGGCATCGGGAACGCATCCACCCAGGCATCGTCGATCTTGCCGCGGACGCGGTGCGTGTCGGTATCAAGCCGCCCGCGGGCGACCGTACCGGCCACCACCGGCCGCATGGCCCGGCCGTCGGCGAACAGCGGGTTGGCTGCCTG
>JAFGKA010000340.1 GCA_016928855.1 Phycisphaerae bacterium
CCAGAGCGGCTGGTCGCTCGGCCGCGTCCTGGCGTATCGGCCGGATGATCCGCAACGGGACCTGTTCATCCACGAATGCTGCTTCCGTCCCGCCACCGACGTCGAACAAGCCTATGGCCGCCTGATCACTGACACTGACCGCAGCACAGCCCGACTGCAAACGCTGCTCGCCACCGCACCCGACGTAGAGTTGACGGCGGAACGAATCAGCCGCTGGTTACGCGAATACGACCAGTGGACGGCCGGCCCGATCCCGCGCGAAGTCGAGATCGAATTGACCACGGACGATCCGCTGGCCAATACGACGCTTCGGCCGCGAGGCAACTGCGTCGACCGGCGCGGTCCGATCGATGTCGCATTGCTCGCGCGGCTCTTTGACGAACTCGCATCATGCGATGACACGCTCGTCGTCCTCGGCGGCTTCGGCGAACCGCTGCGCCATCCGCAATTCCCGGAAATCGTTCGGCTCGCCCGGCAGCACGGCGTGTACGGCATCGCCGTGCGGACCACGGCACTCGATCTGAATGCCGTCATCATCGATGCCCTGCTTGAGGCGGAGGTGGACGTTCTGTCCGTGCTGCTCGATGCGCATTCCGCGGACGTGTATCGCGAGCTGCATGGCTTCGACGGCTATGACACAGTTGTGGCCAATGTCGAATCGCTGATCCGCGCGCAGGAAGTGCGGCAACGAACCCAGCCGATCATCGTGCCGGAAATGATCAAGACCCGCCGGAACATCGGGCAGATGGAAGCCTTCTACGACGACTGGACTCGCCGCACAGGCGCTGCAACGATCGTCGGCCCGCCTGCCTACGACGGCTCGTTCGCTCACCTTGCTGTCATGGAAATGACGCCACCGCGGCGCATTCCCTGTGCCCGGCTCTGGTCGCGGCTGGTCGTTCTCGCGGACGGTCGCGTGACCCTGTGCGATCAGGACATCCGCGGCGAGCATGCCATCGGACGGCTGCAGGAACACTCGCTGGGCCAGTTGTGGACCGGATCGACGATGGATGAGCTGCGCACGGCACACCGACGCGGCACCGTGGACGCGATCGAACCCTGTCCAGCATGCAAGGAATGGCACCGCCCCTGAAACGGAACGGCTACTCAGTCAGCGTGGCCTCGGCGGACTCCACGTAGTCCGGCAGCGCCTCTCGAATCTCCGCGAAGAGTTCCGCCGAGATGTTGAGCGACGGCAGCAGTTCCTCCACGGCCACGCTTCGGTCCGCCGTCAGCGGGAAGCCGATTTCGGCTTGCGCGACCGCGATGTCGGCCACGTGAATCAGGTTCGTCATCGGCCGGTGTTCCGGGGCGAGGACATCGACGCCGTGGTGATACCCGAGGATCGTCCGAAGCCGCGGCGGGAATTTCCACTTGCCCGCCAGGGCGGAGCCGAACTGCTGGTGATTGGCACCGAGGACCTCCTCCTCGATGTCGCAGAAGCTCTCACCCGACGTCGTGGCACGATCGATAACCTGCACCAGTTCGTCGGGAAACGCCTGACGCTCGACCAGAAGGCCAAGATCGTGAATCAGCCCGGCCAGAAACGCTTCATCGGCATCCGGCTGTCCGGGGAACGCATGCTTGTAGAGCTGCCGTGAAAGCACCGCGACACCCACGCTGTGTCGCCACACGTCGCGCGCCGTGTATGATTCCGAAAGCCGAGCACCCGTAAAGAGCCGACCGATGGACGCCGCGATCGCAATGTTCTTGACGGTCGAGAGCCCCAGCAGCACGATCGCACGGTCCACCGTCGCAACCTGTCCGGGCAAACCATAAAAGGCGGAGTTCACAACCTTGAGCAACCGGGCGGATAGCGCCGGATCCGTCTTGATCACCTCGTGCAAATCCCGGGCCGTGCTCCGCGGATCCTCGACGAGATTGATGATCTTGACCGTGACCTCGGGCAGCGTGGCAATGTCGCCGATGCGCGTCATCGCCTTGTGTACGACTGGCGGGATCTCGGTAAGTATTTCCGTCGCCATGCAACTCCTCCGCCGACAGCCGCCGGCGCATCCGGGTATCGTCCCGTCGCTTCCGTTTCCACGCCGCCCGACACGCAACCCGCGCACAGACCGCGACTCCGGCAGCGGATCCGGCGTGCTTCCCCCATCTATTCGGCTCAGTAACGGTTCAGCTTTTGGCGAAACGCCTCGGACAGGTCCAAACGTCCAAGAATTTGCGCGATTCGCTGGCCGGTCCGCCCGTCCCCGTAGATGTTGTTATCGGGCTCGACCCGCAGACGCAGCGCCCGGCGAACCGCCGCCAGCACCGGCGTCTCGCCGTATCCCGCATCGATGACGCCCCTGCCGCACCGCAGGCGGCCCTTTTGCCGCGGTCCGATATTCACCGCCGGCACACCGGCTGTGGCTGATTCGATGATCCCGCTGGACGAATTGCCCACGATCACGCGCGCGCCCTTGAGGATTCGGATGAAGTCATCGCGCCCCATCGACGGCTGCACCCGCCATCGCCCACGGTCTGCCTTCGAAACACCGCCGCAACGTCGGCTCGACGCACCGCAAACACGATTAATCGCCTCGATAATGCCGGAATGGCCGGGATCACTGTTGGGATACGTGACCACGCCCGCCAAGCCCGCGCGAGCGACGGCGGACAACGTCGCCACCATGTCCCGCGCTTCGGTCGCCGGCGAACGGCCACACGGATGCTGGGCCACGACTGCGTACTCCGGCAAGTCCGGCCAGCCGAGCCGCCCGCGCAGCCACGCCTTGGACGGCCGCCGAATCGCACGGATCTCGTCAAGCCCTGGCGCGCCAACACAGAAGACACGGGACGCCAGCTCGCCCATGCGTCGCAGGCGCCGGGCCGCATCCTCAGTAGCCGCGAAATGGACATGTGCAAGCTTGCTGATGGCATGGCGAAGCGAGTCGTCCACGTCACCGACCGCCCGGTCACCGCCGTGAAGGTGCGCAACGAAGCGCCTCGCACACACCGCCGCCGACGCCGCCGCGAACGCCTCGATACGATCGCCGAGCACGACGATCATATCGGTGCGCAGCTGTTTGATCGCGCGCGCGATGCCCGTCACGCCGCGCCCGACGGCCTCCGCGTCGGCGATCGCGTCATCCGCCCCGGTTTGCATGCGAACAGCCGCGTCGATCCGAAAACCGTCAGCGCGAATCTCGTCAATCGTATGCCCGAACTTGCGAAGCAGATGGGTCCCGGTCACGAGCAGTTGCGGCTGCACGCCCCGCTGTCGGCGCAGTGCCCTCAGCACCGTGCGAAGCAGGCCGTATTCAGCCCGCGACCCGGTCACGACGCAGACGCGCCGCACAGATCCGCGGCGCGTCATCGAAGCATCTCCCATTGAATCAGGGTGTCCGCGGGGATGTCCCTGGCCGCGATCCGCCCGGCCACCGCCGGCAGTTCCCGCGGCGGAATCCCCGTGCCGGGACGTTTGACGGTGAGCTTCGTCCGTTCCACCCGCTCGCCCTCGGCAATGAACGCCGACGCCACCACGCTCGTTCGCGCCAGGTCTCGTACCTCGCGCTCCCGATCCGCCGGCGCAAGGCCGCCGACGCCCATCAGCACCTCCGCATGTCGCACGGCCGCCACGTAACGGCACAGCCCATCCGGTTCGAGCGAGAACACGTGGTCGGGGCCCTCCTGCCGCCGGCTCAGCGTGAAGTGCTTCTCGAGCACAACCGCCCCTGCCGCCACGGCAAGCGCTCCGGTCTGAATCGCGCTCGTATGATCGCTGAAGCCGGCCGGCCGACCGTAGCGGGTCGCCAGCATCTGCATCCGCCGCAGGTTCACATTGGCGGGCTCGGCCGGATAACAGCTCACGCAATGCAGAAGAATGAACTGATTTCGGGCCGCTTCTTCATCCAACAGCGAAACAGCCGCGTCGATGTCCGCTTCGTCAGCCGCCCCCGTCGAGACGATCAGCGGAAGCCGAGTCCGCGCCGCCACCTGTAACAGCGGCACATTCGTAATATCCGGTGACGCAATTTTGATTGCACGAATCCCCAGTTCGCGGAGCATCTGCAAGTCTTCAGCACCGAACGGCGTAGCCAGAAACTCGATCCCCGCGTCACGACAATATCGTGCGATCTCGGCAAACGCCGTGCGCGACAGCTCGAGCCGGCGCAACATCTCGCGCTGGCTCTCACCCTGCCCGCGTTCCCTCTGATAGGCCGCGCAGGCCGCGCCGTCCGAGACGAGGGCCGCGGCCCGAAACGCCTGAAACTTGACGGCGTCCGCCCCCGCGGCAGCCGCGGCATCGACCATGGCTATCGCCGTCTCGAGATCCCCGTTATGATTGACGCCCGCCTCGGCGATCACGTACACGGGTCGGCCGCAACCGATCCGCGCTCCGCCAATCTCGATGGGCGCCGGGTTAACGTCGTTCATGCTGTGTAAACGCCACGGCCCCCGTCAGAATCGGCAGTCGCCGCTCCGATTCGAGGCCCGGTGAAATGACCGCTTCGCTCCGAGTGCGCAAAATCGCCTCGGCGTGATAGAAGTCCGCCAGTGTATCGACATCCACCGTATCCTCCGGCGCCTGCACGACGCCGCGGCGGTCCTCGCCGAAGAACGCGTGAAAATCTTCCTCGTGTGCGGGTGGTGTATAGAGCGACCCCCGCGTCACGGCGATCACGGCGGCATCATGCATGTACACCGGCTCGAGATCCTGCCGGCGATAGATGCTGTTCTCGCGATACTGGATCATCCGATCGCCGTCCAGCCGGTGCATCCAGTCCGGATGCATCTTGCCCACCGCCGCGAGCGTCCGCACCGAGTCAGCACCGGTCTCGAAGAGGTGCCGGACACACCGGTCGATGATCCCGTCCGCCCGGATGGGTACATTCGCATACAGAAGCACAACCGCATCGGCGTGGTAGTCATTCTCGCGCTCGTACACTTCGAGGGCATGGCGCGCCGCCGCATCCACCGTCGCCCGGTCGTCCGCCAGTTCCGGCGGGCGCTCGACAACGAAAACGCCGTGCTCGCGTCCGATGGCCGCCGCCCGCTCGGAGTCTGTCGTCAGGACCACCGCGTCCAGGGACTCGGCCTGCCGGGCGTGGCCGATCGTGTATGCCAGCATCGGCCGGCCGCACAACGGCAGGACGCATTTGTCCGGCAAGCCCTTGCTGCCGGCGCGCGCAAGAATAACCGCGAGAACACTCATCGGTCCCTATAACATCGGCTCCGAGGCCCGGACACCTTGAGTCGTGGATTGAGGCGCCCGGCCACTGGCCCAGGGAGAGGCTCAGGCAGAAAGGAGCCATACCCTGGGCCGGGAATCGCTGCCGGCGAACACGGCAACGCTTGTAGTACAGAACACGAATGTCTAAAATATGCGATTTCGCCCCCGGTTTTCTGAACGAGACGCAATGGCCCACGCAAACGCCAGGACATCGACCGCCGAAACCGCGATCCGGGCAACGCTGGAAGATTGGACGGCGGCGTTCACGCCGTTCTTCGATGCGCTGCTCGCGGAGAACCCCGCCGCCCCGGTGGAACTCAAGCAGGCGGTTCGATACTCGGCCCTGGGGCCCGGCAAGCGCGTGCGGCCGTTCCTCGTCGGCGCCTGCTGCGAACTGTGCGGTGGCAACCGGGAAGACAGCTTCCCCGTCGCCGCCGCGCTTGAGTGCGTGCACGCGTTCTCCCTCGTGCACGACGACCTGCCGGCGATGGATGACGACGACCTTCGCCGCGGCCGGCCAACGAACCACAAGGTCTTTGGCGAGGCGATGGCCGTCTTGGCCGGCGATGCCCTGCTGGCGCTGGCCTTCGAGATTCTCGTCACGAAGACCGACCCGGCCGTCGATCGCGCCGCACTGGTACGCGAGCTGGCCCAAGCCACCGGCTGGGCGGGCATGATCGGCGGCCAGGCCCTCGATATGCTCGGCGAGCAGGCCGAGCCGGATCTCGACCGCGTGCGTGAGATTCACGACCGGAAGACGGCCGCCCTGATCGTCGCCTCGTGTCGCATGGGCGCGATTGCCGCCGGTGCCGGGCCGGCCCGAATCGACGCCGTCGGCCGCTATGGCCGCCATCTGGGACACGCGTTCCAGATTGTGGATGACCTGCTGGATGTGACGAGCACCGCGGTAGAAATGGGCAAGGCGACGGAGAAAGATGCAAAGGCAGGCAAACAAACGTACCCACGTGTCGTAGGAATTCCTGCCAGCCGGGACACCGCGACACGCGAGGTCGAGCGGGCCAAGGAAGCACTGGCCTCATTCGGCGATGCCGCCGATAACTTGTGTACACTGGCCCAATTCGTACTGGAACGCCGAACGTAGCGGCGGTGGCCATCAAACCGAGCGGGAAACACGCAATAATGTCGATCCTCGATCGTATTCATGGTCCGGCGGACCTCCGCGAGCTGTCGAACGACGAGCTGCATCAGCTCGCCGGCGAGATCCGCGAGCGAATCATCGCTGTCGTCGGCAAAAACGGCGGCCATCTCGCCAGCAACCTCGGCGTGACCGAGATCACGATCGCACTGCATCGCTGCTTTGATTTCACGCAGGATCGCCTGCTGTGGGATGTGGGCCACCAGTGCTATCCCCACAAACTGCTGACCGGCCGTAACCCGCAATTCGAGACGCTCCGCCGCGCGAGCGGGATCAGCGGCTTTCCCAGTCGCCAGGAGAGCCAATACGACCTGTTCAACGTCGGCCACGCCGGCACGGCCATCGCCACCGCCGTCGGACTGGCCCGCGGCGACCAGGCCCTCGGCCGCAACGCGCGCACGGTCGCGCTGGTCGGCGATGCGAGCATCGTCAACGGCCTGTCCTTCGAAGGACTCAACCAGGCCGGCCTGCTCAAGCGGCAGTTCCTCGTGATCCTGAACGACAACGAGTGGGGCATCGCGCCGACGCAGGGCAGCTTCGCCAAGCATCTCGCGAAGTTCCGCGCGAGCTACCTGTACGAAGAGGCAAAAGAGCGCGCCACCCGCTATCTCAAACGCGTGCCGGTGGTCGGCCAGACGATGGTCGACGCCATCGAGCACCTCAAGGAAGGCATCAAGGCGACGGTCTCGCCGCACCAGATCTTCGAACAACTGGGCTTCATGTACGCCGGCCCGATCGACGGCCACGACCTGCCGCACCTGATCGACCTGTTGAACTACCTGAAGGACGTCCAGCACCCCGTGCTGCTGCACATTCACACGAGCAAGGGCAAGGGCTGTGACTTCGCCTCGGCCGAGCCGGGCCGGTTCCACTCCCCCAAGCCGTTTACCGTCCTCAACGGCAAAGTGAACCTGCAGAAAGGCACCGGCAAGAGCTGGACGACCGCGTTCTCCGAGGCGTTGATCGACATCGCCCAACGCGACGAGAAGGTCTGGGCCCTGACGGCCGCCATGCCCGATGGAACCGGCCTCGACAAATTCGCCGAGGCCCTGCCGGATCGCTACATCGATGTGGGTATCGCCGAAAGCTGCGCGGTGGACGTCGCGGCGGGCATGGCCCGCTCCGGACTGCGGCCGGTTGTCGCGGTCTACTCGACGTTCATGCAACGCGCGTTCGACCAGGTGTTCCAGGAGGTCGTATTGCAGGAGCTGCCTGTGGTGCTCTGCATGGACCGCGCGGGCCTCGTCGGCGGCGACGGCGCGGTGCATCACGGCGCCCTCGACATCGCGTATCTACGCGGCTTCCCCGGAATGGTACTGCTCGCGCCAGCGGATGAGCCGGAACTGCGCGTCGCGCTCGAATTCGCGCTGCGCCACAACCGGCCATGCGCCCTTCGCTACCCGCGAGACAACGTGCCGGAACCGTTCGGAGCAGCGCCGCCGTTCGAACTCGGCCGCGCGCGGACGCTGCGCGAGGGCCACGACGCCATCGTGATCGGCTACGGCGCCACCGTGGCGCACGCGATGGACGCGAGCGAACTGCTGGCCGCCGATGGCGTTGAAATTCGCGTGATCAACGCGCGTTTCGCGCGACCGATCGACGAAAAGATGGTAGCCGACGTGCTGACGTCGGGCCTGCCCGTCATCACGGCGGAAGACCATGCCTTGGCCGGCGGGTTCGGCTCGGCCGTGCTTGAGACCGCACAGCGACTCGGACTGCGAACCGATCGACTGGTGCGCCTCGGGCTGCCCGATGACCGTTTCGTCAAGCAGGGCTCGCGCGCCGGCCAGCTTGCCGAGTGCGGCATCGACGCCGCGGGCATCGCCGCCGCCGTGCTCACGCAGCTCGATGAGCCCGTGCAGCGACGCGTGCCGACGACCGTCGAACCACTCTCGACCGCGACAACGGCGCCGCATCAGCCGCGCCCGTCGCTACGCACCGGCGTGGAGCAGTAGCGATCTCTCTTCCGCCTGCTTCTGCCTGCTCTTCCCGGGTGGCATGGGCAGACCCGGAGTGGGGTCGCTGGGCACGCCCGTAGGAGTGCAACCGTGGCAGCCTGCTCCATATTTCGCTCTACTGATCTACTGCTCACCTGCTCAACTGCTCTCGCCCGAAGGGCGCGGGTTCGCCCGTGTTCGGTGTGCCACTGCTCTGTGAGCGGTGCTCTTCTTGAACAGCGCCCCGCCGATCCGGGGTAGCATGAGCAGGCCCATGAAGGTGCAGGCAGAGCCGCCTGCCGGAGGATTTCGCTCTCCTGCTCGACTGCTCACCTGTTCAACTGTTCTCGCCCGAAGGGCGATGGGTGCCACTGGTCCCGACGTATGTCGGGATCCGCCAGTGCATGCAGGGGTAAGGGAGGACCTCAGGCAACAATGACCACACCGCCATCCGAACCCGACCCCGATCGCCGCCACTCGCACGGCAGCGAAACCAACGCCGTCAAATGGCTCAGGACCCAGTCCGTGCCGTTCGAGGTGCTCGAATACACGTTCACGCAGATCGGCGCCGACCACGCCGCCGAGGCCGTCGGCCGCCCGCTCGAGGCCGTCTGTAAGACGCTCGTGGTGAAGGTGCCGGCTCGCGGCTACTGGCTGGCGATCGTCCCGGGCGACCAGCGTTTCGACACCCGCCGCATGGCCGCCGCGATCGGCGCCAAACAGGCCGACCTCGCACCACAGGCCGAAGCGGAAAAGGTCACCGGCTATCAGATCGGCGGCATCTCCCCCTTCGCCGCCCGCCGCAAACTGCCGGTCCTCATCGAGGAATCCCTCCTCGCCCTCGACACGATCATCGTAAACGCCGGCCGCCGCGGCGTCCTGCTCGAAATGCCCACAACCGACCTCCTCCGCCTCCTCGAAGCCACGCCAGCCAATATCTGCGGCTGACCGCCCGAAACCCTGGTGTGCGGTCAAACGAAGCGGACCCGCCATCGCAAGGCACAATGAACGCTGCCGCCACCCACGCCGTCCATCCGCGCCGCCAACACCCCCGCAAGAACACGCAAGAGCTGCCGACACAATACCTTACAGCACGCATTTCTCATAACCCAAGAAGGAAGCGCTGCGCGCGCGGTGGCCAACTCCTGGCACACACGAACCCATTTCCTCCACCACCCGCAGCACCCGTCATGTCCGTTCCGCCACGCTCCACGCCCTTCGCCAGACCCGCCCGCTTGACCGGCTGGTACGGGAGAGGATACATTTGCACCATCAGTCAGCGTCACGGTGGCGATGAACTGTACCCGTGCGATGAGCCGCAACGTTCCGCATTTGGCGTTGGTTCGACTAGGATTGGCGCGATAGGGAGGCAAAGTCGTAGCGCAGATCGGTAGTGGATGAGGTGGCACATTGCCAGCCTCGGCTCCCATAAGAAACGCCGACGGTGGCGTATCTGCGGACAAAAAGCCAGAGGCAGCCAATGCCAGGCGGGAACAGCTTTTCAGCATGGAAGATGGCACCCTCCAATCAGCACTAGACATACGGAGGCCTTCGAATGTCGACAACAAAAAAGAAGGCGCGCAAGAAGAGCGGCAAGCAGTCATCTAACGCATCTTCCACGAAGCCGAAGTCCCATGGCACATGCTTCGTCATGATGCCATTTAAGGATCCCTTTAATATATACTACGATGCCATCTTCAAGCCTGCGATCAACAAAGCCAACCTTGACCCAGTTCGTGCAGATGATCTCTTCCGCCCGAGTGTTATCGTTAGCGATCTCTGGCAGATGATACAGCGCGCTAAACTGCTGCTTGCCGAACTCACAACGAAAAACGCCAATGTGTTCTATGAACTCGGTCTCGCCCACGCAATTGGCAAGCCAGTGATCTTGGTATCTGAGACTATGGACGACGTGCCTTTTGACCTGCAACAGCTGAGAGTTCTCTTGTACAACAAGAACGACCCTGTATGGGGCGAGAAGCTATCCATCGCCATCACCAACTCCATTATTGAGACGCTCGGTAACCCAGTTGAGGCGGTCCCATCGATCTTCCGGAAGACTGTCGCAAGCCAAGCCCCTGAGCAGGACACCACAGCTGCTCGCCTTGCCGCTTTGGAGAGCCAAATGCGGATCTTGCTTGCGAGGGAACCTCTTCGTTCCACCATCGGAGGACCGTGGGAGGAGGAGCTCAAACACATCCACGGCCCCGCCGAACTGGACAACTGGATGGAGAGATGGCGCGGCCGCAATATCCCTTTGCGCATCCTGCGACGTGCGGCCGCGCGGGCGGACAATATCCCGGATCTTGAAGCCGAACGTTTGGGCCGCGTGGCCTCGGAGTGATGTCAATAGACCGGAGGGTTGCAGCCGCGGGCAACCGTGACCTACCAGCATCGTCCTGACCTCCGATGGTCTCGTTTGCCATGATGCTTTAATCGCAGGCCACACTGCCCCAATGGCAACATTGGTGCGCACGGTCATTCGACTAGCACGAGAGGGCCATCCAGGTGCGCCAGTTCTTTGAGTTGCGCCTCACTGCACCCACCGCTGCTCCACCGAATCCCCCATTGACCCCACCGCCCCTTCGCCGGTACGCTTGCCGCTCGGGTCGTCGCCGGCACAGGCCGCGCCGGCTGCTGCACCGACCACACGGAGGATGCCGCACCGTGGCTGAAACATTGAACGAACTCGAACGCCGGGTCCTCGGGGTGCTGATCGAAAAATCGCTGGGGCAGCCGGACTACTACCCCATGACGCTCAACGCCGTCGTTGCGGCGTGCAACCAGAAACAGAACCGCGACCCGATCATGCAGCTCGACGACGAGACCGTCGCGCGCACGCTGAACACGCTGAAAGACCACGGGCTCGTCGCGCTGGTGCTGCCGTCGCCGGGTGGCCGCACCAATCGCTACCGGCACGACATCGAGAACCACTTCGGCTGGCAGAAGCGCCAGCGGGCCGTGATGGCCGAGCTGCTGCTCCGCGGACCGCAGACGCCCGGCGAGCTGCGCACCCGCTGCACGCGACTGTTCCCGTTCGAAGGCCTCGAAGCCGTCGCGATCGTGCTCGAATCGCTCGAACAGTGCGAGCCGCCGATGGTCGCCACCCTGCCGCGGGTGCCAGGCCAGTCGGCCGTCCGCTATGCGCACCTGCTCTATCCGGAAGGCGAAGCCCCAACCGCGAAACCAGAAACGACGGCAGTCCGCCCCGCCCCCGCAACCGACGAGGCGAATGTCCAATCACAGGTCAATTCGGTCTGGGCCGAACTCGCCAGCCTGCGAGAAACCGTCGCCGACCTGCAGGAGCGACTCGCGGCAATCGAGAAGCAGTTGTTGTAGCGCCCCGAACCAACCTGGAGGAGCCGGATGAGTCTCTCGACCCCCGAGCACGAAACAGGCGACGGAAACCGGCGCCGCGGGTTCCTGAGAACCGCTTTCGCCGCCCTGCTCGGCGGACTGTTCTGTCACCGTGCGACCGCCGAAGAACCAGCCCCATCCAAGGACGCCTCGCTGGCCATGGATGGTGCCTTATTGAAGACCCACGTCTTCAAGGGGCGCCCGCCAGTCGAACCGCTCGACACCATGATCCGGTTTGAACGCAGCGACAACCACACCGGCCGGGCTATGACGCACGAGGTCCTCTCGCTCATCCACGAGGAGAAAGGGACGCAATCGTTCCCCTGGACGGTCTATGCCCACCTGAGCACCCACCACGTCGAGGGTGACGCGTGCGTGGTCTGCTCCCGCCTGCACAAGGAAAACGCCGGCTGGTCGAGCGGGCTGCACTCGGAAGTCTTCAACAACGGCCGCGGCGTCGGCATCGGCGTCAACGTCGAGATGTCGAACACCTACACGGGCCCGACGGCACCGATGATCATCGGTATGCACATCCAGGCCAAAGGTCCGCAGCCCTGTCAGTTTGGCATCGAGATGCACGACGGCGGCGGGCACTTCGAAAAAGCCATCGGCCTGAACGGCCAAGGCCGCGTCGGCCTCGACATGGCTGGCCAGTACGACGTCGGTCTTCATACTCACGGCAACAGCATTCGTGTCGACGAGGGCACGTGTATCGAACTGGACGGCGCCGGCCGGATCCGACTCCGCTACAAGGACGGCAAGATCGAATTTCTCAACGGCGATCGGTGCGTCGGCCACCTCGACGTCCAGGGCGACGACCACGCGCTTTGACGGCGCCGCACAGTCCGGCGAAGAGAAGCACAAGAAGAACGAACCGCCAAGACGCCAAGAAGAGAAGAAACTGAACCACGAAGGCACCAAGACACGAAGAAGAGAAGACGAACCGCTAATGAACGCGAATGGAGAAGAAGTAAAAGACAGGAATCAGAAGACAGGAGTCAGAAGTCAGGAGATGGAGTCGGACACCAAAGCCAATGGCCACGCGAGACACAAGAACACACAAAGATCTTCCTTCGTGCCTCTTCGTGTTTTTCGTGGCAATCTCTTCTTCGGGATCTTCGTGGTAGATCTTCTTCTTTGTGGCTTTGTGTCTTTGTGGTTGGGTATCTTCTCCGTGGTCTCCGTGACTCAGTGGTGAATACGCTGGGCTTGCCCGGAATCGCATACAGGAGGAATCTCATGTTCCGTTACGCCCTTCGAATCGGTCTCGCGATACTCGTCCTGGCCGCTGTGCCGACCGCTGGTCGCGCCGCCGAACCAGCAAGTCGGCCGAACATTCTTTTCATCATATCCGACGAGCATAACGCCGGCGTGCTCGGCTGCTACGGCAACCGGATCGTCCAGACGCCGAACATTGATCGGCTGGCCGCACAAGGCGTGACATTTGACGCCGCCTACACGAACTCGCCGCTGTGCGTGCCCTGCCGGCTGTCGTTCACCTCCGGCAAGTACATCAGCCGCGTCAGCGCGTGGAACAACGACTGCTGGCTGCCCAGCGATGACTATCCCTCGATCGCCCGGGTCATGACCGCCGCCGGGTACGACTCGCTGCTCTGTGGCAAAATGCACTACGACGCCACGCGGCGGTACGGCTTTAGCGACGTGCCCGGCTCGCCTGGCAATCAATCGTTCAAGCGCGGCAAAGGCAATCGTCGCAAAGCGGATGATCTGACCCCGCCCGCCAACAAAGAGAACCAGCGTTTCGACGACTTCCGCCCCGGCACACGGTCCGGCGTGCTCGACCATGACCTGGCCGTCACGAAGCACTCCGTCGAATTCCTCCAGCAACGCAAGAGCAGCGACAAGCCGTTCTTCATGATCGCCGGCTATCTCGCCCCGCACTTCCCGCTGATCGTGCCCGAGAAATACTGGGAACCGTACAAAGGCAAGGTGCCGATGCCGACAATCCCGCCACGCTTCCTCGATGCCATGCCGCTGAACTACAAGCACCTGCGCGTCGGCTTCAACGTCGTCGAGGTCGATCCGGATGTCGTCCGCCGCGGCCGCGAACTCTATTACGGCCTGACGCAATGGGTCGACGAGCAGATCGGCGAGGTCCTCGCCGCCCTCGAAGCCAGCGGTCAGGCGGACAACACCGTCATCATCTACACGACCGACCACGGCGAGAACCTCGGCGAGCACGGCATGTGGTGGAAAAACTGCATGTACGAGCACGGCGCCCGCGTTCCGCTGATCATCCATTGGCCGCGACGATGGGCCGGCGGCCAGCGCCGCGCCGGTGCGTGCTCACTCGTCGATGTCGTGCAGACGATCGCCGAACTCGGCGGCATGAAAACGCCCGCCGACTGGGACGGCGATTCGATGCTCGCCTGGCTCGACAACGCCGACGCCACGTGGAAGGATTTCGCCCTCAGCGAATATTACGCTCATCACATCGCGTCCGGCTTCGTCATGTACCGCAGCGGCAAATACAAATACGTCTATCACACGGCTCCGGACGCCGAGCACGGCCCGCAGCGCGAACTCTACGACCTCGAGGCCGACCCCGGTGAATTCGCAAACCTCGCTGATCGCCCCGAGCACAAACAACGAATCGAACAGATGCACGCGGCGATGCTCCAGGAACTCGGTGAATCTCCGGAGGCGACAGAGAAACGCTGCCGCGAGGAAACAGCCAGGGGCTACAACCGCCCGGACAAGCCGCCAGTGCGGACACCGAAGCAGGCAGAAGCCAGAAGGCAGAAGGCAGAAGCGAAACAGACAACGCAAACGCGCTAAGCCGCACCGACTACATTCCGAGGCCCGCCGGTGTGCCCCAACGGGGCACAGATGTGTAGCCAGCGGCGCAAGCCCCTGGGATCGATGCCGCCGACACCATCAAACCCCGCAGGGGCGACAGATAACAGACACCATTGCGGCCCTGCTCTTTCCCAGACAACAGGTGGGTCCGCTTCGCTTGAGCCACCCTACCGGACTGGGAACGATATGCCGATGGCCTGCCAATCGGACAGGGCTCCCAGAACAATCATATGGGCCCCTTCAGCCAAAGAGGCCGGCAGATTCGCCAGTGGGTCCTCAACAACGATATGCGTCTTTTCACGCTCTTTGGCATTCTCCATCGCTTGCCGGATGAACTCCTGTCGCTCCGCAGGTAGCGACGGGTCAATTCCCGTTGAGCCGTCAGAGTCTTTGCTGACCACACCTTTTTCGGCCGCCAGACGTTGGCGCCTCTCCCACAACGTCTCGCGGATCGTCGTCACTGTCTCATGAACGCAGATCTGCGCCCAACCAGCATTATCCGGAGGAGATTGAGCAATGAGCGTGACGGCTGCGGAAGAGGTGGGCCCGGCCACTACGCACGGCAACTCGTTCCGAGCGACCTCGGCAATCGACTTTCTGTCACAGGTCATCAGAAGACCCCGCGACAGAAAGAATGCCTGGACCGCTGCGTCGAGCGTGGGCGAGTCTGCCAGATAACTCGCTCCAAGTAAATATGCATTGACGCAACCGAGTGATCGCTCCTCGCCTACAGCAGCCCGTGCGGCCGAGCGCTCTGCCCTGATTAAAGCCATACGGTCGGATTCCCGCGCAGCCGATGTGAGGTATTCCTTGAATAGTGGGCCCAGGGCGCGGAAGGCGCTGACAGGTTTGGTGGGGCGACGGGAGGAATGCTCTGACGCGTCCGCTGGCTCGACAAGCCCCTTCTCCTCCAAGATCTTTTGCCTCGCGTTCACGAACTCAACGAACGTTCGCTCGGTCTCACCAGATGGTGCCGGGGTTGCCGGAGCACTGGAGGTCGGTTTCGCAGCTCCCCGCTGCAACAACAATTGATGAACCTTCGCGTCCTGATAGTCCTTGCGTCCAAGTGCGGTGTACTCGAAGAGCGGATAACCCTCGTGTTCCTGCAGGCGTCCCAAGACGGTAGCAAGGGCGGAGGCAGCGGCACCTGTCGAGGCGGACTCCCCCTTCGTCTCGCCCGAGCACGTGCCAACCATGATGACATCCGCTGGCCCCTCAATTTGCGATGGCGGCCCCATCGAGCCGCCGTTTGCCAGAGGCTGCAGAGATGCTATCAGTTCGACCGGAACAGCCGAGCCCGAGTACATCACGGGCGTAAGCTGGCCGTTCACCTCTGATAACAATACGTAGCCTCGGAACTCGCCAGAACTGGTCAGCTTGCAGATGTGCGATCGTGCCGCTGGCGTTTGGACGACCTCTACGCTGGTGACCTTGGCGCCTTCCCAGTTGGGCGGACAGAGGGCCCCTAACCGGACCTTATCAACAAAGGCTTCGGCGGCCCGCAGCGCAGGCGAGTCCGATGCACCCTGAGCCCAGGAGGTGGCAGCCCAGATCAGAACCAGAAAGCTGATTGGGATCCACCGAGGAGTTAGCCGGTGTTTCGTGTGTCGCATGTGATTTCCTCTCAGACCACCCGCATCGATCCAAATACGCAGGGGGGCCGCAGTCTATTTCTCCCGCTGCGTCCACCCCTCGACCACCCGATGCGCAACGTCTCCATGATGACGCCTTCCGGGGCTCCGGTCAATGGAGCGCAACCGCATGAACCCGCGGCGGGGCCAGGGGCGCCCGCGCCGGCGCTGGGCCGCTGACAACGTGCAGCGGCCGAGCCGATCGCGTAGAATGCCCCGCCATGCGGCGTAGCGCGATACTCTGGCTGATCGTGATGGGCGGTGTTGGGGCGGCGACAGCCCTGCGCATCGTCGGGCAATGGCCGACAGCGCCGGCCGGCACGACGGCCACGACGCGCCCCGCCGCCGGCGGCAGGATCCCCGACGCCCACGATTACGTCGCCGAGCCGATCGTCCACCCGGCCGAAGAGGCCAGCGGCCCGACGCGCATCGTCTCGATGGCCCCGAGCCTGACCGAAACCTGCTGCGCTCTGGGCCTGCTCGACCGGCTCGTCGGCCGCACGGCGTACTGCATCCACCCGGCCGCCGTACGAGAGGTTCCCGAGGTCGGCGCGATCATGGACGCCAACCTCGAACTGCTCGCGTCGATCCAGCCGGAGATCATCCTCATCAACCAGAACAGCCCCCGCGTCCGCGATCAGCTCGCGCCGCTCAAGCTGCCGTTCGAAGAGGTCACCGACGACAGCCTCGACGGCATCTTCCACGGTATCACCCGCATCGGCCAGATCGCCGGGCGCCCGCGCACCGCCGCCATGCTCAACGCGTGTCTGCGGGCCGAACTCGATGCGATCGCCGCCTCCGGCCGCACCGACGCACCCAAACGCGTCTTGATCGTACTCGACGAGCTGCCGGTCCCGCCGAAGGCCGTGTTCGTCGCCGGGCCGGAGCTGTTCCTGAGCCGGCTGGTCACGCGGCTCGGCCACCACAACGCCGCCGCCGAACTCGTGCAGACCAAGTCGGGCGAGCTTTCACTCGAACAACTCGTCGCGGTCGATCCCGACATCATCCTGGAGGTGCGCTCGGCCGTCGGCGAAGCGACCCCGGACGAAACATTCAAGGCCTGGGCCGGCGTCGGTCCGCTCCGGGCCGTGCGCGACCGGGCGATCCGGTCCTACGGCACGCGCAAAAATCTCGTGCCGAGCCCGCGGATCAATATCGTGTTCCATCAGATGGCCACAACCCTGGCCGAGTGGCGGTAGCGTATGCGGATCGAAGCGGAAGGGCTCTGTGTGCGTCGCGGCAAGCGGCCGATCCTGCACGACGTGTCGCTCGTGGCCGAGCCAGGCGAGACAATCGCCGTCGTCGGGCCAAACGGCGCCGGCAAGACGACGCTGCTGCTGAGCCTGCTTGGGCTGCTGCCGCGGCAGACCGGCCGTATCACGCTCGACGCCGTGCCGATCGAGAAGCTCTCGCGCCGCCGGATCGCCCGCCACGTCGCGTACGTCCCCCAGCTCTACGAAGGGTTCCTCGGCTTCCGCGTGCGCGACATCATCGCCGCCGGTCGCTACGCGCACGTGGACCCGCTCGACCCGCTCGGCGGCAACGATCGGAAGGCGATCGACGCGGCCATCGAACGCTGCGACGTCCGCGGCCTGCTCGATCGCACCGCCGAGACGCTCTCCGGCGGTGAGCGGCAGAAAGTCTGGCTCGCCGCGGCGCTGGCCCAGGAGTCGCCGGCGCTGTTCCTCGACGAGCCGACGAACTCACTCGACCCGAAGCATCAGGCCGAACTGATCCGGCTTTTGCGCGAGCTGGCCCAGGCGGGCAAGACGCTGATGGTCGTCTGTCACGATCTCAACCTGCCGGCAATGCTTGACGCACGGGTGATCGCGCTGCGCGACGGGCGCGTAGCGTTTGACGGAGCCGTAGAAACATTCCTGCCGCCGGAGCGGCTTCGCGAAATCTTCGATACCGAATTCGTCCAGCTCGCCGATGCGGCGAGCGGCCGGACGCTTGTGCAACTGAAGGTGTAGCCCGTGTCGCGTCAGACATTCGTATTCATGTTGCTCGGCCTGCTCTTCGCGGCGACGCTGATCGTCACACCGCTGATCGGCTGGCCGGGCGCCGAGTTCGAGCGCGTCGCGTGGACGCTGCGCGTGCCTCGCGTGTGCATGGGCGTGCTGGCCGGCGCCGGGCTCGCGCTGGCCGGCGTGATGTTCCAGGCGATCTTCCGCAATCCGCTCGCCTCGCCGTTTACGCTGGGCGTTTCGAGCGGCGCATCACTGGCGGCGGCCTACTGCCTTCTCAACGGAATCAGCGGCCTGTGGTTCGGCGTCTCGAAGCTCAGCCTCGCAGCCTTCGCCGGCGCGATCGTGTGCGTGCTGATCGTCTACGGCATCACGCGACTCAAGCAGGGGTTCTCGACCGGCACGCTGCTGCTGGCCGGCGTGACGATCGGATTCGTGTGCTCGGCGCTGATCGTCCTGGCGATGTACCGCGCCGACCGCCATGACATCCAGGCGATCATCAAGTGGCTCATGGGCTCATGCGAAGTCGTCAGCTTCGCCCCAGCGCTCGATGCCTTCGTGTTCGTGCTGATCGGCACGGCCATCGCCATCCACGCCCACCGCGACCTCGATCTGCTGATGATGGGCGAACTCGTCGCGGCCAGCCGCGGCGTGGACGTGCGCCGGGCCCGCCGGCGAATCTACTTCGCCGCATCGCTGATCACGGCCGGCGTCGTCGCCCAGTGCGGCCCGATCGGCTTTGTCGGGCTGGTCATTCCGCATATCATGCGGCTGCTGGTCGGCCCGACGCACCGAACGCTGCTACCGGCGTCCCTGCTGGGCGGCGCGGTGTTCCTGCCGATCTGCGACGCGATGGCGCGGACGGGCGTGCTGCTGTCCGGCTCGTCACGGCAGTTGCCGGTCGGCGTGCTCACGAACCTGATCGGCGGCGGGTTTTTCCTGTACCTGCTGCTGCGGCGGAAAGAGGAAAGGCCCATCTTGTAGGTGTTGTGCGGCAACAATCACCGGAAGGAGTGATAGGACAATGCAACTGACGCGAAGACAGATCCTCGGCGCCGGCGCGGCAACCCTCGTCGGATCGGCGTGGCATAGCGGCGAAGCCGCCGTGGTCGGCGAGAAGCCCTCGACGGGCGACGGCAAGATCACCTCGCAGATGCGACTCAGCATCGCGGCCTATTCGTTCAACAAGCTGCTGCCGCGGGGCGAGAACAAGGGCTCGATGACGCTGCACGACTTGTGCGATCTCGCCGCCGTCTGGCGCCTTGACGCCGTCGAACCCACATCCTACTACTTCGAATCGGAAGACAAGGCCTATATACACAGCCTGAAAGCCAAGGCGTTCAAGCTCGGCCTCGACATCTCCGGCACATCTGTCGGCAACAACTTCTGCCTGCCGCCCGGCGAGCAGCGCAACGAACAGATCGCCTACGTGAAGCGCTGGGTCGACCACTCGGTCGAACTCGGCGCCCCGTGCATCCGCATCTTCGCCGGCCGCCCGCACAAGGACACGCCGCGCGACGAGGCCTTCGGCTGGTTCATCGAGTGCCTCAAGGAGTGCTGCGACTACGCCGGCTCGCGCGCGATCTTCCTCGCGATCGAAAACCACGGCTACCTGACCGAAACCGCCGAGGCAGTCAACCACATCTGCAATACGGTCAACCATGACTGGCTCGGCATCAACCTCGATACCGGTAACTTCCACGGTGACACCTACAGGAACATCGAACTGGTGATGCCGAAGACGATCACCGTGCAGGTCAAACTCTACGTGCGTGGTGAGGACGGCAAGCCCGCCGGTGAAGCCGACTTCCCGCGGATCATCGGCATCCTGCGCAAGGCTAACTATCGCGGCTATGTCGCTCTGGAATACGAAGGCAAGGAAGACCCGTTGACCGGTGTTCCGGAAGCCTTGAAGAAGCTGGCCGCGGCTCTGCGCGGCTGACGCATTTTCGGCACGACTACGGGCGGTTGCCAAACTCGAGCACCCAGTAGACGCCGTACTCGCCCCCCGTGCAGACGGAAGCACCGATCTCGTCCCACTGCGCCGAGAGAATGTTCTCGCGATGCCCCTCGGCCGAGGCCATCCAGTCATCGAGCACGGCCGCCGGCGACGTCTGGCCCGCCGCCAGGTTCTCGCCGACCGCCAGGCAGAGGTAGTTCGCCGCCAACGCGCGCTTGAGCGGGCTGCTGTCCGTCTCGGGATCGACGTGGGCAAAAAAGCCCCCCTCTATCATCCGCGTGCAGAAATCCTCGGCCAGTTGCGTCAATATCGGACTCTCGTGCACCGGTTTCACGCCGTGCTCGGCCCGAGCCGCGTTGACCAACGAAACCAACTGGCCGGCAAGCACCTCGCCCTCAACCGGCACCATCGCCACCCGCGATGTTGGCGCCGGTTTGATGGCCTCGCCGTTGTCGGAAACCGGACAGCCGGCCATTGTGGCGACCATAAACAACGTCGCCCCAATACGTTGTATTCCTGTCGAACGTCCCATACGGCTACTCCCTGCCGTCCGCGCCCGGCGGAGGATCTGGCGGGATTCGTCTCTGCGGCACATACAGTTCATCGGCGTCCCGACCCCCTTCCCCTGA
>JAFGKA010000341.1 GCA_016928855.1 Phycisphaerae bacterium
CAGGGAGATGAGCATGGATATCCGTGCTGACGGAACGCTGCAGCAACGCACGTCCACCACCGGGCTCGGAACGCTGTTCCTGGCGCTCGCCCTCGTCGCGATGGCCGCGATGGCGATCTATCTATGCGCTCGCGTGGCCCTCGTCACGATGGCAGACTACACGGGCCTCGACATCCCCGTCACATTGGCGCTGTTGCTCGCGGAGACGTTCGTGCTGCTCCACGCCTTCGGCTATGTGCTGAGCGTCCTCCGGGCCCTGAGCGTGCGACGCCCCGTCCCCGCGGCAATCCTGCGAGATCCAGCCGACTTTCCGGAAGTGGACGTGCTCGTCGCCGCCCGCCACGAACCGAAGGAGATTCTCGAACGGACGCTGACAGCGCTGACGGGTATGTCGTATCCCAACAAGACGATCTGGCTGCTCGACGACTCCTCAGACCCACGATTCATCCGCGAAGCCGCGCAGCTCGCGGAGCGTTTCGGCGCGCGGCTGTTCCGTCGCGACGAGCGGCACGGCGCCAAGGCGGGCGTCGTCAACGACGCACTCAAGCACCTGCAGGGCAAATATCTGGCGGTCTTTGACGCGGACCAGAGCCCGCTACCGTTCTTCTTGAACCGGATTGTGCCGCTGCTCGAGGCGGACCCGAAGCTCGCGTTCGTCCAGACGCCGCAGTTCTACGCCAACATGCACTCGAACCGCGTAGCATCCGCCGCCGGAAGCCAGCAGGCCATCTTCTACGAATACATCTCTGAGGCGAAGGCCTCGTCAGGCACCGCGTTCTGCTGCGGCACGAACGTCGTCTTCCGGCGCGAGGCGCTGCAGGCGGTCGGCGGCCTCGACGAGACGTCGGTCACCGAGGATTTCGCGACGTCCGTCAAGCTGCATACGGCGGGCTGGCAGTCGCTGTACTACGGCGAGACGTACGTCATGGGGCTCGGCCCCACTTCGCTGCCGGCGTATTTCCGTCAGCAGTTCCGCTGGGCCCGCGGCACCCTGGGCGTCGGCCTGCGTCTGGTCAAACAATTTTTCACACGGCCGCACAGCCTCGGGTTCTGGCAGTGGGTCGATTACGGTCTCTCGGGCAGTTTCTATCTCGTAGGGTGGTCCTACCTCATCCTGATGCTGTGCCCGATGCTGTACGTCGTGTTCGGCATCCCGAGCTATTTCGTCCGGCCGGAGGTCTATGCGGCCGCGTTCCTGCCGTACCTTCTGTTCGCGGTGATGGTGTTCATCGGCGGGCTCCGCCGCCGGCACTACACGCTCGATCAGATGGTCCAAGGCCAGTTGCTCGGGCTGCTCGCGGCGCCTGTCCACGTTCTGGCGTCGCTGGCCGTCGTCTTCGGGATCGGCAATCGCTTCGGCGTAACGCCAAAGGGCGAAACGACGATGGTGCCCCTGCGGCTGGTCTGGCCTCAAGTGGCCATCTGCACGATAAGCTTCGTCGTCTTCATCTGGGGCATGAGCCGGTCCATCTTCGAGCACGATCTGGCGGCCGGTATCAATGCGTTCTGGGCCGGGATCCACTTTGCCGTGTTCTGGTCTGTATTGTATTTCCGCGAGATCGGCGCGCAACCTGCAACGGCAGGCGCCCGTGCCGCGACCGCCTAGGAGGTCAGTTCCACATGAGCAAAGACGAACTGCTTGAGGCCCTGCGGAAGGCCGCGGCGACGGAACGGACGGCCGCGCTGTGCATCGGAAACGTCGTCAGCACCTTCGCCTGGAGCGGACTGACCGAATCCCAGCGTGAGACGGTCGTCGACTCCCTGCACAACCTCGTGACGGGGCCGCAACAACGGGCAGAACGCCTCGAGCGCCTGATCGATCAGGTGGAAAGGAGTCACCAGGATGTTTTCTGAGGGCACCTTCCAGCGATATCTCTTCGAGATCGACTCCTCTCAGCGGCGTACGCGCGAACTCTACACCCAGCTCGCCGAGCGGATGAACGATCCGGCCGTGCGGGCAATGCTTTCGGAATTCCTGGCGGAACTCGACGCTGAACGGCCAACCATCGAGCGCCTCCGATCCATGCCGCAAGCCAGATGACGGCCCCGCGGCCGCCACGGCAGGGGGCAACGCTGCCCGCGCATCCACATCAGCGGATTCCCGCCGCGTGTGTGGGAGGCGGTCTTGACGTACACGGCCGCGCGGTCCCATAATGGACCCACTTATCACGAAACGTGTTGTCGCCAGCCCCGAAAGGTGCGACCTGTGAAACGGGCGTCACGGATGATGAACCCCGTGCTCGACAAGTTCCCTTCCGATGCCGACCTCGCTATGTTGGCGTCGGCCGTCGGCAGCGGGGTGCCGCGGCAGCGGTGTGTCGTGCACAGTGCGTCCGGCCAGCCCGCGCCGATACGCCTTCGAACCGCCCATGTGAGGATTCGATCAACCAGGGAGGTTTGATCATGCTCAAAGCCCGAAGTCAGTTGTGGTTGACCGCGTTGTTGTTCGCGGTGCTCGGTATGGTCATCGCCTTGGCCTACCACTACTTCCGTGCCGGGAACATTCAGCAGGCCGAAGGACGAAGGGAATACGACGCGGGTCGGTTCGACTTGGCGGAGGTCGCATTCAGCCGCGCCACGCAGGCGAACCCGGCCAACGGCGACGCCTGGTACTGGCTTGGACTGAGCCGTAAGAACCAGGGCCGCGTCGGCCCCGCGGCCGAAGCGCTCGCGAAAGCGACGAGCCTCGAGCCGGATCGTGTGGCGTGGTGGATCGAATATGCCGAAGCCCTGCAGTGGGCGCAACAGTTCGCGAAAGCCGAAGAGGCCTGGAACGAGGTCATTCGCCTGCTGCCGCCCGATGACGCGCGCCGCGTGCATACCCACATTCAACTGGCGCGGGCCCTCGGCGGCCAGCAAGCCACCGACCGCGCCATCACCGTGCTCGAGAATCTGCTGACCCAGAAGGACACCCCGCAGGTCCGTTTCGCGCTGGCCGAGGTTCTGGCATGGGGCGGACGGCTCGAGGAGTCGGCTCAGCAATACCGTCGCGCCCTCGACACCCAACCGGAGAACTGACATGCAAACA